>NZ_JOHB01000036.1:0-69785 GCF_000719605.1 Streptomyces sp. NRRL S-1813
CGTTTCCGTCTCTGGCCCCTGTCGGAGCGGGTCGGCCGTCCGGCTTTCGCTTTCCGGCCTTTCCGACTCTATCAGACCCGATTTCGTTCCGTTGCCGGTTCTCATTCGGTCCGATTTCCCGTCGGAGGGGGTTTGCCTTTCGGCTGATCCGACTTTATCAGATTGCTCTGTGCCGGAATTCCGCCTGGTTACACGAGGCGCTCCGTACGCACAAGCGTGCGGCGCTTCCCGATCAGGAGGAGACGTAAACGTACTGGAGCGGGGCGCCCGGATGCAAATCCGGGCGCCCCGCTCCGACTTGAGTACTTCGTGTGGCTCTGTGCGTCAGACCTCGACGACCACGGGGAGGATCATCGGGCGGCGGCGGTAGTTATCCGAGACCCACTTGCCGACCGAGCGGCGGATCAGCTGCTGGAGCTGGTGCGCGTCCGCGACGCCGTCCTGGGCCGCCTTGGCCAAGGCCTCATCGATCTTGGGGGCCACGCCCAGCAGAGCGGAGTCTTCGATGCCGGAACCACGCGCATGCAGGTCCGGGCCGCCGACGATCTTGCCGGTGCTGCTGTCCACGACCACGAAGACCGAGATGATGCCTTCGTCGCCCAGGATGCGGCGGTCCTTCAGGTGGGTTTCCGTGACATCGCCGACCGAGAGGCCGTCGACGTAGACATAGCCCGCCTGAACCTTGCCGACGATCTTGGCAACGCCGTTGACCATGTCGACCACGACCCCGTCCTCGGCGATGACGATCCGGTCCTTCGGTACACCGGTCAGCGCACCCAGCTCGGCGTTGGCGCGCAGATGGCGCCATTCGCCGTGTACCGGCATGAGGTTCTTCGGCTTGCAGATGTTGTAGAAGTACAGCAGCTCGCCGGCCGAGGCGTGGCCCGAGACATGGACCTTGGCATTGCCCTTGTGAACGACGTCCGCACCCCATCGGGTGAGGCCGTTGATCACGCGGTAGACCGCGTTCTCGTTGCCCGGGATGAGGGAGGACGCCAGGATCACGGTGTCGCCCTGGACGATCCGGATCTGGTGGTCGCGGTTGGCCATCCGGGAGAGGGCGGCCATCGGCTCGCCCTGGGAACCCGTGCAGACCAGCACGACCTCGTCGTCGGGAAGATCGTCGAGAGTCTTGACGTCGACGACCAGGCCCGCGGGGACCTTCAGATACCCCAGCTCGCGGGCGATGCCCATGTTGCGGACCATCGAACGGCCGACGAAGGCCACCCGGCGGCCGTACTCGTGCGCCGCGTCGAGGATCTGCTGGATGCGGTGCACATGGCTGGCGAAGCTGGCCACGATGATGCGCTTCTGGGCGTTCGCGAACACCGTGCGCAGGACATTGGAGATGTCCCGCTCGGGCGGGACGAAGCCCGGGACCTCGGCGTTCGTGGAGTCGGAGAGGAGAAGGTCGATGCCTTCCTCGCCGAGCCGCGCGAAGGCGGGAAGGTCGGTCAGGCGGCGGTCCAGCGGGAGCTGGTCCATCTTGAAGTCGCCGGTGTGCACGACCATGCCCGCGGGGGTGCGGATGGCGACGGCCAGGGCGTCGGGGATGGAGTGGTTGACCGCGACGAACTCGCAGTCGAAGGAGCCGATCCGCTCCGTGTGCCCTTCCTTCACCTCGAGGGTGTAGGGGCGGATGCGGTGCTCCTGAAGCTTGGCCTCGATGAGGGCGAGGGTCAGCTTCGAACCGATGAGGGGGATGTCCGGCTTCTCGCGCAGGAGATAGGGGACACCACCGATGTGGTCCTCGTGGCCGTGGGTGAGCACGATGCCGTCGATGTCGTCGAGGCGATCCCTGATGGACGTGAAGTCCGGCAGGATCAGGTCGATTCCGGGCTGCTCCTCCTCGGGGAAAAGCACTCCGCAGTCGACGATCAGAAGCCGGCCGTCGTATTCGAAGACCGTCATGTTGCGGCCGATTTCACCCAGGCCGCCGAGGGGGGTGACCCGCAGGCCACCCTTGGGAAGCTTCGGCGGGGCGCCGAGCTCAGGATGCGGATGACTCAAAAGACTCTCCTCACCACACACGCCACGCTGCCGTCGAGGGCACGTGGCGCGCATGACATTCGTGCACTTGCTATGTGGCGGTTGTTGGTCCGTATTCAGTTGTGAAGTCTGTGGTCAGAGGTGTACCCCACCGGCGGCGAGATCGCGCGTGAGCTGTTCGGTCTCCTCGGGGGAGAGCTCCACGAGCGGCAGCCGCAGCGGGCCTGCGGGCAGACCCTGGAGGCCGAGGGCGGCCTTGGTCGTGATCACGCCCTGGGTGCGGAACATGCCGGTGAAGACGGGCAGCAGCTTCTGGTGGATCTCGGTGGCCTTGGTGACGTCACCGTTGAGGTGGGCGTCCAGGAGGGCGCGCAGCTCGGGGGTGACGATATGCCCGACCACGGACACGAAGCCGACGGCGCCGACCGAGAGCAGCGGGAGGTTGAGCATGTCGTCACCGCTGTACCAGGCGAGGCTGGAGCGGGCGATGGCCCAGCTGGCACGGCCGAGGTCGCCCTTGGCGTCCTTGTTGGCGACGATCCGGGGGTGCTCGGCGAGCCGGACGATGGTCTCGGTGTTGATCGGGACACCGCTGCGGCCCGGGATGTCGTAGAGCATGACCGGCAGGTCGGTGGCGTCCGCAATAGCCGTGAAGTGCCGCAGGAGGCCCTCCTGCGGGGGCTTGCTGTAGTACGGCGTCACCGCGAGCAGGCCATGGGCGCCGGCGTCCTGGGCGGCGCGGGCCAGCTCCAGGCTGTGGCGGGTGTCGTTGGTACCGGCTCCGGCGACGACAAAGGCCCGATCGCCCACCGCATCGACCACCGCGCGCACCAGCTGAGCTTTCTCCGCGTCGCTGGTGGTCGGGGACTCTCCGGTGGTGCCGTTGACGACAAGGCCGTCATTGCCGGCATCCACCAGGTGGGCAGCGAGCCGCTGCGCGCCGTCGAGATCGAGAGCGCCATCCGGCGTGAACGGCGTGACCATCGCGGTCAGCACCCGCCCGAAGGGGGTCTGCGGTGTGGAAGTCGGAGCCATGGGTCCCACGCTACTCGTAGCTCACCGCGGGTTGCGCCTCTGGGGAGCAAGGATGTGGACTCCGGCACTGCCTGCTCGGGGGTTCAAGCAGTGCCGGGTCCGTCTGTTCAGCGTAGATGAACTTCTCAAAATGCCGCAATCCGGACACATCGCACGTCTGTCCCGCGGGCCGCGGAATCCGGCCCGCAACCTGGGCCTTACGGAGCGATCCGGCCGTTCGCATTGAATGCGCCGTACGTGAGCGGCATGAGCTGGGCCCAGTGGGCCTCCATCCGCTCGCCGACCATTTCGATCTCTCGCTGCGGGAAGGAGGGCACCTTCGCCTGCTCGTGCTGGGTGCGCAGACCGAGGAAGTGCATCAGGGAGCGGGCATTGCAGGTCGCGTACATCGAGGAGAAGAGGCCGACGGGGAGCACCGCGCGGGCGACCTCACGGGCGACGCCGGCGGCGAGCATCTCCTGATACGCCTCGTAGGCCCGGCGGTAGGAATCCTCCATGACGCGGCCGGTGAGCTCCTGCTGCGCCGGAGTGCCCTCGACGAATTCGTACTTGCCGGGGCGGCCCTGCTGGACGAGCTTGCGGTCCTCGCCGGGGACGTAGAAGACCGGATCCAGCTGGCGGTAGCGGCCGGATTCCTCGTTGTACGACCAGCCGACGCGGTGCCGCATGAACTCGCGGAAGACGAAGATCGGCGCGCTGATGAAGAACGTCATGGAGTTGTGCTCGAACGGGCTGCCGTGCCGGTCCCGCATGAGGTAGTTGATCAGGCCCTTGGAGCGCTCCGGGTCCTTCTGGAGCTCCTCCAGGGACTGCTCGCCTGCCGTGGAGACCCGGGCCGCCCACAGCACGTCGCTGTCCGCGGCACTGTGCTTGACCAGCTCGACCGTCACCTCGCTCCGGAAGCTGACGGCTGCACTGTCGGGGCTCTCAGTGCTCTCGGCGGGGGTGTGGGACACCGGCGGTTCCTTCCGTTCGATCCTCGTGCGCGACCAGCCTACGGCCCGCCACTGACAGTCCGGGAAACCTGGCGTGATGCCGCGTTAGCCACAAAACGGGCGTCGTATAGCAGCACACGGACCGGCCGTTGATATTTTTCACAGAAGTCCCTGAAAACGGGCACCAACCGGACGCCACACACGTCTAACCCTGTGACAGTGCCCACTTCGAGGTTCCTAGGAGAGCCCGCTCATGTTCCGCCGGCGAGAGCCCGTCCCGTTCGCCTTCGTTGCCGAGGCAGACCGGTTCCGCAGCAATGTCACTCCCCCGCCGCGGCAGCGCGCCTCTCGTGCGCAGCTCCTCGGCCAGTCTCTCATCACGCTGACAGTCGTGGGCGGCCTGGCCGGCGCCCTGCTGTTCGGCGTTCCCGCGCTCCAGCAGGACAGTTCCGGGTCGAGCCGGGTGCATCACTCCGAAGCTGCCCATCGCTGAACGGGCGGGCGGGGCGTGCCGCAAAGTGGTTCCGCCCCGCCGGTCCGGATAGCCTCACCGGTCAAAGCTTCAGTCAGCTTGCCCATGAGTGAGGATCAGCCGTGCCCCTGCCCTTCCTGACGGCCGACCGCGACCTCGATCCCGACACCCCTGCCGCGGATTCGGCCGCCCTTCCGCATGACGAGCCCGACCATTGGCGCCGTCCCTACCGCCCCGGACCGTGGCGGGTGGGGGCGGCGGCGGTGTTTTTGCTGCTCGCCTCGTTCGTGCTGATCTCCGCAATGATCATCGCGATGGCCGGCTCGCTGCCCGGCGCCGCGGCCTGTGCGGTGCTCGGCGCCGTGCTGATCGCCTTTGCCGTACGGCTGCTGCGGGTCGGCGTGTGGGTCAGCGCGCACGGTCTGCGGCAGGTGAATCTGCTGCGTACGGCGACCGAGCCGTGGAGTGCCATCGCCGCCGTGCGTACCCGCCAGGAGCCGGTGCGCTGGCTGGGACTGCCGCGGACGGTGCAGGGGCAGTCGCTGATCATCGAGCGGACGCAGGGTGAGCCGCTGCGCCCTCTGATCACGGACCACAACGGCGACTTTCTGTCCCGTCCAGAGGCGTTCGAGCGGGCCGCGGATGTGCTGGAGGCCTGGGCGGCGGAGTACCGCGACTGAGGCCCGGGGGCCTCTGCCCCCTCCTGGCGCCCACCCGGGCGCCGCATCGAGCCCGTACGGGCCAGGACCGGTCCGGCCAGGTCGGCCGGACCGGGCTCAGGCGGCCGGTACGGGCTTGTTGTCGTGCAGCGCGATGGCGCGCTGCATCGCCTTGCGGGCGCGCGGGGTGTCCCGGGCGTCGTGGTAGGCGACCGCGAGCCGGAACCACGTACGCCAGTCGCCGGGCGCGTCCTCCGTCTCGGCCTGCCGCCGGGCGAAGACCGCGTCGGCCGCGTCCCGGTCGATGCGGCCGCCGGGGGTCCGCGCCGGCTCGTCGACCGGGAGTCCGCCCTCGGCCTCCAGGGCGTGCGCCAGCCGGTGGGCGTTGCGGGCGAAGCGGGTGTTGTGCCAGAGGAACCAGCCACCGATGCCCGGCAGCAGGAAGGCCACCGCGCCCATGCCCATGGCAGCCGGCTCGCCGGTCATCAGCAGGAGTACGCCCTCCAGCGCCACCACGCCGAAGACGATGACCAGCACGGTGGCGAGGAAGAAGTACGTGATCTTTCCGCCCATACCCGTCAGCCCAGGTCGAGGAAGTTTTCCAGGCCCACGGTCAGGCCCGGAGTGGTGACCACGCGGCGCACACCGAGCAGGATGCCCGGCATGAAGCTGCTGTGGTGGAGGGAGTCATGGCGGATGGTGAGCGTCTCGCCCTCCCCGCCGAGGAGCACCTCCTGGTGCGCCAGCAGCCCGCGCAGCCGTACGGAGTGGACGGGGATGCCGTCCACGTCCGCACCGCGGGCGCCGTCCAGCGCGGTGGTGGTGGCGTCCGGCTGCGGGTCGCAGCCGGCCTCCTCCCGGGCCTGGGCGATCAGCTGGGCGGTGCGGGCGGCGGTGCCGGACGGGGCGTCCGCCTTCTTCGGGTGGTGCAGCTCGATGATCTCGGCCGACTCGAAGAAGCGGGCCGCCTGCTGGGCGAACCGCATGGTCAGGACCGCGCCGATGGAGAAGTTCGGGGCGATGAGCACGCCCGCCCCGGGCGAGGCGGCGAGCGAGGTGCGCAGCTGCGCGAGGCGCTCGTCGGTCCACCCGGTCGTCCCGACCACCGCGTGCATGCCATGACGCACGCAGAAGTCGAGGTTGCCCATGACCGCGCCGGGGGTGGTCAGCTCGACCACGACCTGGGCACCGGTCTCGACCAGTGTCTCCAGCTTGTCGCCCCGGCCGAGGCCAGCGACCAGCTCCATGTCCTCGGCGGCCTCGACGGCCCGTACGGCCTCGGAGCCGATGCGCCCCTGGGCTCCCAGTACGGCCACGCGCAGCTTGCTCATCGTTTCCCGTCTCTCTTTCGGTGGTTCGCCGGGCGGGGGCCTAGGCGACGACGTCGTCCAGCCGGGCCGCCTGCCGGTCCTTCAGGGGGCCGATGACGGACAGCGAGGGGCGGGTGCCCAGCACCTCGCGGGCCACCTCGCGCACCTCGTCCGGGGTGACGGCCGCGATCCGCGTGAGCATCTCGTCGACCGACATCTGCTCGCCCCAGCACAGCTCGCTCTTGCCGAGGCGGTGCATGAGCGCGCCGCTGTCCTCCAGGCCGAGGACGGTGGACCCGCGCAGCTGTCCGATCGCGCGGCGGATCTCGTCGTCGGTGAGGCCGTGGGACGCCACCTGGTCGAGTTCGTCGCGGCAGATCTTGAGGACGTCGTGCACCTGGCTCGGGCGGCAGCCGGCATAGACACCGAACAGCCCGCAGTCGGCGAACCCGGAGGTGTACGAGTACACGCTGTAGGCCAGACCGCGCTTCTCACGGACCTCCTGGAAGAGGCGGGAGCTCATCCCGCCGCCCAGGGCGGTGTTCAGCACGCCCATGGCCCAGCGCCGGTCGTCCGAGCGCGACATCCCCGGCATCCCGAGAATGACATGGGCCTGCTCGGTCTTGCGGTTGAGCAGTTCCACGCGGCCGGCGGCACGGATGCCGCGGGTGCCGGAGCGCGGCGCGACCGGAGCGGCGTCCGCCCGGTCCAGGGCCCCGGCCTGCTCGAAAGCGCGGCGCACCAGGCGGACGACCTTGGCGTGGTCGACGTTGCCGGCGGCCGTGACGACGAGGTGCGTGGGGTCGTAGTGCTTCTTGTAGAAGCGGCGGATGCGCTCGGGGGTGAGGGCGTTGACGGTGTCGACCGTGCCCAGGACCGGGCGGCCGAGCGGGGTATCGCCGAGCATGGTGTGCGCGAACAGGTCGTGCACACAGTCGCCCGGGTCGTCCTCGGTCATCGCGATCTCTTCGAGGATGACCCCGCGCTCGGCGTCCACGTCCTCGGCCTCGACCAGCGAACCGGTGAGCATGTCGCACACCACGTCGATGGCGAGCGGCAGATCGGTGTCCAGCACCCGCGCGTAGTAGCAGGTGTACTCCTTCGCGGTGAAGGCGTTCATCTCACCGCCGACCGCGTCGATGGCGGCGGAGATGTCCAGTGCGCTGCGCCGCTCGGTGCCCTTGAAGAGGAGGTGCTCGAGGTAGTGCGTGGCGCCGTTGAGCGACGGCGTCTCGTCGCGGGAGCCGACGTGCGCCCAGATCCCGAAGGTGACGGAGCGGACCGTCGGCAGCGTCTCGGTGACGATGCGGAGGCCGCCTGGGAGGGTGGTCCGGCGGACCGTGCCTGCGCCCGCGGTGCCCTTGAGAAGCGTTTGGGTACGGGCGACGGCCCGCCCCTCCGAAGAGGTGCGGGCCGTCGTCGTGTGCGTCCGGGACGTCACTTGGCGGCGTCGTCCTTCGTGTCCTCGGCCGCGTCCTCTTCCTCGATCACAGGGATCAGGGAGAGCTTGCCGCGCTGGTCGATCTCGGCGATCTCGACCTGGACCTTGGCGCCCACACCGAGCACGTCCTCGACGTTCTCCACGCGCTTGCCACCGGCGAGCTTGCGGATCTGCGAGATGTGCAGCAGGCCGTCCTTGCCCGGGAGCAGGGAGACGAACGCACCGAAGGTGGTGGTCTTGACGACCGTGCCCAGGTAGCGCTCGCCGACCTCCGGCATGGTCGGGTTGGCGATGCCGTTGATCGTGGCGCGGGCGGCCTCGGCGGCCGGGCCGTCGGCGGCACCGATGTAGATGGTGCCGTCGTCCTCGATCGTGATGTCGGCGCCGGTGTCCTCCTGGATCTGGTTGATCATCTTGCCCTTGGGGCCGATGACCTCACCGATCTTGTCCACCGGGATCTTGACCGTGATGATCCGCGGGGCGTTCGGGGACATCTCGTCCGGAACGTCGATGGCCTCGTTCATGACGTCCAGGATGTGCAGACGCGCGTCACGGGCCTGCTTCAGCGCGGCGGCCAGGACCGAGGCGGGGATGCCGTCGAGCTTGGTGTCGAGCTGGAGCGCGGTCACGAACTGCTTGGTGCCGGCGACCTTGAAGTCCATGTCACCGAAGGCGTCCTCCGCACCGAGGATGTCGGTGAGGGCGACGTAGTGGGTCTGGCCGTCGATCTCCTGGGAGATCAGGCCCATGGCGATACCGGCGACCGGGGCCTTGAGGGGCACACCGGCGTTCAGCAGCGACATGGTCGAGGCGCAGACCGAGCCCATGGACGTCGAGCCGTTGGAGCCGAGCGCCTCGGACACCTGACGGATCGCGTAGGGGAACTCCTCGCGGGTCGGCAGCACCGGCACGATGGCGCGCTCGGCGAGCGCACCGTGGCCGATCTCGCGGCGCTTGGGCGCACCCACGCGGCCGGTCTCACCGACGGAGTACGGCGGGAAGTTGTAGTTGTGCATGTAGCGCTTGCGGGTCACCGGGGAGAGGGTGTCCAGCTGCTGCTCCATGCGGAGCATGTTGAGGGTGGTGACGCCCAGGATCTGGGTCTCGCCACGCTCGAACAGCGCGGAACCGTGCACCCGCGGGATGGCCTCGACCTCGGCGGCGAGCGTACGGATGTCCGTGACGCCGCGGCCGTCGATGCGCTTCTTCTCCTTGATCACGCGCTCACGGACCAGGTTCTTGGTCAGCGACCGGTAAGCGGCGGAGATCTCCTTCTCGCGGCCCTCGAACTGCGGGAGCAGCTTCTCGGCGGCCACGCTCTTGATGCGGTCCAGCTCGGCCTCGCGCTCCTGCTTGCCGGCGATGGTCAGCGCCTGGGAGAGCTCGTCCTTGACCGCGGCGGTGAGCGCCTCCAGGACGTCGTCCTGGTAGTCGAGGAAGATCGGGAACTCACCGACGGGCTTGGCGGCCTTGGCGGCGAGGTCCGACTGTGCCTTGCACAGGACCTTGATGAAGGGCTTGGCGGCCTCGAGACCGGCGGCGACGACCTCTTCGGTCGGGGCCTCGGCGCCGTCCTTGACCAGCTGGATGGTCTTCTCGGTGGCCTCGGCCTCGACCATCATGATCGCGACGTCGCCGTCCGGGAGGACGCGGCCGGCCACGACCATGTCGAAGACGGCGTCCTCGAGCTCGGTGTGGGTCGGGAACGCCACCCACTGGCCGTTGATCAGCGCGACACGGGTGCCGCCGACCGGGCCGGAGAAGGGCAGGCCCGCGAGCTGCGTGGAGCAGGAGGCGGCGTTGATCGCGACCACGTCGTAGAGGTGGTCGGGGTTGAGCGCCATGATCGTCTCGACGATCTGGATCTCGTTGCGCAGGCCCTTCTTGAAGGAGGGGCGCAGCGGCCGGTCGATCAGCCGGCAGGTGAGGATCGCGTCCTCGGAGGGACGGCCCTCACGGCGGAAGAAGGAGCCGGGGATCTTCCCGGCTGCGTACATCCGCTCCTCGACGTCGACGGTCAGCGGGAAGAAGTCCAGCTGGTCCTTCGGCGTCTTGGAAGCGGAGGTGGCCGACAGCACCATGGTGTCGTCGTCCAGGTACGCCACGGCGGAGCCGGCGGCCTGCTTGGCCAGGCGGCCCGTCTCGAAGCGGATGGTGCGGGTGCCGAAGGATCCGTTGTCGATAACGGCTTCGGCGTAGTGGGTCTCGTTCTCCACCAAGAAAATCTCCTCGTCAGCGTCCGCTGCCCGTGTGGCAGCAGACCGTCTTCGGTGGAGCGCCGGAACGGGCCGGTCTTCGATCGAAGCACCCGGAGTGATGACGCTTGCGTCAGGGATGTCCGGGGGCCACTACCGAGGACCGGCGGCCAGGAGCGCTCCTACCGCGTTCATTTTTGCGCTACGGCACCAGACTACAAAGCTTCCGTCCACCATGAGAGGGCGTGAGCATCCGGTGCGTATGGCAAAGGGAGCGGCCCCCGGTAGGAGCCGCTCCCCTTACAGCTTCTTACTTGGCGCCCGCCGCGCCGCGGCGGATGCCCAGGCGCTCGACCAGCGCACGGAAGCGCGTGATGTCCTTCTTCGCCAGGTACTGGAGCAGGCGACGGCGCTGGCCGACGAGCAGCAGCAGACCACGGCGGGAGTGGTGGTCGTGCTTGTGGGTCTTGAGGTGCTCGGTCAGGTCCGAGATGCGGCGGGAAAGCATCGCGACCTGGACCTCGGGGGAACCGGTGTCACCCTCCTTGGTGGCGAACTCGGTCATGATCTGCTTCTTCGTAGCGGCGTCGAGCGACACGCGGTACTCCTCAGGGTTCCAGCCGGTGAGCGCCCCTGGTTTACCTCACAGGGAATCTTGGATGACTCGTCCGGGCCGTCACACAGCGTACCAGCTGGAAGCGGCCCCCCGACCGGGTGGTCGGGGGGCCGCGGACAGGCCGGTGAGCGGCCGCGTCAGCTGCCGGTGAGGCCTCGTACCTTGCCGTACACGTCGAGGACCGCCAGGCACAGCGGCACCAGGGACAGCAGGACCAGGCCGTCGAAGATGTCGAAGAGCCGGCCCCAGAAGGGGGTGACGCCCTTCTGGGGGACGACCAGGCCGACACCTACCAGGAGGGCGGCGCCCGCCGCGATGCTGCTGGAGAACCAGACGGTGCGGATGTTCAGCGGACCGGAGTCGTCGAACCGGGCGAGGTCGATGAAGATGTCCGTCGGCGGGTGCAGCGCGATGCCCAGGATGAGCAGGACGATCGTGAGGATGCCGGCGATGGTCAGGCAGGCGACCTGCGCGGTGTAGTCGAAGAGCCGGGCCCGGAGCATGACCGTGATGCCCGCGGCCAGCGCCAGCAGCTGCGCCCAGCCGTTGTCGGAGAAGCCGAGGACGGCACCGGCCGAGCCGACGACCAGGGCGGCGCAGCCGGCGACGAGGCCGAGGAGCAGCTCGTGGCCGCGCTTGGCCTGGTTGCCGATCTTGACGAAGTCGACGGACTCGGTCTCGCCGCCGCCGTCGTACGAGCCCTTGGCGATCTGGTCGGGCGACTTGTAGCCGATGGGCAGCCGGGCGAAGCGGGCGGAGAGGCCGGGCAGCCAGGCGACCATGGCGATGGCGACGACGGCGGTGACGGCGGCGACCTCGCGGGGCGCGGCGTCGGTGAGGATCGCGGCGAAGACCGCGAGGGTGCCGATGGCGGACAGGAACGCGGCGGCGACGAAGGGTGCGTCACCGCGCGGCAGCAGGACCACCAGGAGCACGGACGCGATGAGTACGGTCACACAGCCGACGAGGAGGTGCAGCCGGCCGGGGCCGGATCCCGCCTCGACGGGGAAGATGCCGGAGCCGGCGAGCAGAAGGTGCGGCAGCGAGGCCAGGCCCAGCGCGATGGAGGATCCGTGGTCGTCGTAGACGCGGGCACGGACGCCGGCCAGCGCGACCAGGACGATGCCGACGACACCGGCGATGATGCCGGGCAGGCGGTGCATGTCGCGGTCGACGGGGTTCGAGAACCACAGCGCGAACGCCATCATGACGAGCAGCAGCACACCGGCGGGGAGGCCGACGACACGCATGAGGTCGTCGCTCCAGCGGCTGCGGTTGCGCTTGACCGCGGAGGCGACGGCGTCGGAGACATCGTCGAAGACCGGGAGCGGCAGCGACTCGGCGAACGGCTTCAGAAGAAGGAGGTCGCCGTCGAGGATCTGCTGCTGGGCGAGCGACTGTCCGGCGTCAAGAACCGTGCCGTCGCGGCGTACTAGGTGATAGCCGGTCGGTGCGCCCTCCGCCTGCGACTGGCCGGAGAGCCGCAGGATCTCCGGATAGATGTCGACGAGTGCGACGTCCTCCGGCAGAGCCACGTCGATCCGTGCATCCGGCGCGGCGACTGTGACCCGGCAAAAGCCGGTGCCAGTACTCGTGCTCACCTGGCGGTTCCCCCTATCCGTTGGGCGTTTTGTCGCGTCGCGCGCCCTATATATAGAGCCGTCACTTCAGGACGTGGGCACGCTCGCGAGGCGTCAGCGTACCGTCCAATTCAGCGACTGCCCCACCCACCCCGAGACTTGACGTTTAACAGTAGGATCAACGCCTGGTTCGGGCCAAGCACTTGGTCCGGGGGGACCGTCGAATCCAACGGGGGCGGTCCGAGACTGCGAGATGCATGAAGGACTGATGCCTCGGTGAGCGTTGTCATCGTCAAGCGCCCGCCCCGCGCGCTGCCACCCGAAGTCCCCTCGGAGGAGGTGACACTCGAGGCACCTCCGGAGCTTCCGCGTGAAGGCGAATCAGAGAACATGCTGATGACCCTTATGCCCATGATGGGCATGGCGTCCTCGGCGGGATTCTTGTTCATGGGCAATCAGCCGTTCATGAAAATCATGGGCGGCTTTATGGTGGCGTCCACTCTGGCAATGGCGATCGTGCAGATCGTCAAGGCCCGCCAAGGGCCTTCCGGGCAAATGCTCCAAGAGCGCCAGGATTACCTCAAGTACCTTACGCAGAAGCGAAAAGAGGTACGGCGGACCGCGCGCAAGCAGCGCGACGCGCAGTTGTTCACCCACCCCGACCCGAGCCAGTTGTGGTCGATCGTGGCCGAGGGCAAACGCGTATGGGAACGCCGGACGACCGATCCGGACTTCGGGCAGGTACGGCTGGGGCTCGGCCCGCAGCAGCTGGCCACTCCCCTGCGGGCTCCGGAGACCGCTCCGGTCGACGAGCTGGAGCCGCTCACCGCGCATGCGATGAAGGAGTTCCTCGACAAGCACGGGCAGTTGGACGATCTGCCGCTCGCGGTCTCGCTGCGCGCCTTCTACCACCTGACCGTCTCGGGTGACCCGGACACGGTCTACGGCGCCTCGCGCGCCATCATCGCCCAGCTGTGCACGATGCACTCGCCCGAGGACCTGGTGGTGGCGGTCGTCGCCGCGCCGGGTGCGCAGGCGGAGTGGGAGTGGACCAAGTGGCTGCCGCAGGTGCAGGACAAGACCACGGACGGCGCGGGTACCCGCCGGCTGGTCGTCGGCGACCTCGGTGAGATCGAGGAGCTGCTGGCGGACGAGCTGGAGGGCCGTGGGCGGTTCAACCCGCAGGGCACTCCGGTGACCGACGCCCCGCATGTGGTGATCGTGCTGGACGGCGGCGAGGTCCCGATGGACTCGGTGATCGCCGGGGCCGAGGGCCTCCAGGGCGTCACCATCCTGGAGGTCGTACCGGGCGACCTGGACGAGATCCGGGGCGGTCTGGCCGTGCAGGTGTGGCCGGGCAAGCTGGTGCTGGAGTCGGCCAGCGGCGCGGTCTACCACGGTGTCTGCGACACGCTGTCGATCCCCGAGTCGGAGTCGCTGGCACGTCAGCTGGCCCCGCTGCGGGCGGGCTCCGGCGCCGACGGCGAGGAGCCGCTGCTGTCGAACCTGGACTTCACCGATCTGCTGAACCTCGGTGACGCCGGGTCCGTCGATGTGGCGCGTACGTGGCGGCCGCGCACGCTCCACGAGCGGCTGCGGGTGCCGATCGGTGTCGACAAGGACGGCCAGCCCGTCATGCTCGACATCAAGGAGGCCTCGCAGGAGGGCATGGGCCCGCACGGCCTGTGTGTCGGTGCGACCGGTTCCGGTAAGTCCGAGGTGCTGCGCACCCTGGTGCTGGCGCTCGCGGTCACCCACTCCTCGGAGACCCTCAACTTCATCCTTGCGGACTTCAAGGGTGGCGCCACCTTCACCGGTATGTCGGAGATGCCGCACGTCGCGGCCGTCATCACCAACCTCGGTGAGGACGTCACCCTCATCGACCGCATGCGCGACTCCATCACCGGTGAACTCCAGCGCCGTCAGGAGCTGCTGCGCTCGGCGGGCAACTACGCCAACATCACCGACTACGAGAAGGCGCGTGCCGCGGGTGCCCCGCTGGACCCGCTGCCGTCGCTGGTGATGGTGCTCGACGAGTTCTCCGAGCTGCTGACCGCCAAGCCCGACTTCATCGACATGTTCATCCAGATCGGCCGTATCGGCCGGTCGATGGGTGTGCACATGCTGCTCGCCTCGCAGCGCCTGGAAGAGGGCAAGCTGCGCGGTCTGGACACCTTCCTGTCCTACCGGCTGGGTCTGCGGACCTTCTCCGCGGCCGAGTCGCGGACCGCGATCGGTGTGCCGGACGCCTACCACCTGCCCAACGTCCCGGGTTCCGGCATCCTCAAGTACGACACCGAGACGATGGTCCAGTTCAAGGCCGCGTATGTCTCGGGCCCGTACCGCGGTCCCGGCGCCGGCGGCGGTCCCGGCGGCAGCCGGACGAACCGGCTGCCGGTGCCGTTCACGGCGGCCCCGGTCGTCGAGCAGATCATCGAGGACCCGACGCCGGTCGTGCAGGCCGAGCCGGAGCAGGACGACGCGCTCGCCGACACCGTGCTCGACGTCATCGTCCAGCGCATGCAGGGCCAGGGCCCGCCGGCGCACCAGGTGTGGCTGCCGCCGCTGGACGAGCCGCCCACGGTCAACCAGCTGCTGCCGACGCTCGCGGTCACGCCCGAACGGGGTGTGCACGCACCGGAGTACACCGCGCTCGGCAAGCTCGTGGTGCCGGTCGCGCTGGTGGACAAGCCGTTCGAGCAGCGGCGTGACGTGATGTACCTGGACTTCTCCGCCGGTGCCGGTCACGGTCTGGTCGTGGGTGGTCCGCAGTCCGGCAAGTCCACGCTCATCCGGTCCGCCATCGCCGCGTTCGCACTCACCCACACGCCGTCCGAGGTGCAGTTCTACTGCCTCGACTTCGGTGGCGGCGGCATGCTCGCCATGGAGGGCCTGCCGCACGTCGGTGGTGTCGCCTCGCGTCTGGACGCCGAGAAGGTGCGCCGTACGGTCGCCGAGGTCGTCGGCATCCTCAACGAGCGCGAGGAGTTCTTCCGCTCCAACAACATCGACTCGATCGGGACCTACCGCCAGCGGCGGGCCGCGGGCGCCTTCCCCGACCAGAAGTGGGGCGACGTCTTCCTGGTCATCGACGGCTGGGGAACCTTCAAGACCGACTACGAGCAGCTCGACCCGGTGATCCTGGACATCGCCGGCCGGGGTCTCGGTTTCGGTGTCCACCTCATCCTCGCGGGTTCGCGCTACACCGAGGTTCGGCCCGCGCTGCGTGACCAGCTCCTCAACCGCGTCGAGCTGCGCCTGGGCGACCCGATGGAGTCGGAGTTCGACCGCAAGCGCGCGGAGAACGTCCCGATGGGCAAGCCGGGGCGCGGTATGTCCCCCGAGAAGCTCGACTTCCTGGCGGCGCTGCCGCGCCTGGACGGGATGGCCGACCCGGAGACGCTCAGCGAGGGCATGGCGAACCTGGTGGAGACGGTCAGCGAGCACTGGCAGGGCGAGCCCGCCCCCAAGGTGCGGATGCTGCCGACGATGCTGTACGCCAACGAGCTGCCCAAGGGCAACGACTACCCGGAGCACGGGATCGCGATCGGTGTCGACGAGACCACGCTGTCGCCGGCGTTCATCGACTTCGAGACCGACCCGCTGCTGGTCATCTACGGCGAGAGCGAGTCCGGCAAGTCCTCGCTGCTGCGCCTGCTGACCAAGCAGATCGCCGAGCGGTACCCCTCCGACAAGGCGCTGATGGTGGTCTCCGACTACCGTCGCGCGCTGCTCGGCGAGGTCCCCGAGAGCCACCTGTACAAGTACTGCGCCGCAGGGCCGCAGTTGCAGGAGGTCATCACCGGTCTGGCCGGTTCGCTGGGCCGGCGGATGCCGGGCCCGGACGTCACGCCGGAGCAGCTGCGCAACCGCAGCTGGTACGACCTGCCGGACGCGTTCGTGATCGTGGACGACTACGACCTGGTGGCGACCAGCAGCGGCAACCCGCTCCAGCCGCTGCTGGAGTACCTGCCGTTCGCCCGTGACCTGGGTCTGCGCCTGATCATCGCGCGCAGCTCCTCGGGCGCCGGGCGCTCGTCGTTCGAGCCGGTGATGCAGCGTACGAAGGAGCTCGGCGCGCAGGGTCTGATCCTGTCCGCCGACAAGGCCGAGGGTCCGCTGATGGGCAACGTCAAGGGCCAGACCCTGACGCCCGGACGGGCGACGTTCATCACGCGCAAGCGCGGTGCGCAGCTGGTCCAGACGGGCTGGCTGCCGGCGAGCGGCCGCTGACCGGCCGCTGACCGGCCACGCGCGACAACGGCGGTGGGGCGTTCCTCCTGGGAGGGGCGCCCCACCGCCGTTTCGTCTGTGCGCCCGGTACGTCAGCGCCGGTGCCGCGGGCTGCGGGCTGCGGGCTGCGGGCTGCGGGCTGCGGGCTGCGTCAGCCGAAGGCGCCGTGCTGGGTGACGTCCGGGCCGGTCCGGCCGGGAGCCTCGCCTTCGGGCGCCGAGGTGCCCTTGGGCGGGGCATCGTGGGGCGCGGTGTCGCTCGCCGTGGCGTCGTTGGCCGTGGCGGCAGGGGCGGCGGGCTTCGCGGCCGCCCCCTTCGTCTCCTGCCCGGCCTTCGGGGTCCGCTCCTCGCCGGGGGCCGGTTCCACTTCGGCCGGCCGGCTCCGCACGCCCTTCGCGATGCCCTCGCCGCCGCGCGTCTTGGCCTCGCCGTCCCGCGCCGGTCCGAACGGGTCGGGCCCCGCCGCGGCCGTGGAGGTGTCCCACTGGTGCCGTACGGCCGGCCCCCGCGACTGGCCGCCGCCCCCGCCGCCGCGCTTGCCGAACGCGCCGCCGAGGCCGTTGGCGAGCTGGCCGAGCGCCATGAAGCCATAGGCGGTCTCGGGGCCGGACGACGACTGCGCGGGTGCGGAGTGGTTCACCGGCGGCGCCCCGTGGTGGTCCTCGCCGCCCTTGTCCTCGGCGGGCGCGGCTGCCGCGTTCTCCAGGTCGGCGGCGGCCAGTTCGAAGACCGGCAGCGACTCGTCGACGGACCGCTTGAGGCGGTGCCACTCCCCCGCGAACGCCTCGCCGGCCGGGCCGTGCCAGTTGGCCGCGGTGGCCGTGCCGACGTGCCGGTCCAGATCGCGGACGAGGCCGTCGAGGTGCTTGCCCATCTCCCGCCAGCCGGCCGCCGCTTCGTGCAGGGCCTCCGGGTTGCCTCGCTCGCTCACTGGACCCTCCGGATCATCTCGGCCAGCTCTTCCTCGGCCGTCTGCGCATTGGCGACGGTCTCCTTGATCCCCCCGCCCACCTCGGCCAGGCGCTGCTGAAGCTGGACGAGCGCATGCTCGGCCTGCTCGTACAGCTCGCGGTAGGGCCGGGCCGCCTCGTCGCTGCCGAATCCGTCCCGCAGGGCCTCGGCGTCCGCCCGCCTTCTGAATGCGGCCAGCTGCCGGCTCAGTTCTTCCGCGCGCGTCTCGAAGGTCGCACCGAGCGTGTGCAACTCCTCGGTACTGAGCCGGACTTCCTCGGACATCATTTCTCCCCGAATTGAATGACGACTGCCTGCCGGCATCGCCTCAGGTCTAGCACACCCGCAATAGGCCCGAAGCCGTCCGCGGAGCGGGTGGGCGAGGGATCGCGGAATACCGGTGGAGCAATATCCGGCAATACCGACAACCCCCGCCTTGACGCCCCGTTCACACCCGTCATTACACTCAGGACGCCGGTGCCGCACACGCGGTTGCTGTGCCATCACGTTCAAGGGGGCAGACATGAGCAATGAGCGGCAGATCCAGGATGAGGACCTGATGGACGTCGCCCAGGATCCGGAGCAGGCACACCGGCTGCGCAAGGCGCTGAAGGTCCTGGCGGACAACCCCAATGTCGGCGGCAAGCTCCAGGAAATGGCCCAGGAGGTGCTCTCCGGGCGTATCGGCATGAAGGACGCCATCGAGACACCCGGCTACATGGACGCGCTGGGCGACCGGATGAACCAGATCCGGTCGGCCGCGGAGAACCAGACCATGGCCGAGCGCGAGGAGTCCCGCGAGAAGTTCGCCGCATGGCAGAAGGAGCAGGAAGCCAAGGAGGACGAGGAGCGCGCCGAGCGCGACGGTCCGACGGGCAACATCGTGAGCACCCCGCGCCGCGGCGGCCGGGGCGGCGGACACCGGGGCTGACCGGACCACCGCGCGAGCGGTCCGCGGTGAACGGCCCGCCGCCCGGCAGTTGCCCGGCGTCCCGTCACTCTTTCCTCTCGCCGAAATCCGTTCACAAAGCCGGAGAACCGATACGGAAGAAAGCAGATCGGCCGACGGAACCCTCGGCGGATCTGCTTTCTTTCCGCACAAGGTGATCTCGAATTCTCCACATCGGGCCCCAGGGGCAACTCACTTCACGCTCGCTCCCCCCTTCCTCCCGTGCGACCGCCCGCGCACCGGCCCCGGCCTGCCTGTTCCAGTTCCGGCACAGCCGCCCCCGCGCCATGCCCCGCGCGCGGTCCGGATCATAGGATCGAGGCGGTACACGCAGAATCCACAAAGGTGGAGGCGGGATTGATGGGGGACGAGGAAGCCATGAGCGCCTCAGACGAAGGAAATGCCGCGGCGGCCGGATATGCACCGCATCCGTACGTCGGCGGGCGCACCGCCGTGCTCCGCGCACTGGCGGCCTGGCGCATGCGGTGGCCCGGTGCGCCGCGTGTCATCGTGCTCACCGGAAACCCGGGCAGCGGACGTTCACGCCTGCTCACCGGCTTCCTGATGATGTGCGATCCCGGCTACCGCAAGCAGTTGCCGCTGGACGATCTGGACCCGGCGACGGTGCCCCCGGACCTCCCGGCGCCCGCTGTTCCGAGCCCCGCGGGGCGCACCGCGGCGCAATTGCTGTGGCTCATCTCCGACCATTTCGGGCTGAACGCGGACCACACCGACGACATTTTCACCGAACTCGCCACTCGTGAAGAGCCGGTGACCCTCGTGGTCCCGGATGTCGATCAGGCCGGTCCGGTACGCGCCGCGAACGAGCCGGCCCGCGTCGTCCAGGACGTGCTCAAGCCGCTCGCCGCCACCGAAACGGTTCAGCTGCTCGCCGACGTACCGCGCGAACTGGCCGCGGAGCTGGCCGGGGCGCTGCCGCGCGGCCAGGTGCAGATCATCGATCTCGACGAGGCCGAGTGGGCCGACCCCAAGGGCCTGGTGCTGCACGCGGAGACCGCGCTCACCCCCGAGTCCGGGGCGCCGGAACTCCCCTACACCACCGACCCGTCCGCGCGCCGGGCGCTCGCCGAGGCCATCGCCGCGCGCGCGGACGGCAACCGCCTGACCGTCCAGCTCGCCGTGCAGTCGCTGCTGATGCAGCCCGAGGGCTTCGACCCGGCGGACGCCTCTCTGCTGCCCGGCAGTGTCGGCGAGGCGCTCGATCTGCATGCGCGCCGGCTGGGCGCCGATCCGCAGACCCTGCGGCTGCTGCTGGCACCGCTCGCGTTCGCCGAGGGCGAGGGGCTGCCCGTCCAGCTGTGGGGCGCGCTGGCGAACGCCGTCGCCGGACGGGACATGAGCCAGGATCTCGCCGACGGCATGCTCCTGGCCGCGCCGTTCATCCAGCCGGTCGAGGCCTCCCCGGAACAGGACGAGAACGACGAGGTCGAGGCCTCGGACGACGGCGGGGCCGGATCCGGAGCCGACGCCGGCCGTACCCTGCTGCGTCTGATGCACCCGGGGCTCGCCGAGGAGATCCGCTCCGCCCTGCCGGACACCCGGGACGCCCAGACCAGGATCGCCATGGCGCTGCTGGAAGCGGTGCCCCAGCAGGACTGGTCCAAGGCCGATCCGTACATCCGCGACCACCTGGCGGCGCACACCCTCGACGCCGGCCTGCTCCCCCAGCTCCTCACCGACCCCGGCCTGTTCGCCCATGCCGACCCGGTGACGATGCGGGCCGCCATCGAGGCCGTACCGCTCGAGCAGCTGGGCGCGCCGGCCCGTACGTATCTGCGCACCGCCCCGCTGCTCACCCGCTCGCAGGCGCCGGCCGATCTGCGGGCGGCGTTCCTGGAGTCCGCGTTCGTCGAGGACGGACTGGCGCCGTACGCGGAGGCCCTGCACACGCTCGGCCTCACCCTGCCGTGGCGCACGCTGTGGAGCGTGCCGCTGGTGGGCGTCCGCGCCGTGACGACGGGATCCCTGCCCCCGCAGGGCGGAGACGGCGCGACGGCGGACGCGGCCGGGGAAGCGGACGGCACGACGGCGGCCCAGGCCCCGGACGGGACAACGGCCGCACAGCCCGGCGGCCCGGTACCGGCGTCCGGCACCGCCGCCCCCCGCCCCGTCGCCGCCTTCATCGTCCCCGAGGGCACCCCTGGTTCCCGTACGGTGCCCCGCCCGGACGGCGACGACTCCGAGGGCGACGGCCGGGCACTGCTCCTCCACGACCTGCTGCGTCCCGAGTACGTCGACGCCGACCCGGCACAGGTGCAGCTGCCGTCCGAACAGGCGCAGGCGGCGGCTCCCTTCGGGCTCAGCCGCGGCGCCGACTATCTGCGGGTGTGGGCCCGCGCCGACCGGGAAGTGGTGGCCGCACTGCTCTCCGACACCCCGTTCACCGGCGCCGACCTCTCCCCGGACGGTGTGCTCGTCGTCGCCACCGCGCGCGGTGTGACCGCCCGGCAGATCCTCGCCACGCCTCCGCCGGCCACTCCCACCGTGCCGGCCCAGCGCACCGGCACCGCTGACTCCGACGCTTCCGACGGCCTCGAAGGAGACCACTCGTGATCACCCAGGCGCAGGCACATGCCACCGCCGCCCGCTGGCTCAACCCCGAGGGCCATCAGGGCCCGCCGCGCGAGGTGGCCATGCAGGAGTTCGACCTCGGCTGGGTGGTGTGGGCCGTACCGCCGCCCCCGGAGGTCGACCCGCGGACCGGGCAGCGGCGCCCGTCCGCCGAGGTCGGCGCCGCCTGCGGTGTCGTCGACCGGGCCTCCGGCGAGCTGACGGTGTGGCCGTCCGTACCGGTCGACGAGGTCGTGCGGATGTACCGGCAAAAGCACGGCGCCGGGTCCGGCGCGGCCCCGGCGGCACCCGCCGAGCGGCCGGTCACCGGCCCCGGCAACACCGCCGTCGCGACCTACAACGACCCGTCGACCGGCGAGGAGACCAGCCTCGCCCGGGTGTCGGGACCCGGACAGCCGCCCGCCGAGTACCAGCTCCACGACGAGCTCCGGCGGCTGGGTGTGAACCCCGCGGACGTCCGCGCGGTCCACACCGACCTGCGGTCGGCCCTGCTGCCCGGCGGCTACCCCGGCGACTTCATCCTCCGCACCTTCTCGAACGCCACGTTCTCCTGCACCGAGGGCTACGGCATGCGTCCCGAGGAGCGCACCGAGGGCATCGCCGGGCTGGTGCGGCACGTGGAGATGATGCACCAGCTCGCGGGCCGGCCGGCGCCGCCGCGACCGCACCGGCTGCCGGTGCCGCAGCAGGTCGAGCCCGCGCCGCAGATGCGGGACGTGGCGCTCGGCAAGCACCTGGTGGAGGTCCTCGGGCCGCAGGGCGTCAGCCGCCCGGACGCCGACGATCTCGCCACCACCCAGCTGCCCGAGGCCACGAGGAACACCCTGATCTGGGCCGGACTCCCGGCCGAGGTGCCGTTCTTCTTCCACGCAGACCGGTCCGACGCGCCACCTGCGGGCGGCCTGTTCACGGACGTGGCGACCTATCTGCGCGAAACCGGCACCGAAGCCCGCGAACAGACGCTGACCACCCTCGCCGGCTACGTCCGGCTCGGCACGGACGGTCTCTACACGCTCGCCGTCCAGTGCACCGCTCCGGAGCAGAACCAGAGCCTCGTCGGCACCGTCTGGGCGGTCCAGCCGTCCTCCGGCGGCGGCCGCTTCGTCAACCGCACGCTCTCCGCATACCTGCGCTCGCTCGCCCTGCTGGTCACCACCCGCCAACAGATGCAGGGCATGGACCCGTACGCGGCAGGCGCGGCGGTCGCCGCCTTCCAGGAGCAGATCGCGGCGATCGACTCGTGGGCGCTGGACGACGACGGCAACTGGTGGTCGCTGGTCATCGAGCAGATGTGGCACGGGTTGTTCTGAGGGGCCGCCGGGCCGGGTGCTTCTCGAGAGGGGGAGGGTTCCGGGAGGGGTTGCTTGGGCTTCGGGGGCGGGTTTCCGGGGCTCCCGGGGGCGGGTTCGCGAGTGCGGGGTCGGCTCCCGGGGCCGCCCTTGCTCCGCTCCCGTACGAGCCCCACGGGGCGGTGCGCCCCGCCCTCCCACTCTCAGGGCAGCAGCAGCCAGTCCGCGGCCAGTGCGGCCGCCAGGCCGATGCCCAACAACCAGGTGCCGAGCCGGGTACGCCCGTTCCGGCTGAGTTCGATCACCACACCACAGAGCACCAGCGCAGCTCCGTACACCCCGACCACCAGCACCGACGTACGCGACGCCAGGCGCACCACGAGCACCCCCGCCATCGCGGCCATCAGCACCGAGGCCAGGACGATGCGTATTCGCCGAGCCTGACGAGGCGTCAGCCCCATGGGGCTCTCGACGAGGGACTCTTCATTGCCGGGTACGTCCATGAGCGGGAATGCTACGGGACCAGTGATCGCCGGTCCGCCCCGCTCCCCCCGCAAAGCCACCACAACTCCGCCCGTGCCCCGGCTCGTTCGGCCGATCCACCCCTCGCCGGGAAACCTACGACGGTACGACCGGACACCGGAGCAACAACACCACACACCCGGTCGAATTACTCACTTCCGCACGCCCATTCCGCCATGGGTCCCTTCGTCCACGACCGTCAACATGCCACACCCACTCCTGCGAGCCATTCCCTGACGCACTCGATTGACGCCGCAGACACCCGCCATTGCTCACACAGCCACCTCCCGGCAACCAACAGAGGACGACCCTGCCCCACAATTGACCAATGCCGTACCAATATTTAACCTGCCCTTTCAGTACGTCGGCCGGGAACCCTGACGCCCCCTCCCCCCACCGGATTCACCAATGCCACAGGCAGGTCAATTCACCAAAATCCGCACGGGATTCAGTCTCAGGATTCCCACGTTCCCTCCACACATCTCGCCTTGACATGCCTGCGCTCAGATCGCCTAATGTGTGAGATCGCTAAGAACGCGACAAGTATCTGTGTGGCACACCGCATAACGGGGGCAAGGGTGGCAGGCAAGGCATTTGACGTCGATCCGGATGTGCTGCGCACGCAGGGCAACGCATTCGTCCACATCGGCAGCGATTTCTCCAAGGCGTCGAAGAAGCTTCAAGACGATCTTGAAGGCCTCGGCAGCCCCTGGGAAAACTGCGACTTCGGCGACATCTTCGAAACGATCTACACGCCCATCAGGGACGGCATGTTCGAGTCGATGGACTCCCTGGGCGAGCGCCTCGAAGGCATCGGCGACAAGCTCCAGAACATGGCCGGCTCGTACACCGAATCCGACGAGCAGGGCATCCACACCATCAGCGCGGTCGGCCGCCCGGCAATCTGACGCCCGGCCCACCGCACGTGCGGCCGGTCGTACCTCTCATACGCTCGGGCCCGCCACGCCCGTGAAGCGGCCGCCCGAAGCCTGTCAGCGGCCTCTCGGCGCCAGAAGTCCCGCCGCCACCACCCACACCCCACCCTCTTCTTCACCACCACCTTTCCACTCCGCAATCGGCTACAACTGCACGGGGGACGATCGCTGTGTCATTGACGCTGCCAAGCGAGGTAGCTTGGGTCTTGGACCTCCTCGGCTACAACTGGCCGGATGCCGACGAGGACAAGCTCCACGAATGCGCGCAGGCCTGGCGCAACTTCGCCGAGTCGGTCAATCAAGCGTCTTCCCAAGGCTCTTCGGCAGCCAATGAAGTCGTCTCCGCCAACTCCGGCGAGGCGATCGAGGGCTTTTCGAACGAATGGGGTTCCTTCTCCGGCGGCGGGGACAGCGGGGACAACTACCTCCGCGACGCCGCCGCGGCGGCTGAAGTCATCGCCCTCGCCTTCGACGCGGCCGCCATCGCCGTTCTCGCCGGCAAGATCGCCGTCATTGTCCAGCTCGTCATCCTGGCCGCCGAGATCATCGCCGCCCAGGCCGCTGCGCCCTTCACACTGGGCCTGTCCGAGATCGGCGCAGCAGGCGGCACCCAGGCGACCCGCGTGATGGTCCGCCAAATCCTCGACAAGATCAAACGCGAGGTCATGGAGGCGGCCACCAAGGCCATGGAGCACGCCACCATGGATGCCATCAAGAAGATGGCAAAGAAGGCCGTCTCCAAGGAAGCCCGCAAGATCGCGGCGGACTACGTGAAGAAGACGGTCAAGGAGACCGTCAAGGACAAGGTCATCGACCAGGCGAAGGAAATCGCCAAGGACAAGATCGTCGAAGAGGGCAAGGCAAAGGCCCAGGAGGCCGCCACGGAGATGGCCCAGAACGTTGCCCAGCAGGGCATCGAAAGCCACTTCGGCGCCCGCGACGGAATTGACTGGGGCGAAACCGCCGACATCGGCAAGGAAAAAGCCGGTGAATACGTCGACGGCATCAAGGAAGGCGCCCAGGAGTACAAGGACGGCGTCACCAGCCTGGCCGACCCCACCACCTACATCGACCACGCCAAGGAAGACCTCACCAACCGAGGCCTCGACCACGCCCAGCGCCATACCGACCGCCACACGGGCGGCGCGGCCACCCGCCACCAGGACGTAACGGACGAGGTGCGGTCGGTGTTCGGCTGAGGCGCTCACGGGAAGCGTCTCGGTACGCGCGTCAGAGGCCGCCGCTCAACAGCGGACGGCGCCCGCCACCGTGGGAAGCCGCCAGGCATCGTGCACACTCCCGTGTGCCTTGGCCCGCCATGCACGCCAGGCCTCCGCCTCAAGGGCCCGGCGAACTTCCTGCCGTGCAGGCTCCTCCTCGCTGCTCCCAAGGGAGGCGAGGCACCCGAGCGCACAACGGCGCCGCCTCACCCACCGCAGAACAAAAGGTGGGTGAGGCGGCGTCGTGCGCCTCCCGGCGCGAGAGGCGTCAGAACAGAACTACTGGCGCAGCTTGAGAGCGACCATGGCGTACGTCTTCGTCCCCACGATCATGTCTGCGGAGCCGATGGCCGTCATGTACAGCCGACCGTCCCGCCAGTAGGGCCTGGCAGAGAGATCGAGGCCCTCGTCTACCTCGGCCGGGTACTCGACCACGGTGTGGGGAGTACCGGTCTTGGGGTCGTACTCGACGAGTTCAGGGCCCTTGTCCTTGGAGTTGTTCCGCGCATAGGCGAGGATCTTGTCGCCGACCGCACCCGGCAACGGGTAGTAGTCCCTGGACTTGTCCGCCTTGGTCTTCCACAGCAATTTACCGCTGTCGAGGTCGTAGGCAGCCAGCAGCTGACCCTTGTTGCTCCCCTCTGAAGCACCCACGACAAAGGTGTTCCCGAAGACTCCGTCCTCCATCCACGGCGTCCCTTCGGGACTCTGGCTCTGCACATACTCGGCCGGAGTGTGGGGGGAGAAACGGCTGCGGAGCTTGCCCGTCTGATTGTCCAGCGCGATCAGACCCGTGTCCTCGCGCTCCGGGTACAGCACGACCGGGTCCGTGCTGATGACCTCGCCACCGTTGGACATCCCCGGGTTGTAGCGTCCCTTCTCGGGATGGAACGTGTAGGTCCACTTGGCCTTGCCCGTGGCGGGATCAATCAGGGAGACCTCGTCGTACTGCACTCCGTCCAAGGGTTTGGTGCTGCAATTGCGCACACGGATCAGGGCCTTGCCGCCGGTGTACTCACCTGCGCCCCCGCACTTGCCGGACTCCTCCGGTTCCCATGCCGGGGAACCGTCGGAGATCTTCAGGGCCTGGGTGGTTCCCCATACCTGCGCGATCACGACGTCACCCGAGCGTGCGTAGGAGGCATCCCGTGTGTCGGGGGCGCCGGAATCACCTGGCTGGAACCTGCCGTCGGAGCCAGGCTTGGCCTTGGACCTTTTCTTGAGCCCCTTGGTCCACATCTGCTTGCCGGCACCGAGGTCATACGCGACGAGGTGGTCGCAGGCGCCGGCCTCACCGTACGCGACGATGCCGATGCCGCCGGCTGACTGCGACGGCGCGGAACAGACGGTGTTGCTGTCACCCGGAAGCGGCGTCGCCCACATCCGCTTGCCCGTGGCGACGTCGTACGCCTTCACACCGTCGGGAAGGGTCTGAACGACGGTCTTGTCGGTGATCCATGTGCCCTCCACCTCCTTGGACATCTCGCCCGGGAGCCGCTTGCCCCCCTTGTAACTGGGCTGGGACCACAGCACCGCGTCGTCCGAGGAGGACCCGGCCAGCAGATACCAGGCACCGGCACCGGCACCGGACAGCACCACCAGAGCCACGACCAGCAGCACGATCAGACCGGCCTTGCCCTTCTCGGCCGGGGGCGGGGCCGGAGCGCCGTACGGGACCTGGGCCGGGTACTGTCCCTGCGCCGGGAAGGGGGCGGGCGGCGACTGCCGAAGTCCTGGAGCCGCCTGAGGGCCGGGCGCGCCACCGTACCCCGGCGCCACGCCCCCCGCGGGCGGAGGCGGAGGCTGCTGCGGAGCGCCGTACGCCGGCTGTCCGAAGGGCGCGGAACCGTGCCCTTGGGCGGGCGGTGGAGCTTGCTGCGGGAAGCCGTAACCCTGCTGCGGCTCGGCCTTCTGCCACGACACCCCTCCGGACGGAGGTGGCGCCTGGGGCTGCTGGCCTGCGGGGCCCTGGGCGCCCGGAGTGCCATCGGCTGTCATCGGACCACGCTCCTCACGTACTTGGCCCAGCCGCTCTCGAACGCGGTGCCGCTCTGCCCCACGGCCTCCTGCAATTGCTGGTCCAGCTTCTTCGGGTTCTGATAGTGGTCCACGACGAACTTCAGCGTCTTGGCCTGGCCGCCCTGCTTCTCGATGTACTTGAGGGCGAGATAGCCAAGGGCGTAGTCCATGTGGACGCTGTGTGGGTAGGAGCCGAATTCGGTGTCCGGCAGCTTGCCGTCGAACTTGGCTTTCGGGTCCGAGTAGCCCGAGCGCATCTTCTCCGCGGCGGCCCGCGGGTCGAACTGGGAAGCTACGTACTCGGCGAATCCTTCGACCACCCATGTGCGCGGGCCGCCGTCGCCCATCGTGAGGATGCTGTAGTCGCCCTTGTCCAGCGCCTGCGTGATGGAGTGCGCCATCTCGTGGTGAGAGATCGCCTTCACCCCGCCCGGCCAGTCCTTGGTGGTGAAGTAGTTCGAGGTGGCGTCCATCTTGATCCGGGCGCCGCCGAACTGCGGCTTGTCACGCACATCCTCGTAGGCCTCGGAGAACGCCGGCATTCCCACGCTCATCCCCGCGTCCCAACCGGGGTCTTTATCCGCACTCGCGTACATCGTCGCGTATGTCTTCCGGTTGGGCTCCACATTGACGAAGAACGCCGTGGGAGTCGACGCACCGGACGGCGCGTTCGCGCTCCAGAAGGAGAGGTCGTCCGCAGCCGCCTTCTCGATGTGCGGGGCATAGCGGCCGGCCTGCGCCGCGTTCTTCTTGTCGGCGACAATCACCGTGTGTGCCTGCCGCTTGACGTACATGTCGTCGTAGACGTCCCAGGGGGCGGGGTAGTAGACGAACCCCTTCGCCCCGTAGGCGGACGGTGATCCGCCCACCTTCGTGATGGACGGCTTCTCGCCCTTCGACGCCCGCTTGACGACCCACCGGTACCACTCGGCGACCGGCTGGACATCGACATTCTCGATCTTGTGGACGAACGCCACGTCGAGCGCGACGGTCGCGCCGTCACCGTAGTCACTGCTGCCCGAACCGGTCTGCCTCAGAACGCGGTAATCAGCCTGCGCAAAGGGCACCTTGCGCAGGTTCTCGTAGATCTTCTTCTGATGGACCCTCGCCGCACCCGAGAACGGCGAGAGGAAGGCATCCTCGTCCCCGTTCTTGAGTGCCTGGGTCCGCCCTCGCAGCAGGCTGGAGATGTCGGACTCGCTGAGCAGCTTCTCCTGCGACCCGTCTCCGCCGGCGGCTTCCGGCAGTTCATTGCCACCGATGCCCTTGGAGATCGCCACCCCGCCGATCCCCAAGAGCGCCAGCACGGCCAGCACGACGACACCGATGACCACCCGCTTGAGCCCCTTGTTCTCACCACCGGGCGGCGGGGGCGGAGGCGGTGACACAGGGCCACCGGCCTGCTGGGGCCAGGCCTGTGCCACATACGGCGAGCCCTGAGGGACCGGGCCCTGTCCCCCAGATGCATAGGGAGGCGAGGGTACGTGGCCTGGGGCTGCGGGCGGTGCGCCGGCGGACTGGGAAGGTGGACTCGCCTGTCCGTACGCATGGCTGCCGCCCGGCCCTCCAGGCTGCGGAGGGTACGACATATGTTTCCTTTCGGACACGGAATGATGGCGCGGCGCCGCACTGCTACGCACGCGGGCAGAGGTGGAGTGGGCCTCAGGCAAAGCTCCCGAAAGGGCCGGGAGCACAATGGAGATGATGGCCGGTCGATGCCGACGCACGTGATCCGCGCCGCACCCAGATACCGCTGACAACACCCCGTTGGCCAAGGCGCGAAGAAGGCAAGCCTTGACCACTCCCCCGTTACTGCTGACGCGTACTCTACAAGCGCGGCTACCACTCATCGGCGACAGGTCCGACGTTGTCCGATAAACGCGCCTTAGACGCGAACGACTAAGTGGCGTTTGCGAATTCTCGCCCGGTTATGTGCAGCACCCGGGGGGCCTTACATCCCGACGACGCAGCTGAGCGACGAACGCCCGTAACGCAACCAAGCTCTGGGGGTATGCGAAGGCCCCCGCCAGGGTCCAACACTGGTGGGGGCCGTCAAGCGCATATCACATGCCTGCGGCATAGCTGTGGGCCAGGAAAGATCCCTGTGGCGCCACGAATTCAGCCGAATCAAACACTTGGGTCCGCAGCCTGATGGCTGCGGACCCAAGGAGACTATGGCGATTGGCGCCGACGAGCTACGCGCCATCCTCAACCATCAGGAATCGGAACGTTCTGTCTGAGACAGTCCAGTCGAAAACTGACTGGTTCACGTACTCAATTCCGGCTGAGGCACGATTTTTTGCAGCAGGCCGTCACTGGCCCGGGGGCTGGGTGGGCGGCGCGGGCGGAAACGCACCCGGAGCGCTGGGCTGCTGCTGATACGGCCCGGGCTGCTGGTACGGGCCCGGCTGCTGGTACGGACCCTGCTGCTGCGGCGGGAACCCAGGACCGCCGGGGCCGCCAAAGCCACCAGGACCACCGGGGGGCGGGCCGTTGCGGCCGTTCTTCTTCTGCCGGACCACGACGATGACGATGATCGCGACAACGGCCAGGACACCGACCCCGATGCCCACGATGGCACCCGTGCCGAGTCCGTCGTTCTGCTCGCCGGCCTGGTCACCACCGGTGCCCGATGCACCGGGAGCGGACGCCCCACCAGCGGCCGGAGCCGACTCGGCCTTAGGGGTCTTCAGCGGGCCGTTCTTGGAGCCGGCCGGGATGTTCTGCGTCAGCGCGCGCAAGGGCCGGATGAAGCCGTAGCCGTAGTGCGGGTCCGGAAGCTTCATGCCTTCCTGCCCGGGCGGCAGACCAGCGGTCTTCACGAGCCGATTCGCAACTTGACCGGCGGTGAGGTTGGGGAACTTGGCACGGAGGAGGGCTGCGGCTCCCGAGACGTACGCTGCCGAGTCAGAGGTGCCACTTGCCAACCGATACGGCTTGGATGCCGCCGCAGATCGGATGTGGGTGCCAGGTGCCGCGAGCATCGTCTGCGAACCAGAATTTGACTCGTCCCACACCTGGCCAGCTTTGTCCACTGCACCAACAGCGACTACCCCCGGGTAGGCAGGCAACTCGCCAAGGCGCCCACGACTTTCGTTACCTGTGGCAACAGAAAGGAAAACATCCTTCTTGATTGCATAAGAAAGAGCCTTCTTTTCTTCCTCCGTCAGCACGGAAAAGTCAACCGACATGTTGATGACAGATGCGCCGTGATCAACAGAATACTTCAGCGCCTCAGCCAGGCTATCCTCATCCTGCGCGGATACGTCATCTTCGCCAGGGATTGCTACCGGCAAGATCTTGGCCTCTGGAGCCAGGCCCTTCACTCCTTGCGAATTACCGGAACCGTGCCCATGGCCGGCAATAATCGAGGCCATTGACGTACCGTGATCATTCGCGCCTTCTTGATTAGCAGCCCCGCCTTGACTCACGTCTTTTCCTGGCAGGACGTTTCCCTTCAGATCAGGGTGGCTGCCGTTAACGGCATCATCGATCACTGCGACCGTGACGCCCTTGCCTGTCGAGACCTTCCACACATTTTCGGCGTCAAACGACTTCAACGGCCATTGATCATCTCTGATCTGGTCCGCAGAAGCAGCCGAAGCGGAGCCGAAGAGCAGTGCTCCCGCCACCACCGCGCCGCCAACTGCACGCAGCGTCCGCGTAAAGCTCATGCCGTTACACCTCTCCCTAACAGGGGGCGGGCCCGCAGTCCGGGGACTGCGGGCCCCACTTCGATTCCGCTGTGCGTCGGAACTAGCCCGACAAGGTTCTACTCGATGACCTTGGGCGCCACGTTACGCTCCGGCGTCCAGGTCTCCTCATCTTCTACCAGGTAGTCCGGACGCTGTCCGTTCTCGCCGCCCTTGTCCTTGCCCTTGGCGCCGTGAGCACCATGCGCTCCGGCCATCCCCGCCGGACGGCGACCGCCTGTCGCACCCTGCTGCGTACCGCCACGGCTGCGGTGCAGACCGGATCCTCCCTGCCCTGCGGCTCCGGCCTTGCCGCCCTTGCCGCCGACGAGGCCGCCCTTCTGCCGCGCCATCGCGCCGCCCTTGCCGCCGGCGCCCTTGGCACCAGCGCCCTTGGCTCCGCCACCAGCGGCACCGCCCATCCCGGGCATACCGGCACGGCCGCCCCGTGCGCCTCCTCCAGCCCCGGCGCCACCGGTACGAGCTCCGGCGCCGGCGCCTCCGACCATGCCTGGCATGCCGGCGCCGCCCATACCCGGACCTGAGCCTGCGCCACCGCTGCCGGAGCCTGCGCCGAGACCGCCAGTGCCCACGCCTCCGCCGACACCGCCACCGATTCCCCCAGCACCTGTGCCACCGCCGGGCCCAAGACCGCTGCCTCCTGAGAGGCCGTCAAGGCCGGTTCCAATGTGGGGTGCAGGCGTCTTCGGGATGCTGCCGACGCCGCCGTCGATGCCGTGCGGCCGAGGCGCTTCCATCGGCTGCGGGGTCGTATATCCACCACCCTTGACACCGGGAATGTTCGGTGTCGTGCCACCCTTCGGGCCGGACGGAGCCGGGCCATACGGGCCAATTGGGGGGATGGGGCCGCCACCGTCGTAGTCAGGAACTTCGTCGCCGTTGTCCTCACGGCCACCACGCCCAGTACGCCCACCAGGCTTCCCAAGGGCCCTAGCGCCCGCCCGATAGGTCGTAGCCAGCTGCTCCATGTAGTGAGCAGCCTGGAGCTCACGCTCCCGGTCGATCGACAGGCTTCCACGGTTCTTGTTGACGGCATCGAAGATGCTCATCTTCGGATTGGCGAGGTCAGCATTCAGCTGGGTGTCATCCCGGCCGTCGCCCCCGGTCATCCCACCGATCAGGCCGCCGACCAGGGCGCCCCCTCCACCCGGCATGATGGTATTCCCGATGGCTGCACCCTTACCGGCCCCAGAACTCAATCCGTCGGCAGCCCGGTCCTTGATGCGATCCAGCTCACTGGGCTCTTCAACGTCCGCGACCGCCTTCTTGACGTCCGCCAGATGCTCGCTGATCTGGTGAAGGACATAGCCGGTGTTGTGCGGGTAGGCAGCAAGCTTCGCGAAGTTGTTGCTGATCTTCTGCGCCGCAGTCGCGAACTGTTCCGCGGAGTGTCCGTGCCAGGTCTCCAGGACCTTGGTCACGGCATCATCGAATTTCTTCTTGATGCCGTCATTCCAGTCCTGGGCGTTCCAGTCGTGACCGCCGCCCACCAGCTTGATGCGAACAAGCTTCCAGCCCTCGGCGACATTGCCGACTTCGCCCGGATTGGAGCCCTCGACCATCTGCTTGACCTGGTTCAGCCTCAGCTTGGTGAACTGAGGGCGACTCTGGCCGATTTCGTAGCTTTCCTCTTGCGCCGCGCCCGAACCTGTGGGCGCCGGGTCAGCGTTCTTCGGTACGTGGACCTCGGCGGGCTTGAACTTACCGTCATTCGATGCCATCTACTGTCCCCCACTCCGTCATCGAACTTGCTCTCTCTGTCACTGCAATCCGCCCGCTGACGTCAACTCATGCTGACGGTGTTGTCGGCCTCGGCGTCCTGATACGCGCCCCGGACCTTGGACGACTTCTTCCCGAAGCGATCGACCAGGCCCTCGACCATCTCCATCAGCTGCTCGATCTCGCCCTTCATCGCGCCGTGAGCCTGGTACAGCTGGCCTTCCTCGGCGAACCCGTGCCCCAGGGTGCCCTTCGCCAGGTAGGTGCTGTTCTTGGCCGTGCTCTTCGAGTCACCCATCATCTGGAGGACGTGGTTGAGCTCCTTGACCACTTGGTCCAACGCGTCCAGATCGACGCCGTACTCGTCTTTACCACCCATGATTAAGCCTCCCCGTGTGTCTTCAAACCAGTCTTACGGCGCCAGTCCCGGATAGCGATCGAGGATCCGACGACCGCGCCGACGGCGAGAAGTCCGCCGCCGACAATGTAGATGGAAATGCGGGCACGTCGTTCCTCGGTGCTTTCGCCGATGGTGAGGACGGCCGGTTGGATGTTGGAGCCGTCAGCCGCGTTGGAGGGCTTGTCCGGCTTGGGTTCGGCAGTGGGCTCGGTGTCGTCGTTGAGGGCTGCCACCGGGTCGATGACGCCCCAGCCGATGAAGTCGTCGCGGTTCGCGCGCACGCGCTCGGCGGTCTGCTCGAGGTGCCAGATGAGCTTCTGCGGCGTCCAGGTCTTGTGCTTGGCCTTGAGGAGGGCCGCGGCTCCCGTGACATAGGGAGCGGCGAAGCTGGTGCCCTGGTCGACGCAGTTGCCGCCGTCGGGGACCGTGGAGACCATGTCGACGCCGGGAGCGGCGATCTGGACGAACTTTCCGGACTGGGAGAAGGGCGCGCGCTCGTTGTTGCGGTCCGAGGCGGCCACTGCCAGGACGTTGGGGTAGTCATCCGAGAAGGCGGCGGGGTACATGTCCTTTTCGCCGCCGTCGGCGCCGCCGTTGCCGGCGGAGGCGACCACGAGAATGTTCTTCTGCGCGGCGTTCTGGATCGCTTGCTCAAGGGTGGGCAGAAAGCGACGGTCGGCGCCGGTTCCCTGCGAGATGTTGATGATGTCGACCTTCTCAGCCACGGCCTTGTTGATGGCCTTGGCGAGGCTTTCGGCGGTGCCGGGCTTCTCTTCCGAGGTCTGCTGGAACGGGATGACGGTCGCCTTGGGCGCGATTCCGAAGAAGCCGGAGCCCTTGATAGGGCGGGCGGCAATGATTCCGGCGACCTTGGTGCCGTGGCCGACCTTGTCCTCGGTCGGCTTGCCCTTGACGAAGGTCGCGCCGCCGCTGCCGATCGCGCCCTGGAGCTGCTTGTTGCCCGCGTCGATACCGGTGTCGATGACGCCGACGCGAATTCCCTGACCCTTCATCCGGCCGTTCGCCCACAACTGATTGGTCAGGAGGCGCTGGAGCGACCAAGGGGTCTCTTCGATGTTGTCCGTGCCGAACTTGCACTCACCGCTGTTGAGCGGCACGTTCTCGTCCGCGATCGCCGGCGCGGCGGTGACGCTGGAGAGGCCGGCAATGCACGCCGCCGTAACCAGAGCGCCCGCCGCTCGGCGGCGGTGCCCGGCTCGATGACCAATGGCGCGAGATCCCACGGGTTGTCTGCTCTCCCTGTGTGACGGAATGGGCGGGGACGAGGAGTGAGGAAACGGCGGAGAAAGAGGCGATGTGGAGGAGGTGGTGGGGGAGTTACGGGGCGGTGCTGGACGGCAGAAGGGCGAGCGCACTGATGCAGCGCGCTCGCCCTCATTGACCACTGTGCGAGCCGTCGGGCTGCTCAGCCGATCGCTATCCGTGCTTGTGCCGACGCGAGGTCAGCCCGCCCAGATACCGGAGTTCTTGTGCTCGGTGGCCTGGTAGTTCTGGGCGGCCTGGTCCAGCGCCTTGGCGATGGCCTCAAGCGTCGAGTGCAGGGAGGCGGCGCGCTGGTCCCACTCGCGCTGGCGGGCCTGGTAGCCCTCCTGCGCCGCACCTTCCCAGCTGGCGGCGATCTTCTTGACACCCGACTCGAGGTCGTCGAGCTGCTGGCGGATGTTGTTGGCAGTACCGCGCACGTCGGAACTGGCCTGCGAGATCGTCGCGAAATTAACGAGGATCTGGCCTGACATGGTGTCTCCTCAGGAGTTGATGAAGCCTGGTCGATACATGCCACAGCGGGCCGACGGGGACTGCCCGGCTGGCCCGTGCTGTGGCTGCTGAGCTACGCCGCACAAGCGCGACGCGGCCCCATCATCCGAACGGGGAAGCCGAGGCGGAGACGTGCGAGATCGACTGGGCCTGCTCCTCTTCGGAGGCGGAGTAGTTCTTCGTGGTCTCGTCGATCGCTTCCTTGATCTCACCCAGAAGCTGGTTGAGACGGTTGGCGTCCTCGTTCACCTGCGACTGCAGCTGGTTGTACGAGGAGGCCGCAGCACCCTTCCACCCGGACGTGATGGTGTCGACGACCGTGTTCAGGCGCGAGATCTCGCCCTGGATCGACTGGTTGACCGAGGAGATCTTGCCGCTGAACGCGACCATCTCCTCCTCGGTGGTTGTGTACTGCTGACCAGCCATAGTCAACGTCCCCCATGAGACTCGTACGTCGTACCGCGGCATGCCGCCACAGGCGCTCGCGCGGTAGGCATCTCCTGCTGACGCCTTTGGCTACTTTACCCACTCCATATGCCCGTTCCCAACAGGGGGACGGTTGTTGTGACGGGATCACAACATTGTCAACTGGCCGTCGCTGAAACGTTGTTCAAAAGAATCGGACAGAAGTGATGCTATCGGTCAGGACCGGGCTCGCCGGAGTGCGACGAAGATCGCACCGAGAAGGCAGCGGACGACCTCGTGAATTTACGGTGCAGAGAATCGGCGATGCGCCGAAGTCCGCGCCGGTAGCCCGTCCCGGGCGTCGGCGCGGACTTCACACATATCAGGACGACTGCGGCTTCTGGGCGCTCCGGATGTCCAGCGAGGGGCCCTCGGAGAGCAGCGAGGACCAGGCCTTCAGAATCAGCGGCGGATGCGAGGCCCCGTAGCCGAGGTGGAGCCTCGACTGGTCCTGCTCCTGCTTGTCGTTGCCGGCCTTGTTCCCGCCGTCGTTGTTCCTGGGAATGGAGTAGCGCAGTCCCGTGTCGGTCACCAGGAACAGGCTGCCGCTCTTCGCGGAGGGGGTGGGCACCTCCGTGTAGAGCAGCCCGCTGCCGGGGGTGACATACGAGCTGGCGCCGCTGGCGATCTTGGCCGGGTAGTCCGTGCCGACCCAGGCCTGCATCTTCGGCACGCCGTTCGGGTAGCCGAGCTGCTTCTCCTCGCCGCCCGGGTACTTGTCGTTGGTGCCCTTGTAGACGCTGCACGACACGCCGCTCTTGGTGGGGCTGGTGAAACCACCGGTCTGGGAACCGTGGTCGAAGTCGTTGGCCGCCGAAACGGCGTCGGTCGGCCACGGCGACGGGACGCCGAACAGCGTGCCCATGAAGTCCGTCGGCTTCTGTGCGTCGTCCAGCTTCGGGTCGACACTGCCGGTGGCGATCGGGACGGGCGTCAGCGGCGAACCGTCACCGTTCAGCGTGTCCGCGTTCGCGCCCTCCTCCAGGAGCTTCGCCACGAAGTTGGACACCTGCTCGACGCCGTCCTTCTCCACGACGTACTTCTGGCCGTTGCTGTCCTTGAGGATCGAGCCGACCTTCCTGGCCTTCTGCGGGACCTTCGGGTCAGTGGTCTCGCTCCCCGCGCCGGCGACCGTGGGCATGCTGATGCCGGCCTTGTCCGGAACCGTCAGGAGGGTGTCCATGAACTGCTGCGACACCTTCTGCGGGGTGGCGTCGGAGCCGAAGATGATGCGCCGCAGGGCGGCCCGGCCCGTTTCCTGGGGGGAGTTGAACGCGAAGGCCTTGCCGCTGTTGTCGACCAGCCACTTCTTGCCGTCGGGGTCCTCGACGTACAGCGCCTGGTGCAGGTCGAGCTTGCCCTTGTTGTCCTCGACGAGCTGCTTGTCCTTGCCGGCCAGCACGAAGACGGCCTGCTGCGGCTTGCTGTTTTCACCGGTGCCGGGGCGGTTGCACACCGCCCAGGTCTTGGGCTTGTCGGCGTCCTCCGTGGCGGGCAGCCGGTCGGGGGCGTACGGGATGCCGATGGCGGGCCCGTGCGGGAGCTTTCCGTCCAGCTCGGATTCCTTGACCTTGACGACGCTGAACTTCGGGTCGAGAAGAAGGCGGGCGGAGGCGAGGTTCAGGATGGGGTGCAGCAGTTTCTGGCTTTTGCCGTTGCGGTCCTTGTTTTCCAGCACGATGTAACGCGTGGTGGATTGGTCCCCGACGATGACATTCTTGCCGACTTCGTCCCACCCCTGCGGCGCAACGGGCTTGAGAATGCCGCAGGCCCCAAATCCCACAAGCACCAAGACACCCACGACGATGCTGGGCACCACCGCCTTGAGCGGCCTGGGGGCGCTCTCGATCGAACCGTTCGGCAGCGGCTTCAGAAATGCCGCATTCGTGCGCTTTCGAGCAAACGAATACGCATTCAGCTCGTCCCGACGTGATGCCATTGTTGCTTTCTCTCCCCGCCTGTTGGATCCACAGCGACCGCCCCCGGCACTCACGCCGTAGCGCCCTCTACTATGCCGTGTATCGATCGACCCGTACGGTACGGGTGCCACCTTCCAACGCACCAGCCTCAGCGGGCGACCGATACGCCTAGAAGCCACACCACCAGTAGAGGAGCAGGCCGGGGGATGTCCAGCGCCACCAGGGCTCGACGCCGCAATGGGCGGCAACAGCAGCAACAGCCTTCCGCTGCCCCGCAATACGCGGGAAATGCTGGCCAAAACGGTACAGCTTCGGGCAACAGAGGAAATGGCGGCCGGGATTCCGCGGCCCGTCCGGCCGGTCCGGTGGCACCGCGGCTGCGCCAACAGGCCGGAACCATCGGCGGGGTGCGCGTCCAGCAGCTGGCCATCATCGAACTCGCCGCGGCACTGGTGCTGGTGGGCTGGACGATCCACCCGGCCGCACTGACCGCGGCCATTGTGATCGCGGCCCTTCTGGTCGTTTTCGCGCTCGGCCGGCGACGGAAGATTCCGCTGCCGGAATGGATCACGACCGTGCGCGCCATGAAGCGCCGCGGCAAGGACAGCGCCTCCGCGATCGCGGCCACGCAGGGCGTGGATCCGGCCTTCGCCCCGGTGGTGGAGTGCGAACCGGCGCTCCAGACCTACGAGTTCACCACCGAGGCGGATCAGCGCGCCATCGGGTTCGTCGGTGACGGGACGTTCCTGACGGCCATCGTGCAGGTGGACGCCCGGGACGAGCCGCTGCGGCCGCAGCGCGGCAGCCACATGCTTCCGCTGGAGGTACTGCACACCGCGCTGGACATCGAGGACATCCACCTCGAATCGGTGCAGTTCGTGCAGTACACCCAGCCCGCGCCGGCGCCGCATCTGCCCGAGCAGGCCGTCGCGGCCCGCTCGTACGCGCCCCTCCAGGCCCAGGCGCAGACGCCGGCACTCCAGCTGACATGGATCGCGCTCAAGCTCGACCCCGAGCTGTGCTCGGAGGCGATCGAGGCCCGCGGCGGCGGCATGGAGGGCGCCAAGCGTTCGCTGCTGCGCGCCGCCGACCAGCTCGTCAGCCGGCTCACCGCACACGGCGTCCGCGCCAAGGTGCTCGCCGAGCGCGAGGTCGTGGCCGCGATCGGTACCGCGGTGTGCGTCAGCCCGCGGGCCGCCAACGGCGCGATGGGGCGTGACGGCCGGGCGGCCCGCCGCACCCAGGAGACGACCCGCGCCATGCGCTGCGACGACCGCTGGCACACCACGTACTGGATCGGCCGGTGGCCCCAACTGGGCCAGGGCGGTGCGCCGTTGGCGGCCGTCACCCAGCTGCTGACCAGCACCAGGGCCATGGCCAGCACCTTCGCGCTGACCGCCACGCACGGCGGCGGCCGCGCCCCGGCCATCTCGGGCTACGTCCGTCTTTCCACCCGCAGTGAGAACGAACTCTCCGCCGCGCAGAGCGAGTTGGAGCGCCGTTCCGGTTCCGTGAAGGTCGGGCTCGTCCGGCTCGACCGGGAACAGCTGCCCGGCCTGCTGGCCACGCTCCCCCTCGGAGGTACCCGCTGATGGCCTCTCCCACCTATCAGCCCCGCGTCAACACCAGTGGCAACGGCTGGCGCAATCCCCCCATCGGGGGCTCCGGCACCGGCGGCGGCCGGCTCTCGCACCAGCCGCGTCCGGACGAGGAGCAGTCGGGCCCGACCGGTCCCAAGCCCCGGCCCGGCTTCGGTCTGCGCGGCCCGCGGCGCAGCCCGCACGTCCTGACGGCCGAGTCGCTCGCCTCGCTGACCCTGCCGGTCGGTGACGACGGCGTGATCATCGGCATCGACCCGCAGAACCAGCCCGCCGTGCTGAGCCTGCTGCGGCCCGCGCCGATGGAGATCGTGCTGGTCGGCAGCATGTGGATGGCCCAGGTGCTGGCGCTGCGTACGGTCGCCACCGGCGCCCGGGTCGCGGTCGAGACCGCGCGGCCGCCGGCCTGGGGGCAGATGGCGCAGGCCGCGGGCGGCGGACAGCAGTGTGTGTCCGTCCACGAGGTGCGTCAGATCGCACCCCAGGGGCCGTCGGTTTCCAGCCCGGTGCTGGTCGTACGGGACATGGGTGCCCGGCCGCCGCGCAATCAGCTCGCCCCGAGCCCTTGGCAGTCGGTGCTGACCGTGCTGCCGTTCCTCGGGCCGCGGTCGCCGCAGATGCTCAGCCGGGCGGATCTGGTCGCTCTCCAGCGGCTTTCGCCCGAGGAGGCGGAAGTTGTGACGCGAATCATGCGGCTGCCGGAGCAGGTCGGTGCGGTGCTGCCGACGCTCAGCGACAACGCCATGCTGTGGTGCTCGCGCGACGGCCATCAGTTCGTCATGACCCAGCCCACGGAAGCGGAGACCAACCTGCTCGGCGGGCCGCGCCGTATGGACTGACCGTTCACTGCGGGCCGGTTGCCCGCGGGCCGCTGCGCGCGGCCCGTACGCAACCGGCCGCAGGCACGACTTACGGGCGCACCCACGGGTGCGCCCGTAAGTGTGCCGAAGGGGCTTGAAGACCACATGACACCGACTGCCGATATGGGCCGACTCTTGATTAGGCTGTGTGGGAGAGCCGCAGGAGCACAGCGCGACGGCAGTCGAAACGGGGACGGAGACAGTTAGTGTTGGCGCAACCCCGGGTGGTGTGTTCCGACTTCCGCTACATCCGATCGATCCGCCTGTATCCGGTCCTGCCGTTCAGGTGCGTTGCAGTACACCAGGAGGCACAGTGAACGAGCAGGAGGCTTTCCGTCCGGACGGAAACGATCCTGACGACGACCAGTCCGAGTTCGACCTGACCGGTGAGTTCAAGATCGATTTCGCCGCACCGGCCTGGTACGCGAGCAACGACACCAGTGGTGGGGGCACGAGCGCTGCCTCCCCCGCGGCTCCTCCTGCGTCTTCGCCCACCGCTCCACCCGCCGATCCCCCGCCGCCGCTCGGCCGGCCGCTGCCCGGCCCCGCCCAGGGTGCTCCCGGCATTCCGCAGCAGGGTGCACCGACGGCCCCGCCGCCCGTAGAGGCCGCACCGCCGGGCTTCCCGACGCTGCGTCCGCAGGACGCCGGCACCGACGCGCCGGCTGCCGCACCTCCCGCGCCGGAGGCGTCCGCGGAGGCCGCGCCGGCCGCGAACGACGGTGCAGGCTCGGGCAATCGTCGTGCGGGCACGGGTGTCGACCCGTCGGCCTCTCTCTGGGACGACGACGATGACTCGGAACCGCAGGCGGTGAGCGCGCCCGAGCCCGAGGCGTCGCCCGCCGTGCCGCCGGAGGCCGCACCCGCCATCGCGGCGCCGCAGCCGGAGGCCGCACCTCCGCACGCCTCCACCGAGGGCGGAGCTGGGGCCCCCGAGGCCGCCGCTCCCGTCCAGCCGGCCCCCGATGCCGCCGCGCAGGGCGCACAGCCCCCGCAGGGCCAGCAGCAGCCGCAACAGGGCGTGCCCCAGCAGGGCGTGCCCCAGCACGGTGTGCCGCAGCAGGGCATGCCGCAGCAGCAGGGGGTTCCGCCGCAGGCGGCTCCGCAGAGCGTCCCCCAGCAGGGAACGCCTCAGCAGGGCGCTCCCTGGGGCGCCGCGGCGGAGGGGCAGCAGCAAGGTGTTCCCGGGCAGGGCGCACTGCCGCCACTGCCGGCGGAATTCCAGCCCGCGGACCCGCGGATGGCGCAGGCCCAGGCCCAGGCTCAGGCCCAGGCCGGTCAGCAGCCGCAGGGCCAGCCACAGGCGCAGCAGCACCAGCAGGCCCCGCAGCAACAGCCGCAGGCGCAGCAGCCGCAGGCCGGATATCCGCAGGGGCAGCCCGCTCAGGGCGGCTACCCGCAACAGCAGCCGGCACCGCAGCAACAGCCTGCGTACGGCTACCCGCAGCCCGCCTACGGCTACCCCCAGCAGGGCCAGCAGCCGCAGCAGGCACCGCACACGGCCGCGCAACAGTCGGCTTACGGCTATCCGCAGACCGGTGCGCAGGGCTATCCCCAGCAGGGCCAGCACCCCCAGCAGGCGCAGCAGGCACAGCCCGGCTACGACCAGCAGCAGGCCGCCCAGCAGGCGGCGCAGGCCCAGGCCGCCCAGGCGCAAGCAGCGCAGGCAGCGCAGGCACAGGCTCAGCAAGCCCAACAGGCCCAGCAGGCCCAGCAGGCGCAGTACCAGCCGCTCCCCGGCCAGCAGGCCGGCGACCCCCACGCGGCGGCGAACTACGCGTCGTACTCGCAGCCGGGTCAGCAGCAGCCGCAGCGAGCCGCTCCCGGCGCGCCGCTCGGTTACAGCGCCGCCGTGGAGCTGACCTCCGACCGGCTGCTGCGCAACCAGCCCAAGAAGCGCAAGCCGGGCGCCAATGCCCAGCCGTCCAAGTTCAAGCTGGGCGCGAAGAAGGAAGAGGCGGAGCGGCAGCGCAAGCTGGAGCTGATCCGTACACCGGTGATGTCCTGCTACCGCATCGCGGTGATCAGCCTCAAGGGCGGTGTCGGCAAGACCACCACGACCACCGCGCTGGGTTCCACGCTCGCGTCCGAGCGGCAGGACAAGATCCTGGCGATCGACGCCAACCCGGACGCCGGCACGCTCGGCCGACGGGTCCGCCGCGAGACCGGTGCGACCATCCGTGACCTGGTACATGCGATCCCGCATCTGCACAGCTACATGGATATCCGCCGGTTCACCTCGCAGGCCCCCTCGGGCCTGGAGATCCTCGCCAACGACGTGGACCCCGCGGTCTCCACGACGTTCAACGACGAGGACTACCGGCGGGCGATCGACATCCTCGGCAAGCAGTACCCGATCATCCTCACCGACTCGGGTACGGGTCTGCTCTACAGCGCGATGCGCGGAGTCCTGGACCTCGCCGACCAGTTGATCATCATCTCCACGCCGTCCGTGGACGGTGCGAGCAGCGCGAGCACCACCCTGGACTGGCTGTCCGCGCACGGCTACGCCGACTTGGTGCAGCGCGGCATCACGGTCATCTCCGGTGTCCGTGAGACCGGCAAGATGATCAAGATCGATGACATCGTGTCGCACTTCGAGACCCGCTGCCGCGGTGTGGTGGTCGTCCCGTTCGACGAGCATCTCGCCGCCGGTGCCGAGGTCGACCTGGACATGATGCGGCCCAAGACCCGCGAGGCGTACTTCAACCTCTCCGCCCTGGTGGCCGAGGACTTCGCGCGGGCCCAGCAGGCGCAGGGGATGTACCCCCAGCAGCAGATGGGCGGCGATCCGTACGCCCAGCAGCAGTACCCCCAGCACGGCCAGCCCCCTCAGGCGCAGCCCCAGCAGGCACAGCAGCCCCAGCAGGGCCAGCCGCCTGCCGGTTACCCGCCGCAGCAGGGTGGCTGGACCCAGCAGCCCGCCCAGCCACCGGCCCACTGGCAGCAGCAACAGCCTGCTCCGGACGCACCGCAGCCGGAACAGCCGGGCCTGGCGCCGGGGTGGCAGCAGCAGCCGCCTCCGCAGTGAGGCGGGCGTAACGCAATACGGGGCGGGCCCGGCACCAACGAGGTGCCGGGCCCGCCCCGTATCACGTCATCCCACGATCGAGTGAACCGCTCTCGGCCGAACTCCGCCTGGAATCAGCCGAGTTGGCGCTACCGCATGACTACACCCGCCCACCCCCCGAAGGGGGGTGGGCGGCGGGGAAAAAGAAGGAGGCGGGCGCCGGGGGGGGAACAGGACTCCGACGCCGAGAAAACGGGAGGCGAGCACGGGGAAAGCCAACGGGACCCGGCGGCGCGCGCAAGAGGAACCAAGCGGCGGGAAAAGCAGGAAGCGGGAGAAACCACGGCAGGCAAGCCCCGAAGGGGGCCCGCAGGGAAAACGGCCGGTCAGGCCGCCGCCGAGATCAACTCGCCTCCGCGATCAGCCCCCGCGCCAGCTTCACATCGACCGCCATCCGCTCCAGCAACGCGTCGAGGGTGTCGAACTTCTCCTGGCCGCGGATATAGGCGAGGAAGTCCACCCCGACGTGCAGGCCGTACAGGTCCAGGCCGACGCGGTCGATGGCGTACGCCTCTACGGTGCGTGCCTTGCCGTCGAACTGCGGGTTGGTGCCGACCGAGATGGCCGCCGGCATCGCCTCGCCCTCGACCTGAAGCAGGCCCGCGTAGACGCCGTCGGCCGGGATCGCGGTGTGCGGCAGCGTCTCCACATTGGCCGTCGGGAAGCCCAGTTCGCGGCCGCGCCGGGCACCGCGTACGACGACGCCCTCGACGCGGTGCGGCCGCCCGAGAACCTCCATCGCACCGGCCACATCTCCCTCGGCGACCAGGCGTCGGGTGAGCGTGGAGGAGAACGGCTCGCCGCCGCCCGCCGCCCCGCGCTCGTAGAGGTCGATGACCTCCACGGTGTAGTCGTAGGTGGTCCCGAGCTCGGCGAGGGTCTCGACATTGCCGGTCGCCTTGTGCCCGAAGCGGAAGTTGGGGCCCTCGACGACGACCTGGGCGTGCAGCTTGTCGACCAGCACCTTGACCACGAAGTCGGCCGGGGCCAGCTTCGAGAACTCCTTGGTGAACGGGAGGATCAGCACCGCGTCCACCCCCAGCCCGGCCATCAGCTCCGCACGCCGGTGGTGCGGCGCCAGCAGCGGCGGGTGGGTGCCGGGCCGCACGACCTCGCTCGGGTGCGGGTCGAAGGTGACGACCACCGCGGGGATCCCCAGCTCACGGGCGCGCGCGACGGCCTTGCCGATGATCAGTTGGTGGCCGCGGTGCACTCCGTCGTACGAGCCGATGGTGACGACGCTGCGTCCCCAGCCCTCGGGGATGTCCTCCAAGCCACGCCAGCGCTGCACAGTGCCCGCTCCTCGCCCGAACCCTTGTCCGTCCATTGCGCCAATTCGGCATGGCGCAGGTCTAAGACTGCCATGCCGCGGGTGATGCTCCGTGCGAAGGGGTGGCTCCGGGCACCTCTCCGAGCAACTGTCCGTCGGCGGATTGCGCGGAGGGCGGAAAGGCAGGGAGGGCGCAGATGAAGCCGAGAGCGCGGATGGTCTGCACAGGCCGGGACCGCACCCGTCCGGCCCCGGCCCCCGGCCCCGGGCCCGAGCCCCGGCCCGCCGGACCGCCCACCCGCCCCGTCAGGTATGACACCCGGCCAGCGTCGCACGGGCGCTGGGCCCCACCACCGCCGCCCACTCCCCCGGCTCGTCCGCCACCCAGTCCTGCACCCGCCGGGCGAAACCGGGCACCCGCCGCCCCAGTTCCACCAGTCGCCGGTCGAAGCAGGACGCGCCCTCCGGTGTGCGGACCAGCAGCATCCCGGTGCGGTGCACCAGCTCCCGGGTGCGCTCCGCCGACCGCAGCTCCGCGCCCTCGGCGGCCGCCTGGAGCAGCGCCTCCAGCACCCGGGTGTCCCGGCCGGTCTCGTCGTACACGCCGTGCGACGCCGCGTACGACGCCTCGTGCGCCAGCAGCACATCGAGCAGCTCGCGGCGCAGCGGGACCGAGTCGCCGGAGCCGGTCTCGGCCACCACGGCCGCGAGCGCGCACCGGACCGGCACGGGAGATCCGGTCAGCAGCTCCACGGCGAGCGGGCGGAGTGCGGCGCGGGCGGCCGGGCCGCGGTCGAGGCGGCGGTCGACGAATTCCGCCACCGGTCGTGCGGCGCGGTCCGGGCAGTGCCGGGCACAGTCGCGGACGAGGTCGGCGACGCGGGCGGCGAGATCCGGCGCATCGGCGCGGGCGAGCATGCGCAGCAGCGCGGCCGCCACCGGCGGGCCCTCGCCCCCCACCAACCGCGCCCGGAAGGCTTCCAGCACCCGCCCCGGGTGCTCGTCGAGGGCCACCGTGAACGCCGTGGGCGGCAGCTGCGGATCCCCCGCGACGAAGCGGGCCAGCGCTCGGTCCAGGAAGCGGGAGCGGGTGGCCGGATCGCCCATCAGCAGGGCCAGCGCGGAGCCGTGGTGGGCGCTGTCTGCGCTGCGGGCGAGGAGGCAGAGGGCCGCGTAGCGCAGCAGGGCGCGGTCGGCTTCGGCGACGGCGTGACGGGCGGCTCGCAGGCCGTACGACACGGCGGCGGCCCGGCGCGCGGGGCGTTCGTCGTGCGCCCAGCGGTCCACGGCCCGGCACACCGCCGCGGGCTCGTCCTCGGCGAGCGCGTCCATCAGCTCGTCCCCCTTGGGGTGCGCGGCCTCCACCAGCGCCTCCGTGAGCGCGTCGAGCGCCCGATGGCGATGGGTGTGCAGCAGCGCCTGCGCGGCGGCGGCCACCGTGATCTCGCACGGCAGGAGGCTCCCGGGGTGAGCCGGGCCGCCGTCCTCCGCGCCGGGGCGTTGCAGCGGGCGGGTGTCGTCGAACCAGGCGCACAGCAGCGGCTGCATCCGCTCCGGATCCGTGCGCAGCAGCTCGGCCGCGGCGTCGAGGAACCGCGGCGAGCGGGCCGCGGCGGGCTCGCTCCCGGATGCGGCACCGGCCTCTGCCGGCGTTCTGCCGTCGGTGTCCGTACCGGCGGGGGTGGGGCGGACCCCGCCGGTCGCGTCGGCCCAGCCGTCGCCGTCCCGGGCGGACGCCGGGTCGTCGGCGGGGTGGACGCGTACACGGGGCGGCGGCGCGAAGCCGTGTTCGGCGCGCGGCCCGTCACCGGGCACGGCGCCCGACGGCGAGACGCCCGGCCGGGGATCGGACGACAGCGGACCGGAGGACGACAGGGGACCGGAGGGCCAGGGATCGCACGGCAGGGGACCGGACAGCCAGGAATCGCACGGCAGGGGACCGGACAGCCAGGAATCGGACGACGCCGGCGGACGGGACGGCGACGCCCCGTCGGACCGCGACGACGCACCGGACGACGACAGCCGACCGGCCCCTGACGACACACCGGACGACGACCCCACACCGCCCCGCGCACCGCCCCACGCACCACCTGGTGCCGCACCGCCCCACGCATCGCCTGGTGCCCCACCACCCCGCGCACCACCCGTGGCCTCCTCTCCCGCGCACCGCGTCGCACCGTCCGGCGCCCGCCCCGCCCCGGCCGGTGGCCCATCGGCCGGCAGCAGGCGGCGCAGCAGATCCATCCGGTCCTCGTCGGACAGTGCCAGCCGCTCCCAGAACCACGGCCCGAAGGCCTCCAGTCCCGTGTGCACGAAGCCGCCCGCCCGCAGGGACCGTTCCGTGATCCGGTCGGCGAGCAGCCGCAGGACGCCCGTGTACGGCCTCGCGTCGGGGACCCGGAACAGCACGCCGGACAGCAGATGGGTGGCCCACCAACGGCCGTCCACGGCCCCCGGGGCGGGTGTGCCGGCCGCTGGGGCGGTGGCCATCGGCACCAACTCCGCCAGCCGGAAGGTCAGTTGCACCGTGCCCTCGCGCCGTCCGAGCAGCAGCAGCGCCTGGACGGCCGGCCCGGCGCGATGTCCGGGGACGGGGAGCAGATCGAGGTCGACATGGGCGCCCTGCAACCACTCCGCGAACTCCTCGTGCGCGAAGCGGTACCCGGAGCCGGCCGGGACCAGCAGCCCCTCGGCCAGCACCGCGGAGGCCCAGCCGGGCTCCCGCGGGAAGACCTCCTCGAAGGACGTACGGTCCAGCGCGCCCGGCCCGGGGCCGAGAGCACGGCGGGCCGCCTCGTGCACCTGGCCGGCGACCTGTGCGGCCAGCCGGCGCACGGCGGTGCCGCGCAGCGCGGGGCGGTGCGCGGCCGCGATCCGTACGGCGATGCGCAGGCACACCAGGTCCAGGTAGGCGTCGAAGATCTGATGGCGGTCGGGAGCGCCGAGGCCGCCCGGATCGTCCCCCCGTCCGGCCTCGTCCCCCTTGGGGAGCGCCGCACCGACCTCCGCGAGCAGGCGCAGGGCCAGCGGGTGGCGGGCATCCGCCGCGGCCGGTGCGCCCGGCGGGAGGCCGTAGCGGCAACGGGCGCGCTCCGCCGCCTCCTCGGGGAGGTCACCGAGCTCCACACAGGCGGGCAGCGCGGGAGCCGGACGGCACGGCCGGTGCAGCAGGCCGGGCGGGAAGAGCGCACCGGCCCGCTCCCAGTACTCGGGGCGGCAGGCGATCACCAGCCGCACATCGGCCGTACGCAGCCAGTCGGCCGTCGCCTCGGTCCACCCGGCCAGCCGCTCCCGCCGCGCCAGGGCCGACGGCATCTCCTCCGGCCCGTCGAGCAGCACCAGCAGCGGACGCCCGGCCGCCGACGCCACCCGGGCCACGCCCTGCGAGGTGGTGTCCGCCGGGTCACCGGCCGTACGGCCCGCCCCGGCGACGGTCCGGGCGGCGGACCGCAGCGCCCGCTCGACCGCGGTGTGCACCCCGTCGTCGTCGGGCCGCAGCTCCGCGCCGCGCAGCCAGACTGTCGAAGCCGGTTCCGGACCCTGTGCCCGGCGTGCCGCGAGCCCGGCCAGCTCCGTACTCCGTCCGGTCCCCGGCTCCCCCACCAGCGCCAGCACGCGCGCCCCTGCACTCTCGTGGCCCTCCCCGAAGCGCACGAACTCCGCGACGGTCTCCGGCCGTTCGACGGGCTCCCGCCACAGCCGCAGGCGCTCGGCGGAGCCCATCGACACCTCGGCGAGATGCCGCGCACCGGCCGGATTCAATTCACTGCCGTATGCCCGAACGGTCGCCGCGTTGCGCTCCAGCAGCGCGGCCAGCGCGCCCTGGGGCGCGGCCTCGGCGACCGCGCGCAGCGGAATCGCGAAGCCGCCCGCCCGGCGTCCGAACGCGCTCTCCCCCGGCCGGGCGCGGCCGGGCGCCTGGGGATGCAACGCGGTGCCGAGGACGCCGAGCACGGCGCCCGTCCGGGCATCCAGCACCGGCCCGCCGACCGCGGGGCCGCCCAGCCGCAGCGCCTCCCGGCCCCCGGCGCACAGTCCGAGCTCCAGCGTTTCGTCGAGGAGATGGACGCGCTCGGTGGCCGTGTACATCACCCCGGAGCCCGGCCCGACGACCGTGCCGTCGAGCCAGCCGCCCGCCCAGAGCCGTGCGGTGGTGCCCGCGGCCGGCTTGCCGACGGCGATCGGCAGCGGCGCGAGCCGGTGCGGCCCGAAGCCCCCGGCCCGTACGAGGGCGAGCCCCGCCTCCGGAAGGGGCGTGAGGGCGTCGGCCGCCACCACGCAGGTCCAGCCGCCGCCCCCGGCCGCGCCGCCGCCGGCGCCGTCCGCCATGGGCTGGAGCACCAGCTGTGTCGCCCCGTCCACCGCTTCGTGGCTGGTGATCACGGTGCCCTCGTGGTCCGCGAGGAACCCCGTACCACGCGTCCGACCTGCCAGATCGCGGATCCGCACCAGTGCCGCGTCCACATCGGCATCCAGCAGTGCCATCGCCGGTCCTCTCGCCCTGTCCAGTCCTCCGAACGGTAAGCAGGCGGTGATCGTCTCGACAGGGACCCGTGCCAACGCGCCCCCCTCCACGCCTTGCTTCACTTCGAGCGCCTCACCGAATGAGTGAATAGCCGGACCGCGCCGGTGAGGGAGGGAGAGAGGCGAAGGGAGCAGAGGGGCGGAAGGCAAGGGGGAAAGCCCGCGGACGGCGCCCGGAGCCTCTCCCGGCGGCGCGGCGGCCCGGCCGCCCTCCGTTCCCCACCGTCCCCGGGCGGCTGCCCACGCTCCCCGTACGCCATGCGAAAGGTCTCCGCACGCCCTGCGAAAGGCCCCTGCACACCCATGCGAAAGGCCGGGCCCGGAGCGCTTCACCACGCCTCCGGACCCGGCCCCAAGCGCCAGGTGACCCAACCGCCCGTAGGCCGGTCCGGCCCTAGACCGCGAACACCGCCAGGCTCTTCGCCTTCCCGCCCTGGTTCTCCACCAGCGCGAGGAACCGGCCGTCCGGTCCGAACGCCGCGATCGGGCCGGTGCCCTCGAACAGGGGCATCGGGATCCGCGCGCCGTTGAGCAGCAGCCGGGCCTGCGCCTCGGCGACGTCCCAGCGGGTGAACGCCGCGGCGGCCGCCTCACCGAGCGGCATGACCGGCAGGCCCTCTCCCTCGGCGTCGTCCACGGCGGCCTGGAGCTGTTCGAGGGTGCGCGCCCGGTCCAGCTTGTACGGGCCGACGCGGGTGCGGCGCAGCGCCGTCAGATGGCCGCCGACCCCGAGCCCCTCGCCCAGGTCACGGGCCAGGGCGCGGATGTACGTACCGGACGAGCACTCGACGGAGACCAGCAGATCGGTCACCGGGGTGCCGTCCTCGGCCTCGGTCTCGTGCGCGGAGTGCACCACGAACGAGGAGACGGTGACCGGCCGGGCCGGGATCTCCACGTCCTCGCCGTCGCGCACCCGCGAGTACGACCGCTTGCCGTTGATCTTGATTGCGCTGACCTTCGACGGGACCTGCATGATCGCGCCGGACAGCCTGCCGACGCCCGCGTCGATGTCCTCGCGGGCGAGACCGTGCGCCGCCTTGGACGCGGTGAGCTCGCCCTCGGCGTCATCGGTGATCGTCGTCTGGCCGAGCCGGATCGTGCCGACGTACTCCTTCTCCGTCAGCGCGAGATGGCCGAGCAGCTTGGTGGCCCGCTCGATGCCCAGGACGAGCACGCCCGTCGCCATCGGGTCGAGCGTGCCGGCGTGCCCGACCCGGCGGGTGCGCGCCATACCGCGCATCTTTGCCACCACGTCGTGCGAAGTGAAGCCGGCCGGCTTGTCGACGATGACAAGACCGCCCGGCTTGTTGCTCTCACGCTTCATTCTGCCGCGGTGCCCTCGTCGTCGTCCTCGCCCGGCTTGCGGTACGGGTCGGCCTCGCCGGCGTACTGGGCGCCCGAGGAGACCTCGCGCACCGCGGCGTCCGAAGCCCGTGCCTTGTCGAGCAGGTTGTCGATCGTCTTGGCGTTCTCCGGCAGGGCGTCCGGCACGAAGGCCAGGGTGGGCGTGAACTTCGTCCCCGCCGCGGCCCCGACCGCGGAGCGCAGGATGCCCTTGGCGCTCTCCAGCCCTGCGGCGGCGCTCGCACGCTCCTCGTCATCGCCGTAGACCGTGTAGAAGACCGTAGCCTCCCGCAGGTCGCCGGTGACCCGGGTGTCCGTGATGGTCACGTGCGAACCGAGCCGCGGGTCCTTGATACCGCGCTGGAGCTTCTGGGCGACCACCTCCCGGATGAGGTCCGCCAGCTTCTTCGCCCGCGCATTGTCGGCCACTGGTCCGTCTCCTTCTTTCTTCCACAATTGTGCTTCCACCGGCGGCGGCCTGCCCGGTCCCCGGGTCAGTCGTCGTCGCCGTGCAGCTGTCGGTGTACCGACAGCAGCTCCACTTCGGGCCGTGCGGCGACCATGCGCTCGCAGCGGTCCATGACATCGGTGAGGTGCCCGGCGTCCCCGGAGACCACCGCCAGGCCGATGGTGGCCCTGCGGTGCAGATCCTGATCCCCGACCTCCGCGACGCTTACCGCGAATTTGCGGTGCAGCTCGGCGACGATCGGGCGGACGACGGAGCGCTTCTCCTTCAGCGACCGTACGTCGCCGAGAAGCAGGTCGAAGGACAGCGTCCCTACGTACATGCAAGACGGGTCAAGCCACCCGTGGGGCCTTGGGGGCACCTCCCGGCGTGAGCTGGGAGGCGTTCGCTTCATGGGGAACCGTACACGGAACGGCCGGGGCCGATCGACGGAAATATTCCGCCGACCGGCCCCGGTCCCGCGTGTCGCCCGGCCGCCGTCTCCGGCGACCGTGCTACACGCGGGCAGTCACGCGCATGATCAGCCGCGCGGCTTCTCGCGCATCTCGTACGTCGCGATGACGTCGTCGATCTTGATGTCGTTGAAGTTTCCGAGGTTGATACCGCCCTCGAAGCCTTCGCGGATCTCGGTGACGTCGTCCTTGAAGCGGCGCAGGCCCTGGATGTTGAGGTCCTCCGCGACCACCTTGCCGTCGCGGATGAGGCGCGCCTTGGTGTTGCGCTTGACCTCGCCGGAGCGGATGAGCACACCCGCGATGTTGCCGAGCTTGGACGAGCGGAAGATCTCGCGGATCTCCGCGGTACCGAGCTCGACCTCCTCGAACTCCGGCTTGAGCATGCCCTTGAGGGCCGCCTCGATCTCCTCGATCGCCTGGTAGATGACCGAGTAGTACCGGACGTCGACGCCCTCGCGGTCGGCCATCTGCGTGGCACGGCCTTCGGCGCGCACGTTGAAGCCGATGACGATCGCGTCGGAGCCGGACGCCAGGTTGATGTCGGACTCCGTGACCGCACCGACGCCGCGGTGCAGCACGCGGATGTCGACCTCTTCGCCGACGTCGAGCTGGAGCAGCGAGGACTCGAGAGCCTCCACCGAACCGGACGCGTCGCCCTTGATGATGAGGTTGAGCTGCTGCACCTCGCCGGCCTTGAGCACCTTGTCGAGGTCCTCGAGGGACACCCGGCGGGTGCGCTTGGCGAAGGCGGCGTTGCGCTCGCGCGCCGCGCGCTTCTCAGCGATCTGACGGGCCGTACGGTCCTCGTCGACAACCAGGAAGTTGTCGCCGGCACCCGGGACGTTGGTCAGACCCAGGACCAGGACGGGGGTCGACGGACCCGCTTCCTCGACGTGGTTGCCCTTGTCGTCGAGCATCGCCCGGACTCGGCCGTACGCGTCGCCGACCACCATCGTCTCGCCGACGCGCAGCGTGCCGCGCTGGACCAGGACGGTCGCCACGGCGCCGCGGCCACGGTCGAGGTGTGCCTCGATCGCGATGCCCTGCGCGTCCTGCTCCGCGTTGGCGCGCAGGTCGAGCGAGGCGTCCGCGGTCAGGACCACGGCTTCGAGCAGCTGCTCGATGTTCAGGCCCTCACGAGCGGAGATGTCGACGAACATGGTGTCGCCGCCGTACTCCTCGGCCACCAGACCGAACTCGGTGAGCTGACCGCGCACCTTGGTCGGGTCGGCACCCTCGACGTCGATCTTGTTGACCGCGACCACGATCGGCACGTCGGCCGCCTTGGCGTGGTTCAGGGCCTCGATCGTCTGCGGCATGACACCGTCGTTGGCCGCCACCACGAGGATCGCGATGTCGGTCGACTTGGCACCACGGGCACGCATGGCGGTGAACGCCTCGTGACCCGGGGTGTCGATGAAGGTGATCCGACGCTCTTCGTCGTTGACCTCGGTCGCGACCTGGTAGGCACCGATGTGCTGGGTGATGCCGCCGGCCTCGCCCGCGATGACGTTCGTCTTGCGGATGGCGTCGAGCAGTCGCGTCTTACCGTGGTCGACGTGACCCATGACGGTCACCACCGGCGGACGCGCGACGAGCATTTCCTCGCCGCCCTCGTTCTCACCGAAGTCGATGTCGAAGGACTCGAGAAGCTCGCGGTCCTCCTCCTCCGGGCTGACGATCTCGACGACGTAGTTCATCTCGTCGGCGAGCAGCTGGAGGGTCTCGTCGGTGACCGACTGGGTCGCGGTGACCATCTCGCCCAGGTTCAGCATGACCTGGACCAGCGACGCCGGGTTGGCGTTGATCTTCTCGGCGAAGTCCGTCAGCGAGGCACCGCGCGACAGGCGAACCGTCGCACCGTTGCCACGGGGCAGCATGATGCCGCCCACCGACGGGGCCTGCATGGCCTCGTACTCCTGACGCCTCTGCCGCTTCGACTTGCGACCACGACGCGCCGGACCGCCGGGACGGCCGAACGCACCCTGCGTGCCACCACGGCCACCGGGACCGCCGGGACGGCCGGCGAAGCCGGGACGACCGCCGAAGCCGCCGCCACCACCGGGACCGCCGCCACCGGGACGACCGGCGAAACCGCCGCCGCCACCCGGACGACCGCCGCCGCCACCACCGGGACGACCGGCGAAGCCGCCGCCGCCACCGGGACGACCGCCGCCGCCACCGGGACGACCGGCACCGGCGGGACCGCGACCGCCGCCACCGCCGCCGGGGCCCGGACGCGGGCCGGCAGCCGGACGCTGCGGCATCATGCCCGGGTTCGGGCGGTTACCGCCGCCACCACCGGGACGCGGGGCGCCACCGGGGGCCGCACCCTGCGGTCGGGGCATGCCACCGGGGGTGGGACGCGCGCCGCCCTGGCCGCCCTGCGGACGGGGAGCACCCTGGCCGCCGCCCTGCGGACGCGGGCCGCCGGGACCACCCTGGCCACCGGGGCGCGGGGCGCCACCGGGACGGGGGGCCTGCGGACGGGCCATGCCCGTGGAGCCACCGGACGTGAAGGGGTTGTTGCCCGGACGGGGGCCGGACGGACGGCCACCGGGACGCGGGGCCGGACGCTCGCCACCGGGGCGCGGAGCGTTACCGCGGCCCTGGCCGCCCTGGCCGCCCTGACCACCCTGGCCGGACGCCGGACGGGCCGGACGCGGGCCGGGGGCACCGGGACGGGGAGCCGACTGACCGGCAGCGGGAGCGGCCGGTGCGGACGGCGGAGCCTGGAACTCGGGCTGCGCGGGGGCGGCCGGAGCGGGCTTGGGAGCCGGAGCCTTCGGGGCCGGCGTGGGCCGCGGGCCCGGGGTGGGGCCGGCGGCGGGAGTGCTCTTGGGAGCCACCGGGGCCTCGGGGGCCTCAGGGGCCTTCGGTGCCTCGGGGGCTGCCGGAGCCGCGGGGCCCGGCTTGGGGGCGCCCGGCTTCGGGGCAGCAGGACGTGCCGCCTGCGCCGGAGACGGCGCGGACGGCTTCGCGGGGGCCGACTTGCGCGGCGCCGCGGGCTTACCGGCGGCGCGGCCATTGCCACTGCCTGCCTGGAAAGCGTCGGTCAACTTGCGAACAACCGGCGCCTCGATCGTCGAGGACGCCGAACGGACGAATTCACCAAGTTCTTGGAGCTTGGCCATGACGACCTTGCTCTCAACGCCGAACTCCTTGGCGAGTTCGTATACCCGGACCTTAGCCACTTCGCTCCTTCTAGGTCCGGGTTTGTCCACCGGACCGTCGCTACTTCATGGGCGTACTCATCGCGTACTCATCGAGTGCTCATCGCAATCTCGACCTACTTCCGACTCGCGAGGTACCTGACCGCACGGTTTTCCGTGCGCTGTGCGTTTCTTGCTGCTGTGCGTTATTGCAACGGCGGCTGCTCGACGGGCTTCCGCTCGATGAACCGACGGAGATCCGTCGTGTCGAACGGCCCCCGGGCCCGGTAGGCCCGGTTGAACGCCCGGCGGCGAACCGCCAGGTCGAGGCAGACCAGTGTCGGGTGCACGTAAGCACCCCGGCCGGGCAGCGTACCGCGAGGATCGGGGGCACACTCACCCTCGATCTCCACGATGCGCAGCAAATCGCCCTTGGCCGCTCGCTCCCGGCATCCCAGACAGGTGCGCTCAGGGCATGCGCGGGCATGCGTCCGGCCAGACACTGCTTAAGTCTACCTCCCCGCGCCGACCCGGCCCCGATGGGGTAAGGCGGAACGGCTGCTCAGAATTCCGGGCGGAGCGCCGCGGCACCACCGATTTTTCGGTGCCGCGGCGCAACTGTCCGTTTTGTACGGTCTCAGTCCTGCGGTGCGACCTGCTCGGTGTCCGGGCGGATGTCGATCCGCCAGCCCGTGAGACGGGCGGCGAGCCGGGCGTTCTGCCCTTCCTTGCCGATGGCCAGTGACAGCTGGTAGTCGGGGACGGTGACCCGGGCGGAGCGCGCCGCCAGGTCCACGACCTCGACCTTGCTGACCCTGGCCGGCGACAGCGCGTTCGCCACCAGCTCGGCCGGGTCGTCCGACCAGTCCACGATGTCGATCTTCTCGCCGTGCAGCTCGGCCATCACGGCACGCACCCGGCCGCCCATCGGGCCGATGCAGGCACCCTTGGCGTTCAGGCCCGAGCGGGTGGACCGTACGGCGATCTTGGTGCGGTGGCCGGCCTCGCGGGCGATGGCGGAGATCTCCACCGAGCCGTCCGCGATCTCCGGGACCTCCATGGCGAAGAGCTTCTTCACCAGATTGGGGTGGGTGCGCGACAGCGTCACGGACGGGCCGCGGACACCCTTGGCCACCCGTACGACGTAGGAGCGCAGCCGGGTGCCGTGCGCATAGTCCTCGCCGGGGACCTGCTCCTGCACCGGCAGCATGGCCTCCATCGGGCCGATGTCCACCAGCACGTTCTTGGGGTCCTTGCCCTGCTGGACGACACCGGTGATGACATCGCCCTCACGCCCGGCGAACTCGCCGAAGGTGATCTCCTCCTCGGCGTCCCGCAGCCGCTGGAGGATGACCTGCTTGGCGGTCGTCGCCGCGATCCGCCCGAAACCGGAGGGGGTGTCGTCGAAGTCGCGGGGCTCGGCGCCCTCCTCCAAGTCCTCCGGGTCCTCCTTCGCCCACACCGTCACATGGCCGGTGTTGCGGTCCAGCTCCACCCGCGCCCGCCGGCGGCTGCCCTCGGTGCGGTGGTAGGCAATGAGGAGGGCCGACTCGATCGCCTCGACCAGCAGGTCGAACGAGATCTCCTTCTCCCGCACCAGTCCCCGCAGGGCACTCATGTCGATATCCACGGCTACGCCTCCTCCTTGTTCTCGTCGGTCTTCTCGTCGTGCTGCGCGTCGCGCTTGTCCGACTTGTCGGCCTTGCGGTTGAACTCCAGCTCGACACGCGCCTTGGCGATCTCGTCGAAGGAGAGGCGGCGGGCGGTCGGCTTACGGCCCTTGACGCCCGGTACCTCGAGGTCCAGCCCTGCGTCGTCGAGTGCGATGATCCGCGCCACCAGCTCCCCGCCCTCATGGAGTTGGGCCTTGATGAGGCGGCCGACGGCGCGGCGGTAGTGCCGCAGCTCGGTCAGCGGCCGGTCGGCGCCGGGGGAGGTCACCTCAAGGGTGTACGGGGCGCCGCCCATCGCATCGGAGTCGTCCAGGACCTGGGAGGCCTCACGGCTCAGCTCGGCGCACTCGTCCAGCTGGACGCCCTCGTCGGAATCGACCACGATCCTCAGCACCCGCCGCTTGCCTGCCGGTGTCACCTCGATCTCTTCCAGATCCAGGTCTCGCGCGGCGACGAGCGGTTCAAGCAATCCGCGCAGCCTCTCGCTCTGGGTGGTGCTCATCCGGGTGACTCCTCGGCCGCGTGTGCTGTTGTGGGTGGGTCGCGTGTCGGGTCAAAGCCTATCGGTTCCGGCGGGGTACTGACGATTCGGTGGGTGGTCACGGATACTCTCGCCTGCGGTGATCACTACGAAAGACCCCGGGAAGTGCAACGTGCCGAAAGTGGCGCTCACGCGCAGAAGGACCCTGCTGGCCGGCGCCGCCCTCGGGGGCGTGGCGCTGCTCACGGGCTGCTCCGAGGAGCCCGGCCCCGAACGGGCCGAACACTCCTCCGCCGCCGACCGGCTGCGCGAGCGCTCCGCCCGCGACAGTACGACCCTGCTGGCGCGCTATGACGCGACGCTGGCCGCGCATCCGGCGCTGGAGTCGCGGCTGCGCCCGCTGCGCTCCGAAGTCGCCCGGCACGCCGAGGCGTTCACCGACGAAGGGGCCGCCCCCTCGCCCGGCGGCGGCGCCTCCGACGGCCCGGCGCGCGACGCCGGTGTGCCCGCGTCCGGTGCGTCGCCGCACGGCTCCCGGCGCCCGTCCGACCCCCAGGTTCCCCAGGACGAGAAGGGCGCACGCGCGGCCCTCGCCGAGGCGGAGCGCAAGCTCGCCGACGTCCGCACCAAGGCACTGACCGCCGCGCCCCCGCAGTTGGCCCGGCTGCTCGCCTCGGTCGCGGCGGCCGGAGCGGCGCATGCGTATCTGCTGGCGGAGCCGGCCGGATGACGGGCACGGCAGCACAGCAGCGGGCAAGGACCGGCGAAGGGGCATGTGCATGAGGGCCACAGCAGTTCACGGCAGGAACAGGCGCGAGGACGAGGGCGAGGACGAGGACAGCGGGCACGACGAGCTGACGGCCGTGCAGGCGGCGCTGGCCGCCGAGCATGCGGCGGTCTACGGCTACGGCGTGGTCGGCGGCCGGATCGCCGACGACCGGCGCAAGGAGGCCCAGGCGGCGTACGACGGGCATCGTGCGCGCCGGGATGCGCTGCGCCGCGAGGTGCGCGACCTGGGCGGTACGCCGCGGGCCGCGGCCGCCGCCTACGAACTGCCCTTCCCGGTCCCCGACGCGGCCGCCGCGGCCCGGCTGGCGGCGGAGCTGGAGGACCGGCTGGCCGCCGTCTACGCGGACCTCGTACGGGCCGGCGGCAGGGCCCGGCGCACGGAGGCAGCGGCCGCGCTGCGCGAGGCGGCGGTGCGGGCGGTGCGCTGGCGCGGCAGCGGCGTAGCCTTCCCTGGGCTCGTGGAGCGGGCCGCGGCCGCCGCCCCGACCGGCGCCGCGAGCGCCTCCGCCGGCGCGCTCTGAACGACCGGCCGCGGTGCGGTCACGGCCCCAGGAAGGGGACAGCTCAAGCATGGCAACGGCACCCATCGAACCGCCGCAGCGGTTGGTGAGTTCGCTGAGCGGCGATCCGGAAAGTCCCGTGCGCAAGTGGCTCGACACGCTGCCGACGCTGGTTCAGCAGCGGCTGGACGCCTGGGATCTGACGCTGGAACGGGTGCACGCCCCCGGTGGCCGCAGCAGTCTGCTCGCCCTCGTACGGCAGCAGGACGGGACGCCGGCGGCGCTCAAGTTCCCGGTGCCCGGGCGGGTGTCCGCGCACGAAGGGGCGGCGCTGGAGGCATGGGACGGCTGGGGTGCGGTGCGGCTGCTGCGGGCCGACGACACGAGCGGTGCGCTGCTGCTGGAGCGGCTGCAGGGCGCGGTGTCGCTGCGGTCGCTGCCGGAGGCCAAGGCGTTGCTGGAGGCGGCCGGTACGGTGCGGCGGCTGTGGGTGGCGCCGGGCCCCGGGCATGCCTTCGAGACGCTGGCCGGGCGTACCGAGGAGGCCGTGGAGGCACTGCGGACGGCCGGGGCACTGGCCCCGGCGGCCGGGCCGCTGGTGGACCAGGCGCTGGAGCTGCGGCGCGCCCTGGCGGAGGGGTCCGACGAGCAGTTTCTGCTGCACGGCACGTTCCGGCAGGGCAAGGTGCTGGCCGGTGAGCGGTCGCCCTGGCTGGCGGTCGGCCCGTCGCCGGTGGTCGGCGAGCGGGCGTACGACCTGGCGGCGCTGGTGCTGGACCGGTTCGAGGATCTGATGGCCGGGTCGGGCGCGGCCGCCGCGGCCCGCCGCCGGGTGGCCAAGCTGGCCGATTCCCTGGAAGTGGACCGGGACCGGCTGCGCGACTGGACGCTCTACCGGGCGGTTGACACCGGCGTGCGGGAGGTGGCGGTGGGCGAGCGGCAGCGCGGCGAGCTGCTGCTGGAGTTCGCGGCCTGGCTGTAGCGGCGCGCGAACGGGCCGGCCGCCGGGGTGTGCACCCCGGCGGCCGGCCCGTTCGCGTGCGGCGGTCAGGCGCTGAGGCGGGCGACGGCCTCCTCGACCGTCAGCTCCTCGCGCTCGCCGGTGCGGCGGTCCTTGACCTCGACGACGCCCTCGGCGGCGCGGCGTCCGGCGACCACGATGGTCGGAACGCCGAGCAGCTCGGCGTCGGTGAACTTCACACCGGGCGAGACACCGGCCCGGTCGTCGACGAGGACCCGCAGGCCCGCGGCGCCGAGCTGTTCGCCGACCTCCAGGGCGAGCTCGGTCTGCTTGGCCTTGCCGGCGGCGACGACATGCACATCGGCCGGGGCGACCTCACCGGGCCAGCACAGGCCGGACCCGTCGTGGGTCTGCTCGGCGAGGGCGGCCACCGCGCGGGAGACGCCGATGCCGTACGAGCCCATGGTGACCCGGGCGGGCTTGCCGTTCTGGCCGAGCACATCGAGCCCGAAGGCGTCCGCGTACTTGCGGCCGAGCTGGAAGATGTGGCCGATCTCGATGGCGCGGTCGATCTTCAGGCCGGTGCCGCAGCTGGGGCAGGGGTCGCCGGGCTCGACGACGACCACGTCGAGGTAGTCGTCGACCTCGAAGTCCCGGCCGACGACGACGTTCTTTGCGTGCTTGCCGTCCTTGTTGGCGCCGGTGATCCAGGAGGTGCCGGGGGCGATGCGCGGGTCGGCGATGTAGCGGAACGCCTTGCCGGCCAGGCCCTGCGGGCCGACGTAGCCGCGGACCAGTTCGGGGCGGCCGGTGAAGTCCTCGGCCGTGACCAGCTCGACGGTGGCCGGCGCGAGGTGCTCACCGAGCTTGCCGAGGTCGACCTCGCGGTCACCGGGGACGCCGACCGCGACGATCTCGCCGTCGACCTTGACCAGGAGGTTCTTCAGAGTCGCGGAGGCCGGTACGCCGAGGTGCTCGGCGAGGGTCTCGATGGTCGGGGTGTCGGGGGTGTCCAGCTCCTCGACGGGGCCGTGCACGGAGCCGTCGGCCGGCTCGACCTTGACCGTGACCGCCTCGGTGTTGGCGGCGTAGTCGCAGGCCGGGCAGTCGACGAAGGTGTCCTCGCCGGCCGCGGCGGGGGCCAGGAACTCCTCGGAGGCGGAGCCGCCCATCGCGCCGGAGACGGCGGAGACGATGCGGTAGTCGAGGCCCAGGCGCTCGAAGATCTTCTGGTAGGCCTGGCGGTGCAGGGCGTAGGACTGCTCCAGGCCCTCGTCGGTGGTGTCGAAGCTGTACGAGTCCTTCATCTGGAACTCGCGGCCGCGCAGCACACCGGAGCGGGGGCGGGCCTCGTCGCGGTACTTGGTCTGGATCTGGTAGAGGATCACCGGCAGGTCCTTGTAGGACGTGCACTGGTCCTTGACCGTGAGGGTGAAGATCTCTTCGTGCGTGGGGCCGAGGAGGTAGTCGGCGCCCTTGCGGTCCTTGAGACGGAAGAGCAGGTCGCCGTACTCCTCCCAGCGGCCGCTGGCCTCGTAGGGCTCCTTGGGCAGCAGAGCCGGCAGCAGGACCTCCTGGCCGCCGATGGCGTCCATCTCCTCGCGGACGATGCGGGAGACGTTCTCCAGGACCTTCTTGCCCAGCGGCAGCCACGTCCAGATGCCGGCGGAGGAGCGGCGGACGTACCCGGCGCGGACGAGCAGCTTGTGGCTGGCGGTCTCGGCGTCGGCCGGGTCGTCGCGCAGTGTCTTGATCATCAAGCGGGACATGCGCTGGACCTGTGCGGCGTGGGCCATGGGAGTTTCTCCTGCGTAAGAAAGGTGACTCCCTGGAGGTTAGCTGTAGGGGTGTGGCGCAAGGAAATGCGTATCCGCTGCGCTTTGCCTCGGTCCACGTTTTTGGCTTTCCCGCCGTGGTGGTGTCTCGCCGTTGCGCCTGCGGCGGGCGGGGCCGCTGCGCGGGGCTGTGGGTGGTGGAAAAGAAAAAGAGGGGCTCAGCGCTTGAGAGGGAGCGGGGCGCCCATCACCGCGTACGGGGTGGGGGCGCTGGGGAAGAGGACGCGGCGGGCGATGTCCTGGTAGCCCAGGGAGCGGTACAGGCGGCGGGCGGGGCTTTCGGTGTCGATGGCGGAGAGGATGGAGCGGAGTTCGCCGGCCTCGTCCGTGATGCGGGTGATCAGTGTCCGGCCGATGCCTCGGTGCTGGTAGGCGGGGTGGACGTGCAGCTCGGTGATGGTGAAGGAGCCGTCGAGCCAGTGGTCGAGGCCCTCGCCTCGGAGGTAGGGCTCGACGACGGTGGACCACCAGTGGGCGCGGTCGTTGGGCATGCCGTAGACGAAGCCGACCAGCCGGCCCGCGGGGGTGGTGGCGCCGAGGGCGCGGGCACCGGTGCAGGCGAAATGGCGCAGCACGATGTGCCGGCGGACGGCGATCTCCTCGTCGCTCAGGCCGAACGCAAGCGCTTGGACGGCCAGCGCGTCGTCCACGCGGGCAGCGAGATCAAGGGGGCCGACCGCGACGTCATCCATGCTCGGAGCGTACAAGGCGGCGGGTCAGAAAAGTACGCTCATGAAGGCGCCGACTTCCTCGAAGCCCACGCGCCGGTAGGAGGCGCGGGCGGCGGTGTTGAAGTCGTTGACGTAGAGGCTGACCACGGGGGCGACGTCGCTGAGGGCGTAGCGCAGCACGGCGGCCATACCGGTCTCCGACAGGCCCTTGCCGCGATAGGCGGGGTCGACCCAGACGCCCTGGATCTGGCAGGCCCGCTGGGTGGCGGCGCCGATCTCGGCCTTGAAGATGACCTTGCCGTTCTCGATACGGGCGAAGGAGCGGCCGGAGCCGACGAGTTCGGCGACCCGGGCCTGGTAGAGGAGCCCGCCGTCGCCCGCCATCGGGGAGATGCCGACCTCTTCGGTGAACATGGCCACGCACGCGGGCATGATCAGGTCCATCTCGTTCTTGCGGATCCGCCGGACGTACGGGTCGGGGGCGATCTCGGCGGACGGTGCGGTGGTGACCATCAGGGGCTGATGGGCGCGGACCTCGCGGGCCGGTCCCCAGTAAGGCTCCAGGAGCGACCACAGCTCGGCGGTGGGCTCCTCGGGGCCGACGATGGAGGAGCAGCGGCGGCCCTGGCGGCGGGCGCGTTCGGCGAAGCCACGGACCGCTTCGGGGGTGGCGCAGACGGGGACGAGGTTGGCTCCGGCGTAGCAGAGCGCCTCCAGACGGCCCCTGACGTACCAGCCCCACATCTCGCCGCCCAGCCGCCAGGGGTCGAGGCCGGCGACCTGTACGCGGGCGGCGACAAAGGCGTTGGCGACCGGGTCGCGGTCCAGGACCGCGAGCGCATCGTCGAGGTCCCCGGGCTCGAGGACCTTGATGGTGGTGGTCGTCAGCACGTGTCGGAAAGCCTCACCGTTACGGGCCTGGGAGGCCAGGCGGGAGCAGGTCTTGGCACTTTACCTCGCGCCTGCGGGGAGCACCCTGCCGCCGAGGGCCGGATCGTCCCGGCCAGGGGTGAGCCCCGCGGCCCGGGGCGGGCGGCGGGGCTCAGGAGCTGCGGGCGGCGCCGGGTCAGCCGGCGACGGCCACGGTCGGCTCGCCGGAGGCGATGCCGTCCTTCTCCATCTGCTCGGCGATCTTCAAGGCCTCTTCGATGAGGGTCTCGACGATCTTCGACTCGGGGACGGTCTTGATGACCTCGCCCTTGACGAAGATCTGGCCCTTGCCGTTGCCGGAGGCGACGCCGAGATCGGCCTCGCGGGCCTCGCCGGGGCCATTGACGACGCAGCCCATGACGGCGACGCGGAGCGGCACCTCCATGCCGTCCAGGCCCGCGGTGACCTCCTCGGCGAGCTTGTAGACGTCGACCTGGGCGCGGCCGCAGGACGGGCAGGAGACGATCTCCAGCCGGCGCTGGCGGAGGTTGAGCGACTCCAGGATGGAGATGCCGACCTTGATCTCTTCGGCGGGCGGCGCGGACAGCGAGACGCGGATGGTGTCGCCGATGCCCTCGCTGAGCAGTGCGCCGAAGGCGACGGCGGACTTGATGGTGCCCTGGAAGGCAGGGCCGGCCTCCGTGACGCCGAGGTGGAGGGGGTAGTCCGACTGGGCGGCGAGCTGGCGGTAGGCGTTGACCATCACGACCGGGTCGTTGTGCTTGACCGAGATCTTGATGTCGCGGAAGCCGTGCTCCTCGAAGAGGGACGCCTCCCACAGCGCGGACTCGACGAGCGCCTCGGGGGTCGCCTTGCCGTACTTCTGGAGCAGGCGGCGGTCCAGGGAGCCGGCGTTGACGCCGATCCGGATCGGGGTGCCGGCGTCGGAGGCCGCCTTGGCGATCTCCTTGACCTTGTCGTCGAACTGCTTGATGTTGCCGGGGTTGACCCGGACCGCGGCGCAGCCGGCGTCGATCGCGGCGAAGACGTACTTCGGCTGGAAATGGATGTCCGCAATGACCGGAATCTGAGACTTGCGGGCGATCACGGGCAGCGCGTCGGCGTCGTCCTGCGTCGGGCAGGCGACCCGGACGATCTGGCAGCCGGAGGCCGTCAGCTCGGCGATCTGCTGAAGCGTGGCGCCGATGTCGGACGTCCGCGTGGTCGTCATCGACTGCACCGAGACCGGTGCGTCTCCGCCCACGGCGACCGTGCCGACCTGGATCTTGCGGCTGACCCGGCGGTCGGCAAGCTTGGTCGGTACGTCCGGCATTCCCAGTGAAATGGCAGTCATCTGGCGAGCAACCCCAAGGTGTGGATCTAGGCCCCGCATCGGCGGGCTCCGGTCTTCGAGATTACGTCACGGGGGTCGCGGCAAGCACATCGCTCCCCTGTGGCGCCACGAAAGGAGACGGCCGGACGCCTCCAAACGCCACGGAGGTGTCCGGCCGCCGCCAAACGTGCTTTCTAGGTCAGCTTCACCGGATTCACCACGTCGGCGACGAGCACCAGCAGCGTGAAGCAGATGAAGATCCCGGCGACGACGTAGGCCACCGGCATCAGCTTGGCGACGTCGAAGGGACCGGGGTCGGGACGCCGGACGATCTTGGCGAAGGCCCGTCGGACCGACTCCCACACGGCGCCGGCGATGTGCCCGCCGTCCAGCGGCAGCAGCGGCAGCATGTTGAACAGGAACAGCGAGAGGTTGAAGCCGGCGACCAGGAAGAGCATGGTCGCCACCCGCTGCTCCGGCGGGATGTTCAGGGAGAAGACCTCGCCGCCGACCCGGGCCGCGCCGACCACGCCCATCGGGGAGTCCTGCTTGCGCTCTCCGCCGTTGAAGGCCGCGTCCCACAGGTCCGGGACCTTGGCGGGCAGGTTTATCAGCGAGGAGACCCCCTGCTCGACCATGTTGCCCATGCGGTCGACGGACTGGCCGAAGGACTGCTGGACGACGCCGCTGGCCGGTGTGAAGCCGAGGAATCCGGCGGTGACGAACTGTCCGGGGACATAGCCGCCGTGGCCGTCGGTCTTGGCGACCTTGTTCTCGATGAGGTCGGCGTGCAGGGTCCGGCGCGCGCCGTGCCGCTCCACGACGAGCGTCGCGGGTCCGGTGGTGTCGCGGATCTGCTGCTGGAGGGCTCCCCAGTCCGGCACGGCGTGGCCGTTGAACGAGACGATCTTGTCGCCGGCCCGGAGGCCCGCGGCCTCGGCCGGGGAGTCCTTGGCGCCGCGCGGGCACTTGTCGGTCTTGGCGGCGGCCGAGATGACGCACTCCGAGACGGAGCCGACCTGGGTGGTCTGGGTGTTGATGCCGAAGCCCATCAGCACGCTCATGAAGATCACAACCGCCAGGATCAGATTCATGAACGGCCCGGCGAACATCACGATGACGCGCTTCCAGGGCTTACGGGTGTAGAAGAGCCGCTTCTCGTCGCCGGGCTGGAGCTCCTCGAAGGCCGCCGAGCGGGCGTCCTCGATCATGCCGCGGAACGGCGACGTGGAGCGGGCCTGGAGCTTTCCGTCGTCGCCGGGCGGGAACATCCCGATCATGCGGATGTAGCCGCCGAGCGGGACGGCCTTGATGCCGTACTCGGTGTCGCCCTTCTTACGGGAGAAGATCGTCGGCCCGAAGCCCACCATGTACTGCGGCACGCGGATACCGAACAGCTTGGCCGTGGAGAGATGGCCGAGCTCGTGCCAGGCAATGGAGAACAGCAGGCCGACGACGAAGACGACTATGCCGAGGATGGTCATCCAGGTCGTCATGCGCGAGCCTCCGAAGGTGTCCGTGCCGCACGGGCGGCCAGTTCGCGGGCGCGGGCGCGCGCCCAGGTCTCCGCCTCGAGGACGTCCGCGACACTCAGGGAAGTTCCCCCGGCGGGCGTTCCGTGTTCGGCGACCACTGCGGCGACGGTATCCACAATCCCTGTGAAGGGCAGCCCGCCCTTGAGGAACGCGTCCACGCATTCCTCGTTCGCCGCGTTGAAGACGGCGGGGGCGGTGCCGCCCAGATCACCGACGTGGCGGGCCAGCGGGACGGACGGGAAGGCCTCCTCGTCCAGCGGGAAGAACTCCCAGGTCTGCGCCTTCGTCCAGTCCACGCCCGGTGCGGCGTCCGGGACCCGCTCGGGCCAGCCGATGCCCAGCGCGATCGGCATCCGCATGTCGGGCGGGCTGGCCTGGGCGAGCGTGGAGCCGTCGGTGAACTCCACCATCGAGTGGATGTAGGACTGCGGGTGGACGACGACCTCGATGCGGTCGAAGGGCACGTCGAAGAGCAGATGCGCCTCGATGACCTCCAGGCCCTTGTTGACGAGGGTCGCCGAGTTGATGGTGACGACCGGGCCCATCGACCAGGTGGGGTGGGCCAGCGCCTGCTCGGGCGTGACCCCGGCCAGCTCCTTCTTCGTACGGCCGCGGAACGGACCGCCGGAAGCGGTGACGACGAGCTTGCGGACCTCGGCGCGCTCGCCGCCGGCCAGCGCCTGGAAGAGCGCGGAGTGCTCGGAGTCGACGGGGATGATCTGGCCGGGCTCGGCGAGGGCCTTGACCAGCGGGCCGCCGACGATCAGCGACTCCTTGTTGGCGAGGGCCAGCACCCGGCCCGCCTTCAGGGCGGCCAGGGTCGGGGCGAGGCCGATGGAGCCGGTGATGCCGTTGAGGACGGTGTGGCAGGGGGAGGCGGCCAGCTCGGTGGCCGCGTCGGGGCCGGCCAGGATCTCGGGCAGCGGCTCGCCCGCGCCGTAGCGGTCGGCCAGTGCCGTACGCAGCGCGGGCACCGCGTCCTCGCGCGCCACGGCGACGGCGGCCACCCGCAGCTGGTGCGCCTGATCGGCGAGCAGCTCGACCCGGCCGCCGGCCGCGGAGAGCGCGGTCACCCGGAAGCGGTCGGGATTGCGCAGCACGATGTCGATCGCCTGGGTGCCGATCGAGCCGGTCGAGCCGAGCACCACGAGGGAACGGGGGCCGCGCGGGCCGTCAGGGTCGCCGGAGGCCGGCTCGAAACGCGTATGCGGGTGGGCGAGGGAGTCCGTCATGTGGTCCATTGTGGCCGGTCGCCCAGGGGCCGTGGACACCAAGGGCGTGTCTTACGGATCATCGGGCCCCGCCCGCTGTGCACGGCACGCCCCAAGGCCGGCCCGAAGCTCCCGGACCGGCCCAGGGGTGTGCGGTGCGGGCCGCTCAGCGGATGGGCCGCCGGACGTTGTCCGTCCGGCTCGGGCCCGGGGTGGCGTCGGCGATCCAGGGGCCGTCGCCGCTGGGGTCGATCATGCCTTCCTCCAGCCAGGTGTAGCTGCCGTCGAGGACCCCGTGGACGACCTTGCGGTCGAGCTCGTCGGTGTTGGTCCACAGCCGGCCGAACAGCTCCTCGACGCGGATCCGCGCCTGCCGGCAGAACGCCTCGGCCAGCTGCTGTGCCTCCCGGCCGTGCTCCCCGGTCTCGTTCAGGTACTCGGCCCGTACACAGGCGGCGCTCATCGCGAAGAGCTCGGCGCCGATGTCCACGATCCGGCCGAGGAAGCCCTGCTTGGTCTCCATCCGGCCCTGCCAGCGGGACATCGCGTAGAAGGTGGAGCGGGCAAGCTTGCGGGAGGCCCGTTCGACATACCGCAGATGGCCGGCGAGCTGGCCGAACTCCTGGTACGTACGCGGGAGTTGGCCCGGCCCGGCGACGAGCTTGGGCAGCCAGCGGGCGTAGAAGCCGCCGGCCTTGGCCGCGGCCCGGCCCTTGTCGGCGAGGGTCTTGTCCGGGTCGATGAGGTCGCCGGCGACCGACAGATGGGCGTCCACCGCCTCGCGGGCGATCAGCAGATGCATGATCTCCGTCGAGCCCTCGAAGATCCGGTTGATGCGCATATCGCGCAGCATCTGCTCGGCGGGGACGGCGCGTTCGCCGCGGGCGGCGAGCGAGTCGGCGGTCTCGAAGCCGCGGCCGCCGCGGATCTGGACGAGCTCGTCGGCCATCAGCCAGCCCATCTCGGAGCCGTAGAGCTTGGCGAGGGCGGCCTCGATGCGGATGTCGTTGCGGTTCTCGTCGGCCATCTGGGAGGAGAGGTCGACGACCGCTTCGAGGGCGAAGGTGGTGGCGGCGATGAAGGAGATCTTGGCGCCGACGGCCTCGTGCTTGGCGACCGGCCGGCCCCACTGCTCGCGGGCCCCGGCCCACTCGCGGGCGATCTTCAGGCACCACTTGCCGGAACCGACGCACATCGCGGGCAGCGAGAGCCGGCCGGTGTTGAGGGTGGTCAGGGCGATCTTCAGGCCGGCGCCCTCGGGCCCGATGCGGTTGGCGGCGGGGACCCGTACCTGGTGGAAGCGGGTCACCCCGTTCTCCAGGCCGCGCAGACCCATGAAGGCGTTGCGGTTCTCGACCGTGATGCCCGGGGAGTCGGCCTCGACGACGAAGGCCGTGATGCCGCCCTTGTGCCCCTCGGAGGCGGGCACTCGCGCCATCACCACCAACAGGTCGGCGACCACACCGTTGGTGGTCCACAACTTGACCCCGTCGAGGACGTAGTCCGTGCCGTCCGGGACCGCCAGGGTCGCCAGCCGGGCCGGGTCCGAGCCGACATCGGGTTCGGTCAGCAGGAACGCCGAGATGTCCGTACGGGCACAGCGCGGCAGGAACGTCTCCTTCTGCTCCTTGGTACCGAACAGCTTCAGGGGCTGCGGCACGCCGATCGACTGGTGTGCGGAGAGCAGCGCGCCGATGGCGGGGCTGGCGGTGCCGACCAGGGCCAGGGCGCGGTTGTAGTAGACCTGGGTCAGGCCCAGGCCGCCGTACTTCGGGTCGATCTTCATGCCGAACGCGCCGAGCTCCTTGAGCCCGTTCACGGTCTCGTCCGGGATCTGCCCCTCGCGCTCGATCCGGGCGCCGTCGATCTCCGTCTCGCAGAAGGCGCGCAGCGTGGCGAGGAACTTCTCGCCACGGCGCACGTCGTCGACCGCGGGGGTCGGGTGCGGATGGATGAGGTCGAGCCGGAAACGCCCCAGGAACAGTTCCTTGGCGAAGCTGGGCTTGCGCCAGTCCTGCTCGCGGGCCGCCTCGGCGACCTGGCGTGCTTCGCGCTCGGAAACGTTGCGGATGGATGGAGCGGTCATCAGGAGCTCACCTCGCCGCGGGATCGGGAGTTCTGCGCCGGCGGGCCGGTCGGCCGCTGGACAGCGCTACTTGTGAGAGTTACCCGATCCGCGCGGGTTGCACCACGGGAGGCGGCGGGAGATGGCCGCGCGGCAGGCCACTCCCCGCCAAGCGGGACATACCCCCCGGCATCGGTCCGGGGCCGCTCGCCGCCCTCCGCCGTTCGGGGGGTGCGGCATACCGCGCTGGTTGTACGCACGGCCCCCGCTCCTCCCCCGGGGGACCGCCGCGACTCCCCCTCAAACAGGAGGAAGGGAGGGGCTTTGGCCGCATACCGTCAAGATCCGGCATGACGGGAGAGGTGATGCCGGAGCAAAAAAGGGGGACGCGGCGCGCTCCGGAAACAGGGTGCCGGAGCGCGCCGCGTCGAGGCCGGCGCCGGGGGGTGCGCCGGCCGGGGTCCGGTTGGTGATACGGCCCAAGGGATGGCCGTCGCTGTCCACCGGTCCGGACCGGGTCGGGCGGAGGTTACAACGCCAGGCCCGTGAGGACCAGCACCCGCTCATAGGTGTAGTCGTCCATCGCGAACCGCACGCCCTCGCGGCCCACACCGGACTGCTTGACGCCGCCGTACGGCATCTGGTCGGCACGGTAGGACGGCACATCGCCGACGATCACGCCGCCGACCTCCAGCGCACGGTGGGCGCGGAAGGCGGTCTGGACGTCGTGCGTGAACACGCCCGCCTGGAGGCCGAACTTCGAGTCGTTGACGGCCGCGAACGCCTCGGCCTCCCCGTCGACCTTCCTGAGGGTGAGCACCGGGCCGAAGACCTCTTCGCAGGCGAGAGTGGCGTCGGCGGGCACGTCCTCCAGGACGGTCGGCGCGTAGGAGGCGCCGTCGCGCTTGCCGCCCGCGAGCAGCTTCGCGCCGCGCTCCACGGCCTCGTCGACCCAGCTCTCGACGCGCTTGGCGGCGTCCTCGTTCACCAGCGGGCCGACCTCGGTCGCGTCGTCCGACGGGTCACCGGTGACCTGCGCCTCGACGGCCGCCACGATCTTGGGCACCAGACGGTCGTAGACGGAGGCGTCGGCGATCACCCGCTGCACCGAGATGCAGGACTGGCCGCCCTGGTAGTTGGAGAAGGTGGCGATGCGCTGCGCCGCCCAGTCCAGGTCCGCCTCGGACGAGAAGTCCGGCAGGACGACGGCCGCGCCGTTGCCGCCGAGCTCCAGGGTGCAGTGCTTGCGCGGCACCGAGTCCAGGATCGCGTAACCGACCTTCTCGGAGCCGGTGAAGGAGACGACCGGCAGCCGCTCGTCCTGCACCAGCGCCGGCATCCGGTCGTTGGGCACCGGGAGGATCGACCAGGAACCGGCCGGCAGCTCGGTCTCGGCCAGCAGCTCGCCGAGGATCAGACCGGAGAGCGGGGTGGCCGGGGCCGGCTTGAGGATGATCGGGGCACCGGCCGCGATGGCCGGGGCGATCTTGTGGGCGCAGAGGTTCAGCGGGAAGTTGAACGGGGCGATGCCCAGGACCGTGCCGCGCGGGAAGCGACGGGTCAGCGCGAGCCGGCCGGCGCCGCCCGCGTCGGTGTCCAGGCGCTGCGCCTCGCCGCCGTTGAAGCGGCGGGCCTCCTCGGCGGCGAAACGGAACACGGAGACGGCCCGGCCGACCTCGCCGCGGGCCCACTTCATGGGCTTGCCGTTCTCCGCGGAGATCAGCCGGGCGATCTCCTCCGTACGCTCCACCAGCCGGCGGTGCACATGGTCCAGCGCGGCGGCCCGCACATGCGCGGGGGTGGCGGCGAGTTCGTCCTGGACCGCGACGGAGGCGGCGAGGGCCTCCTCGACCTGCGCCTCGGTGGGGACGCTCACCGTGCCGACGAGGCGTCCGTCCCAGGGAGAGGTGACATCGAAGGTGGCCTCGCCGGTGGCCTGACGGCCGGCGAGCCAAAAGGCGGTGGGGGCTGCATCAGTGGGGATCGGCACAGTGGAACCCGGCCCTTCAGAAGTGGTGGGTGATGCGCATGGCTCAGGGAGCGGCTCTGCGGTTTTGACTCTGGACCCACGGTAGGGGTGCGGCGGCGCCGTGGCGTTTGTCCGAAGCGTAGTAATGGGGACGGCCGTCTCTCCGTGGTGGAGGGGGTGCGCGGAGGGGGGCGGGGGCTTGTGGAGCGGATCGGGGCG
>NZ_JOHB01000037.1:0-65242 GCF_000719605.1 Streptomyces sp. NRRL S-1813
GCTCCGGGCGGATTATGGCGTGGCGTCGGAGCGGAGACTCGGGGTCGACTGCGGGGTGACGGGGAAGGCGGAGCAAGACCGCAGTTACCGACCGCACCGCCCCCCGAATACGCCCCGGAAGCCGGTCGGCAGGCGCCATGACGACCGCGTAGAAACGGCGCCACTGCTGGATTTCGCGGGCGGTGCGGACGGTGTGGGTTCCCGGGGCGGGCGGGGCGGCTTCGCCTCGTTGGGCGGCGCGGTAGCTGTCGAGGAGGTGCTGCTGAGCGGCGTTCATGCCCTCACTCTGGGGCGGCGCCGGGTCCGGTGGCCCGTCGATTGACGGGAGCCGTCAATCGACGTCCGTGCAGGTGGCGGCCTCGCGCATGATGGGCGCATGTCCAACATCATCGACATCACCGGGCTGCCGCCGGAGCGCATCGTCTTCTCCCCTTCCCCGTTGGCGGAGCTGGGTGCCGCCCTCCATGCGCTGTCCGAGCCGGCGCACCACCCCGGGCTGCACGGCTGGGTCACCGCCACCAACGCGGCGCTGAAGCCCGACCTCGCCGACCGGCTGTGCGAGGCGGATTTCCTGTGGCGGTCCTCCCGCTCCGACATCCTGCTGCCGGCCCGCCCCGGGGCGACGCTGGCCGAGGACCTGGACGAGCTGGACGAGATCGACGATGAGCGGTTCGTGGCCGCCGCTTTCGAGATCACCTGCTCGGCGAGCTACGCCCGCCCCACCCCGTCGCCCCTTGTCGACGCGGATGAGCGGGCGCGGGTACGGGAGATGGCCGCCGCGCGCGGCCCGCGGCAGGCGGCCTTCACCGACCGGATGCTCACCGACCCCGACGGTCTGCGGGTGTGGCTGCGCCGCCTGTTCGAGGACTGCGAGGAGGCGTTCTTCGGGGACATCTGGCGGCGGGTGGGCATCCAGCTGGCGGCCGATGCCCGGCACAAGACCGAGTTGCTGCGCCACAAGGGCCTGGCCGAGACGCTGTCCGCGACGTCGAAGGCGCTGTCCCTGGAGGACGCGCAGGACGGCAGCGGCGGTACCCGCATCCTGGTCGACAAGCTCGCCCGGGGACGTGCGACGGCGTTCGCGAACGCCGCGGATCCGGGCGTCACGTTCCTTCCGACGTCGTTCGGCTGGCCTCATGTGCTGTTCAGCCACTCCCCGGGCTGGCGCCCCGTGCTCCAGTACCCGGTCGCCGGCCCGGAGTTGCCGGCGCCGGCCGCGCTGGAACTCGTCCAGCGGCGGTTGGAGGCGCTGGGCCATCCGATGCGGATGCAGTTGTGCCGCACGCTGTCACGGGGGCCGCATACGACGGGGGAGCTGGCGAACGCGTTCGGCATCACCCCGCCGGAGGTGTCCCGGCATGTCGCGACGCTGAAGAAGGCCGGGCTGATCCAGACGCGGCGCCGTGGGCGTTATGTGCTGCACCAGCTGGACCTCCAGGTGGTGGCCCGGCTGGGCAGCGACTTCCTTGAGGGCGTACTGCGTTGACGGCGTGACCGGCCCGACGGACCCGTCAGCCACCGCCGGCCGTCAGCCGCCACCGCCCCGTAGCCGCCCCCCGACAGCCGCCCGTCCCCACCCGGCAACCAGTCGCCCCTACGCCCCCGCTCCCCCGGCCCGCACCAGCCCCGTCTCATACGCGAGCACCACCGCCTGGACCCGGTCCCGGAGGCTCAGCTTGGTGAGGATGCGGCCCACATGGGTTTTGACGGTGGCTTCCGAGAGCACCAGCCGTGCCGCGATCTCACCGTTCGACAGCCCCTGGGCGACCAGCAGCAGCACCTCCCGCTCGCGGTCCGTCAGCCGTTCCAGCTCGGGCCGGGACGGCTCGGCGGAGGTGGCGGGCAGCATGGGCGTGAAGCGGTCGAGGAGCCGGCGGGTGGTGGACGGGGCGACGACCGCGTCGCCGCTCTCCACCGCCCGGATCGCGGCGAGCAGTTCGCCGGGCGGCACGTCCTTGAGCATGAAACCGCTGGCCCCGGCCTTCAGCGCGGAGAAGGCGTATTCGTCCAGGTCGAAGGTGGTCAGGATGAGGACCTTCGGGGCGTCCTTCTTCTGCCCGCCCTCACAGATCCGGCGGGTGGCCTCCACCCCGTCCAGATGCGGCATCCGTACGTCCATGAGGATCACGTCGACCTGGGTGGCGCGCAGCACCTCGAGGGCCTCCACGCCGTTGCCCGCCTCCGCGACGACCTCCATGTCGGGCTGTGCGGCCAGCACCATCCGGAAACCGGTGCGCAGCAGCACCTGGTCGTCGACGAGCATCACACGGATGGTCATGTGCAGGGGGTCCCTTCGTGCAGGAGTGGGGGCTGAGCGTACGGGGTCGTACGGGGTGAAGGCGGCGGGCCGCGGATGCGGCGGTGATGGTCAGCAGGCCGGCGGGCGTCGTCACCGCACCGGTTTGAGCGGCAGGACGGCACTGACCCGGAAGCCGCCCCCCGGCCGCGGCCCCGCAGCCAGGGTGCCACCCACCATGCCGACCCTTTCGCGCATCCCGATGAGGCCGTGGCCGAGGCCGTCCGCCCCGCCCTCCTCGTAGAGCTCGCGCTGCGCGCCCCGTCCGTCGTCCTCGACGAGCAGGTCGAGGTCGTCTTCCTTGTAGGCGAGGCGGACGGTCGCGCCGACGTCGGGGCCGCCGTGTTTGCGGGTGTTGGTGAGCGCTTCCTGGACGATGCGGTAGGCGGTGAGTTCGACGCTGCTGGGCAGTTCCCGCGGCTCGCCCTCGACCTGGAAGTCGACGTGCAGTCCCGCGCCGCGTACCTGCTCCATGAGGTCGTTGAGCTGCTCGACGCCCGGCTGGGGGACGTATTCGCCGCTCTCGGGCTGTTCGCCGGTGCGCAGTACGCCCAGCAGCCGGCGCATTTCGGCCAGCGCCTGGCGTCCTGTGCCGGAGATCGTCTCCAGGGCCTGCCGGGTCTGCTCGGGGGCGGCGTCGAGGACGTATGCGGCACCGTCGGCCTGGACGACCATCACCGAGACGTTGTGGGCGACGACATCGTGCAGTTCGCGGGCGATACGGGCGCGCTCGGCCGCGACCGCGATCCGGGACTGTGCCTCGCGCTCCTTCTCCAGCCGGGCGGCCCTCTCCTCCAGCTGCGCCCAGTAGGCGCGGCGGGTGCGCATGGAGTCGCCGAGCACCCAGGCCAGTACGAAGGGCACGGTGAGCAGCACGGCGAAGAAGATGCTGTCCCCGACCGACCGCTGGTTGAACGCGCTTCTGAAGCGCACGGCGGAGAGGGCGGGGCCGACGAGGGCGCCGGCGAGGGCGCAGCGGGAGGCCCAGCGGGGGACGGTGGGTGCGGACGCGACGGTGTAGGCGATCACGAACATCGCGAAGTCGGCGGGCATGGTCTCGATGCCGACGAGCAGTTGGCCGACGCCGATGGCCGCCGTCAGCAGCAGCATTTTCACGGGAGCCTTGCGGCGCAGCGCGACGACGAGGCACAGGCCGATTGTGAAGATCGCGGCGGCGATCTGCTCGCTGCCGTGGACGTCGATCCCGACCCACAGGCCACTGAACCCGAGCAGGGGGAGGGCCCAGAAGGTGTCCACTCCCGTCGGGTGCCTGCGGAGGAAGTCATAGAGGCGCTGCACGTAACCCAGCGTAGGCACCGCGGATACGTGTACGAGTCGACCGGAGGAGCGATCCTGTGCGCCGGGTCTACTCCCCAAGGTGGAGACTCCATGCGCCAAATGTGTCGGTCCTCGGGACGGCCGGCGCACCACCCCGTCCGCCGGGGCGGCGCCCGCCCGTACCGTGGGGCAGGTGACGAACGAGTGGTGCGGGTGGCGTGAGGCCACGGAGCGGGCGCTGTACGGTCCGGACGACGGCTTCTACACCCGCCCCGGCGGCCCCGGCCCGGCCGGTCACTTCCGTACATCCGTGCATGTCTCCGGCCTTTACGCCGGCGCCGTCGCCGCTCTTCTGCGCCGCGTCGACAGCGCTCTCGGTCATCCGGACGAGCTGGCGCTGGTCGATGTGGGCGCGGGGCGCGGCGAGCTGCTGACCGGTGTGCTGGCCGTGCTGCCCGGTGAGGTGGCCGGGCGGCTGCGTCCGTGCGCGGTCGAGCGCGCCGCGCGCCCCCGGGGCCTCGATCCGCGGATCGACTGGCGGGGCGAGCTGCCCGCGCCGGGCTCGGTGACCGGCCTGCTGTTCGCGAACGAGTGGCTCGACAATGTGCCGGTGGATGTCGTCGAGACGGATGCGGACGGGGTGCCGCGCCGGGTGCTGGTACGCACCGATGGCACGGAGCGGCTGGGCGGGCCGGTGGACGGCGCGGACGCGGAGTGGCTCCGCCGGTGGTGGGCTCCGCCGCCCGGCCCGGACGCCCCCGGTGGCACCGCTCCCGGCGCCCTGCCCCCGGGGCTGCGCGCCGAGATCGGCCGCCCCCGGGACGAGGCCTGGGCGCAGGCCGTCCGTACGCTGCGCGCCGGGCTCGCCGTCGCCGCCGACTATGCGCACGAACGGGGTGACCGCCCGCCCTTCGGCACGCTCACCGGCTTCCGCGACGGCCGCGAGGTGTCTCCTGTCCCGGACGGGAGCTGTGACATCACGGCGCATGTGGCGCTGGACGCCTGTGCCGGGCCGTCGGCGGAGCGGCTGACCCAGCGCGAGGCGCTGCATGCCCTGGGGGTGGACGGCCGGCGCCCGCCGCTCGCCCTGGCCGCCACCGACCCGTCCGGGTACGTGCGGGCGCTCAGCTCGGCCGGGTCGGCGGCGGAGCTGACCGATCCGGCGGGCCTGGGCGGCTTCGGCTGGCTCCTGGAGCCGGTGGGCGGGGCGTGTGCGGGGCTGCTCCCGGCAGGGGGCGCCTGAGGGCCAGGGCGGCTCCCGGGACGGCGTGCTGCAAGACTGTTCCCATGACGGAGACGACGGTCGGCATCGGCGGCGCGGCGGAGAGCACCGACATGGTGCTGAACATCGGCCCGCAGCATCCCTCCACGCACGGTGTGCTGCGGCTGCGCCTCGTCCTGGACGGGGAGCGCATCCAGCATGCCGAGCCGGTGATCGGCTATATGCACCGCGGCGCCGAGAAGCTCTTCGAGGCGCGTGACTACCGCCAGATCATCATGCTCGCGAACCGGCACGACTGGCTGTCGGCGTTCTCCAACGAGCTGGGCGTGGTGCTGGCCGTCGAGCGGATGCTGGGCATGGAGGTGCCCGAGCGCGCCGTGTGGCTGCGGACGCTGCTCGCCGAGCTGAACCGGGTGCTGAACCATCTGATGTTCCTCGGCTCGTATCCGCTGGAGCTCGGCGGTATCACCCCCGTCTTCCACGCCTTCCGGGAGCGGGAGGAGCTCCAGGCCGTCATGGAGGAGATCTCCGGCGGCCGGATGCACTACATGTTCAACCGCGTCGGCGGCCTCAAGGAGGATCTGCCGGCGGGCTGGCTCGGCCGGGCCCGGCACGCCGTCGCCGATGTGCGCTCCCGGATGGATGTCTTCGACAACCTGGTCCTGGGCAATGAGATCTTCCGCGGCCGTACGCGTGGGGTCGGGGTGCTCGCGCCGGAGACGGTGCATGCGTTCGGGGTCTCCGGGCCGATCGCCCGGGCCTCCGGTGTCGACTTCGATCTGCGGCGCGACGAGCCGTATCTGGCGTACGGGGAGCTCCAGTCGACGCTGAAGGTCGTCACCCGCGAGGAGGGCGACTGCCTGGCCCGCTTCGAGTGCCTGCTGGAGCAGAGCCACAATGCGCTCGAGCTCGCCGATGCCTGTCTGGACCGGATCGCGGAGCTGCCGCCGGGGCCGGTCAACCAGCGGCTGCCCAAGGTGCTGAAGGCGCCCGAGGGCGCGACGTACGCCTGGACCGAGAACCCCCTCGGCATCAACGGCTACTACCTCGTCTCCAAGGGCGACAAGACCCCCTACCGCCTCAAGCTGCGCTCGGCGTCGTTCAACAACATCCAGGCGCTGGTGGAGCTGCTGCCGGGCACGCTGGTCGCCGACATGGTCGCCATTCTGGGCTCGTTCTTCTTCGTCGTCGGGGACATCGACAAGTAGGACCCGTAGGGATCGGCCAGCGGGAATCGGCAAGCAGGAGGGGCGGGCGGCGTTCCGTTCGCCCCGGAGTGCCGCCGGGTCCAGGGCGCGGCAGCCTCACTCCCCCTTCCCCTCCTCCGGATCTCTCCCCCGCAGGTCATCCACACCCTGTGGACGGGAAGAGGCTCCTGGCCCCGGCCGGATGAATGCTCCTGCGCGCTCACCCCGCCCGGCCCGAAACGTTCAGCCCGGAAGCGTTCAGCCGGAGAACGTTCTGCCGAAAGCCGCCTGGCCCCGGAGCTGAGGAACGCTCCGGGGCCAGGCGGCTGTCGGGCCAGGGTCAGGAGATGGCGCTGCGCAGGGCGCCGAGGTCGAACTGATCGGTCTCGTCGTGCGCGGTCAGGTCGATGACCTCGCCGGTGCCGGCGGTCGTCCCACCATCGGTCCGCTCACCGCCCGGCCGGTCGTCACCCGCCCGCGCGCCGTCGCCCGGCTCACCGTCGCCCGGCTCACCGTCGGCCGCGGTGTGCTCCGTGGACGGCAGCGGACGGGCGTCCCCGAGGGCCGTCCGGGCCGTGCGGGCCGACTGCTCGGCGAGGGCCTCGTCGCCGACGACGTCCGCCAGATCGTCCTCCAGCGGCGCGGTCAGCTCCATGGGGCCTGCGGCGGTCGCATTGCCGAAGAAGTCGAAGCCGCCCTGCGCGCGGGACGCGGCGGGGCGGGGCGGTGCGAAGGCAGCGGCGGTTGCCGGGACCGGGCGGAGCGCGGGTCCGGCGGCGGCGGCCGTACGGGCATGTGCGTCGCCCGTGCGCTGTGCGGCGGCCGCCGACGGGTTCCCCCGGCCGTTCTCACCGTCCTGGCCGCCACGGGCCTCGCGGCGGGCGGGCGGTCCGGACCGGGCGGCCCCTTCGGCGCGGGACTCGTCCCGCGGCATGCGGGCGGCCTTCTGGGCGGTGCGCTGCCGGGCGGCGTTGCGGGCCAGTTGGCGCAGGGCCCGGTCGGCCTGGGCGTAGGTCGCGGGGGCCGGAGCGGGGGTCTCCCCCGCGCTCGGGGTTACCGCCTGCCCGTGGGGAAGGAGCCGAGAGCTCGGGGGAGGAGTCGAGAGCTTCGGGGAGAGGTGGAGAGCCCGGGTCAGTCCGGCGCCGACCGGCAGCGCCTTGGGCGGCGCGGCGGCCTCGATGGCGAGCAGCCGGCGGCCCTCCAGGGCGCTGGCCCGCTCGGTCTCGGCGGTGGCGTAACGGCGCAGCAGCGCGGCGTGTTCGCTGCGCAGCCGGGCCAATTCGGCGCGCTTGGAGCGGAGTTTGGCGTCCAGGGCGGCGCGGAGCTCGCGGGATTCCTCCACGTCCGTCTCGAGCTCGGCTATCCGCTCCTCGGTGCGCCACTCGTCGCGCACCCGGGCACGGTCGAGTTCGGCGACCCGCCGGCCGGCCGCACGGTCCCAGGTCCGCAGAAGGACGGCGCCGGTGAGGGCGGCGGCGGCCGCGCCCGCGGCGAGCACCCGTTGCACCAGATCGTCGCCGGCAAACCACGCGCCCGCGGCGCAGGCTATTGACGCACCGGCGACCGTCACGGGAGGAAGCAGCCGGTGGAGGGGTGGTGAATGGCGGTGGCGTCCTCGTGGCATGGCCAGAAACTTACCGTGCGTGCGGGACCTATGGGGCCCCGCACACCAATCCGTTTCCCGCTGGTTACTTCTTGACCAGGCCCTTGGACTCCACATATGCCTGCGCGACATCTGCGGGCTTGAGCCGCTCGGCATCGACCTTGCGGTTCACGTTGATGAGGTCCTCGGTCGTCAGCGTCTGTGTGAGCTTCCCGAGGGCGGTCTCGATCTCCTTGTCACCGGCGCTCTTGGCATTCACCACCGGCAGCACATTGTCGGCGTTCTGGAGCTTCTTGTCGTCCTTGAGGAGCACCAGCCCGAAGGTGTCGAGCGTGGCGTCCGTGGTGGTGGTGAGCACCAGTTGGTCGGTGCCGTCCTTGACCGCCTGCTTGGCCTGCGGGGTCCCGACGCCCTTGGGGTCCAGAGCCGTGATGTCGATGCCGTACGTCTTCTCCAGGCCCGGCTTGCAGAACACCCGGGTCTCGCACTCCTCGCCCGAAGCGAGTTTGATCTTCTGCTTCGATGCGCCGAGGTCGGACAGGGTCTTCAGGCTGTGCTCGGCGGCGAATTCCTTGCTGACCGCGAAGGCGTTCTGGTCCGTCGCACCGCCCGCCGCCAGCACCTTGAGTCCGCGCGGCGCGGCGAGCTTCTTCAGGGCCGTCACCGTCTTGTCGATGTCACTGGAGGCGACGGGCTTCGCCTTGGTGCCGTTCTTCTTCGCGTTGAGGAATTCGGCGAGGGTGGAGGCGTATTCCGGAACGACATCGATCTGGCCCTTCTCCAGGGCCGGTTCATACAGCTCGCGATTGGCCAGGGTCTGTACCCGCGTGCGGTAACCGGCATCGGTCAGGACCCTGGAATAGATCTCGGCGAGCACCTTCGACTCGGCGAAACCGGCCGAGCCGATCACGATCTCGCCCTTGCCGCCGCCCTTGCCGTTGCCGCCGCCCTTCTCCTCCAGGCTCTTGCCACCGCACGCGGCCAGCCCGGCCGCCAGGGTGATGACGGTGCCCGCGACCACCGCGGTGCGCGCCACACGCGACTTGCTGCTCATGGATGCCACCATTCAGTCCGTTCGGATCAGGTCAGGTCGGTTCAGGTCAGGCCAGGACGACCGGTCAAGACAACCGGTCAGGGCGACCGGTCAGGGCGATGCGGGCCGAGCCGAGCGAGGTCGGCCCGTCCGCGCCGCGCGCCGCCGCCCCCGCATCGGGTCGAGGAACCGCTCCGCCAGGACGAGGACGCCCTCCACGGTCAGGGCGAGCACGGCCACCAGGAGCGCGCCCGCCACCACTTGGGCCGTGTCGTAGTTGCCGAAGCCCGCGGTGATGATCCGGCCCAGGCCCCCGCCGCCGGCCAGTGCGGCCAGCGTCGCGGTCGCCACCACCTGCACCGTGGCCGAGCGCAGACCCGTCATGATCAGCGGATAGGCGAGCGGTATCTCGACCCGCAGCAGGAGTTGCGGCCCGGACATGCCCATCCCGCGCGCGGCCTCGACCACATCGCGGTCCGCCTCCCGCATCCCCAGATAGGCATTGGTCAGCAGCGGCGGCACCGCGAACAGCACCAGCGCGATGACCGTCGGCCAGTCGCCGTGCCGCCCCAGCGGGCTGAGCGTCAGCAGCACCAGCACCGCGAACGTCGGCACCGCACGCCCCGTGTTGGAGAGGTTGACCGCCAGCGCCCCGCCCTTGCCGAGGTGCCCCAGCCAGAGCGCCACCGGCAGGGCTATCAGACAGGAGAGGGCCAGGCACAGCGCGCTGAGCCAGAGATGCTCGGCCAGGCGGTGCCACACCCCCTTCTCCCCGGCCCAGTTGGCGGCCGTCGTCAGCCACTGCCAGGAACCGGTGATCGCCCCCATCCTCAGCCCACCGCCTTCGCCATACGGGCCCCGCGCCGCGCCCGGACCTTCGCCCGCGCCTGCGCCCTCGTCCAGGGCGTCAGCAGCCGCTGGAGGCCCATGAGCAGCAGATCGGCGAGCAGCGCCAGCAGCACGCAGAGCACCGAGGCCGTCAGCACCTCCGCCTTGAAGAAGCCCTCCATGCCGCTGGCTATGAGATTCCCCAGGCCGCCGTAGCCGACGACGGAGCCGATGGTCGTCATCGCCACCGTCGAGACCGTGGCGATGCGCAGTCCGGCCACCAGCGCGGGCAGCGCGAGCGGGAGTTCCACCTCGTACAGCAGCCGCGCCGGGCCGTACCCCATCCCCCGGGCGGCCTCCCGCACCTCGGCGGGCACCGCCGCCAGACCGGCGAGGATGTTGCGCACCAGGATCGTCAGCGAATACAGCACCAGGCCCGTCACGACCACGGACGCCGAGACCCCGAAGACCGGTGTCAGCAGGGCGAACATCGCCAGCGACGGGACGGTGTAGAGCACCGTCGTCAGCCCGAGGACCGGGCCTGCCGCGCCCCGCCACCGCCGGGCCACCAGCGCCAGCGGAAAGGCGATCAGCAGGCCGATCGCCACGGACACGGCCGTGATGCCGATGTGCTGGACCGTCGCGTCCACCAACTCCTGGCTGCGGGTGCGCAGATACTCACCGCAGATCCAGTCGTTCGTCTCCAGACAGCTCGCCCCGCCAACGCCGCCACTCATGGCCGCCACCTCCCCCGCCCATTCGCTCACTCTTCCGATAACCGTCTGCGACCCTAAACCCCGCCACTGACAATCGGACCGGTCCGGCAGCTCACGGGCCACATCGCCATCCACGTGCAACACCGCGTTCACGACCGCCCGTCCACAATGGGCCCGTCCACATCTGGGGGAAGAATGATCCGCTTCGAGCACGTCACCAAGAGTTATCCGGACGGCACGACCGCCGTGGACGACCTCACCTTCGAGGTCGCCGAGGGTGAACTCGTCACGCTCGTCGGGCCGTCGGGCTGCGGCAAGACCACGACGATGAAGATGGTCAACCGGCTCATCGAGCCCACCAGCGGCCGCATCCTCCTCGACGGCGAGGACATATCCGCCCTCGACCCCGTCCAGCTGCGGCGCCGTATCGGCTATGTCATCCAGCAGGTGGGGCTGTTCCCCCACAAGACCGTCCTGGACAACACCGCCACCGTCCCGCACCTGCTCGGCCGGCCGCGGACGAAGGCCAGGGCGCGCGCCGCCGAACTCCTCGACCTGGTCGGCCTGGACCCGTCGACGTACGGCGACCGCTATCCCGACCAGCTCTCCGGCGGCCAGCGCCAGCGCGTCGGGGTGGCCCGCGCGCTCGCCGCCGACCCGCCCGTGCTGCTGATGGACGAGCCGTTCGGCGCGGTCGACCCGGTGGTGCGCGAGCACCTTCAGAACGAGTTCCTGCGGCTTCAGTCCACGCTCCGCAAGACGGTCCTCTTCGTCACCCACGACATCGAGGAGGCGGTCCGGCTCGGCGACCGCATCGCCGTCTACGGGGCGGGGCACATCGAGCAGTTCGACACCCCCGCGACCGTGCTGGGCGCCCCCGCGACGCCGTACACCGCCGAATTCGTCGGCGCGGACCGGGGCCTGAAGCGGCTCTCCGTCACGCCCGTCGAGCCCGGCGACCTCGAACAGCCCCCGGTCGTACGCCTCGACGACCCGGCGGCCCGTGCCGCGGACAGGATCGCCGCCGACGGCGCCTCCTGGGCAGTCGTCCTGGAAGCCGACGGATCGCTGCACGGCTGGGTCCCGGCCGCGGCGCTCACGGCCGCCGCGCAGGCCTCGGGGAAAGGCCCCGGCCCGGCCGGCGCGAAGCGCACCCCCGAGGGCTCCACCGTCCGCGCGCACGCCCGCCGGATGGACGCCCGGCTGCCGCTCGGCGCCCCGCTCAAGCAGGCACTCAGCACGATGCTTCAGCACGACGCCGGCTGGGTCGCAGTCCAGGACGGCGAGCGCTACCTGGGCGTCCTCACCCCCGCCCGGCTGCACAGCGCGCTGCGCCGCTCCACCACGGCGGACGCCGCGAACGTCCCGCGCGGCGAGATCTCACTCGATACGGTCCCCGGCCCCGGCGACGCGGTCCCCGGCCTCGGAGACAGGGGCTGGGGCCCCGGCCGTACAGCCCCAGGCACCGACGCCGACGCCACGGCTTCGGGCGCCGATGTCACGGCCCCACGCACCGACGCCTGACGGGCGCCGACGCCTGACCGGCCGACGGGCCACCGCGACACGGCGCGCCCCACTACGGCGCCACAGTCCGCCCGGCCCGCTCCGGCCCCGCCCCGGGCCTCACGCCCTGGCGTCGGCCCCGCCGTTGCCATTGCCGTTGCCGTCGTCCTCCGGCAGTTTGCACACCCGCTCCAGGAAGATCGCCGCGGCGACCACCGCCGCCCCGGCGACCACCGACAGACCGGCGTAGATCGCCTGGTCCCGGCGGGGTGCGACATCGAGGCCGGTGGTCAGCAGAAAGACGCCGACACCGCCGTACAGCCCCGAGACCAGCGAGGCCACCAGCGCGCTCGCCTGCCCGAAGACCACCGCGCGGGCGGCCACCAGCGGATCGACGCCCTTGGCGCCCGGCCGGCGCTCACGCTGCGCCCGCAGCCGCGCCCGGAGCGAGAGCGCGGTGGCGGCGAGGACCGCGGCGATCAGCGCCAGCACGATCGGTGCGGCCACCGGCACGCTGGGGAGGGTACCGAGGGAGTCCCACAGCCGGGCGCCTCCCCAGGCCAGCACCCCGGCGGCCAGAAACAGCCCGACCAGCACCTTGATGTGTAGCTGCTTCACCGAGCGATCGCCCCTCGCGCTGTCATGACCATTCCTGCCGTGACGACCATCCTTGCCGTTATGGCCGCCGTATCCGCCTTGTCCGTCCCGTACGGATGCATCCCGCGGGGAACCGACCCGCAACCCTAACGGCTACTCCGGCAGCCGCAGTTCCAGGTCCGAGCGCGGCACCACACCGTCGCGGCCGACCGCCGACAGCAGCGCGGCCACCGCACCCTGCCCCGGAACCTCGGCCTCCGGCTCGATGTCGTGCCACGGCACCAGCACGAACGCCCGCTCGTGGGCCCTCGGGTGGGGCAGCGTCAGCCGCGGGTCGTCGGAGAGCACGTCCTGGTACGCCACGATGTCGACATCGATCGTGCGCGGACCCCATCGCTCGTCGCGGACCCGCTCGAACGCCTCCTCGATCGCCTGCCCGCGCTCCAGGAGGGAGGCCGGCGGCAGCGTCGTCTTGATCAGCACCACGGCGTTGAAGTACGCCGGCTGGGAGCCGGGGGCCACGCCCCACGGCTCGGTCTCATAGACCGGGGAGACCGCCTTGACCCGCAGGCCAGGGGTGTCCTCCAGGGCATCGACGGCGCCCTGGAGCGTCTCCAGGCGGTTGCCGAGATTGCTGCCGAGCGAGATCACGGCGCGTTTGGGGTTGGAGAGCGTCACATCCGCGGCGTCCACCTGCTCCACGACGGAGGCGGGCACCGGCTGTACGGTCGGGTCACCGGGCTGGGGGCGCCGCACAGCGGCTCCATCAGTGGTGGTCGTCGGCTGACGGGCGGAATTCATACTCGGCTCCGAGTGATGGTGATGGTCACGTCGTCGAAGGGCACGGTGATGGGCGCATCGGGCTTGTGCACCACCACCTCCACCTCCTGCACGCCCTCGTGCTTGAGGCACTGGCCGGCGATGCGCTCCGCCAGGGTCTCGATGAGGTCGACGGGCTCGCCCTGCACGACGGCCACCACCTCCTCGGCCACAACGCCGTAGTGCACGGTCTTCGCGAGATCGTCGGAGGCCGCTGCCGGGCGGGTGTCCAGGCCGAGCACCAGGTCGACGATGAAGGTCTGGCCTTCCTCGCGCTCCCGGGGAAACACCCCGTGGTGGCCTCGGGCCTTCAGCCCACGCAGCGCGACACGATCCACGCGAATCACTCCCACTGGTCCACGGCACCTCTGGCGCCACTGTTCGTCGGATTCCGGGCAGCCGCCGGAGCGATCCGGCAACACTGCCCCGCCGTCGAATCTACCTTCGAGGAACGACAGTCCTCGCCTACGGGGGCTATGGACAAGACCCCGTCCTGCTGCTAAATGCGGCCCATTCGGGCAGCACCCGGCAAACCGGGAGATCGTCCGCGCGGCCTCTTACCCCCCTGCTCACGACCCACCCCTACCCGTGCCGCACTTGGCTCGAACGGGTGCGCCCTGGCCCAGATGGCTGACCCCCGCCGCTGACGACGGCAGGCCGTCGCCCGGTACGCAAGGGCGGGCGGCCATGGCAAGGCTCACACCCCGCCCGCGCCCGGATCACACCCGCCGGGGGCGCCGCCCCGGGAGACCGGGCGCGCCGCCCCCGGGCAAGGGCTCAGAGCACGTCCTCGCCGCCGTCGCCCTCGCCGGCTCCCCCGGCTTCGTCGGCTTCGTCGTCCTCGTCGTCGTCGCGGTCCGCCAGCACCGGCGACCCGTGATGCGACCACACCCGCCAGCCGTCGTCCGTACGCCGGAAGACATTGGTCGCCACGACCAGCTGGCCGATCAGCGGCCCCACCGAGCCGTCGTCCTCGGCGGGACCGCCGCTGAGGATGTTCTCGGTGCAGGTCACCAGCGCCGTGTCACCGATGACGTCGATCTCGACGTCCGTGAGGAAGAACTGGATGTACTCGGTGTTCGCCATGATCAGGGCGTACGAGCGGAGCACCTCGCCGCGCCCCCGCAGCACCGGCCACCCGGGGTGGACCACACTCACCTGACCGTCCAGCCACAGCTCGGACAGCGCCTCGTGATCGCCGCGCTCGATGGTCTCGTACAGGGTGGTGTTCGCCTGCTCGACCAGCTCGATGTCCGTCTGTGGGCCCAAGCCGCTCACACCGTTCCCGTCGTCTTCGCCGTCGTGTCGCCGATCTCACCGGCACCGGCCGTACCGTCACTGCCGGCCGCTGCCGCGTCCTCCACGGCACGGGCCACCCGTACCGCATCCGCGCTCGCCCTGACCTCGTGCACCCGCACCGCCCAGGCCCCCTCTCGCGCCACGATCGCCGACACCGCCGCCGTCGCGGCGTCCCGCTCCCGGGCCGGCGGTGGGGCGGCTCCCTCGTCGCCCGCCAGCACCCTGCCCAGGAACCGTTTCCTCGAAGCGGCCACCAGCAACGGACGGCCCAGCGCCCGCAGCTGCGCCAGCCGGGCGACCAGCGCGAGATCGTGCCCGGCGTTCTTGGCGAAGCCCAGGCCGGGGTCGATGACGATCCGGTCCGGATCGATGCCGCCGGCCACCGCGCGCTCCATGCTCCGCCCGAGCTCGTCGACGACCTCGGCGACCACGTCCCCGTAGACGGCCCGGTTGTTCATGTCGATGGACTGGCCACGCCAGTGCATCACCACGAACGGGACGTGCTGCGAGGCCACCACGGGCACCATCGACGGGTCGGCGGCGCCCCCGCTGACGTCGTTGACCAGGCGCGCCCCGGCTTCCACGGCCTGCTCGGCGACCGTTGCGCGCATGGTGTCGACGGAGACCACGACACCGGCCGCGGCGAGCTCGCGTACGACGGGGACGACCCGGCGCAGCTCCTCGGCCTCGTCCACCCGCGCCGCGCCCGGCCGGGTCGACTCGCCGCCCACGTCCACCATGTCGGCGCCCTGCGCCACCAGGTCGAGACCGTGTTTGACGGCGAGTTCGGTGTCGAACCAGTCACCGCCGTCGGAGAACGAATCGGGCGTCACATTGACGACACCCATCACCGCGCAGCGTTCCCAGTCCGGCAGTCCGGCCACCTGGCCACGCAAGGTACTCATGGCACCAGCCTAGGCCGTGTGCAGACCGGCCGGATTGCGGCCGTCGGCTGCGGGACCGGCCGGGCGCCGGCGCGTTCCCGGACGCTGCGGAACGCCCGCGTCCGGACCCCCGGGCCCGGCGCCGGTCAGGCCGCCCGACCGACCGCGCCCGCCGCCCCGGCCGGCTCCGGCGTGTGCACGCACGGCCGCGGCTCGGCGGGCTTCCGGCGCCGCAGGACGCGCGGCAGGCTCAGCTCCAGATAGCCCTCGGCCTGAAGCGCCGCCAGACCGATACGCGGGATGTCACGGCTGTTGCGGAAGACCACGAAACGGGGCTCCCAGCGGGGCCGGAACTTGTCGTTGAACTTGTACAGCGACTCGATCTGGTACCAGCGGGACAGGAAGATCAGCATCCCGCGCCAGACCCGGATGACCGGCCCCGCGCCGAGCTTCTCGCCGCGCTCCAGAGAGGAGCGGAAGACCGCGAAGTTCAGCGACATCTGCTTGACCCCGAGGTCCGGGGCGGCCTGGAGCGCGGCGACGATCAGCAGTTCGTTCATGCCGGGGTCGGCGCTGCGGTCGCGCCGCATCAGCTCAAGGGAGATGCCGCTGTCGCCCCACGGCACGAAGTGCTGCATCGCCTTCAGGTCCCCGTACGGGCCGGGCTCCTCGCCCTCGCCCACCGGCAGATGCGCGGTGGCGATCACCGCGTCGCCGTCGGCCACCGCGTCGATCCGGCCCAGCGCCATGGAGAAGCCGCGCTCGGTGTCGGTGTCCCGCCAGGCGTCCGCGGCCTTCTGGAGCTGTGCCAGCTCGGCCGGCGCCAGGTCGCGCACCCGCCGCACCCGGGTCTCGTAGCCGTTGCGCTCGATGCGCTTGACCATCTGCCGTACGTTGCGCATCGCCCGGCCGGACAAGGTGAAGTCGGCCACGTCCACGATCGCCTCGTCGCCGAGCTCCAGCGCGTCCATACCGGTCTCCCGGGTCCACACCTGGCCGCCGGTCTCGCTGCAACCGGTGACCGCCGGGGTCCAGGAGTGCGCCTTGGCCTCCGCCATGAAGCGCTCGATGGCGCCCGGCCAGGCCTCCACATCGCCTATCGGGTCGCCGCTGGCGAGCATCACACCGGAGATCACCCGGTAGCAGACCGCGGCCTTGCCGGTCGGGGAGAAGACCGCGCCCTTGTCGCGGCGCAGCGCGAAGTAGCCCAGCGAGTCCCGGGCGCCGTGCCGGGCGAGCAGCTCGCGCAGCTGCTGCTCGTCGTCGTCGGTCAGCCGGGCCGCCGGGTGCTCGGGGCGGAAGGCGAGATACGCGGTGGTGGCGACCGTCAGCAGACCGAGCGCACCGAGGGAGTAGCCGACGGTGTAGTCCACGTCGTGGGTGTAGCCGACCGGGCCCTCGAAGCCGAACATGCCCCACAGGACGTGCTGGGCACGGTCCCACACGGAGGGCGAGCCGACGATCTTGTTGGGGTGGGAACTGACGACGATCATGCCGATGGCGAAGCTCGCGCCGCCGAGGACGACGAGGTTGGCCGCCGCCTTCCAGCGGCTGCGCGGGTCGGGCAGGGCGGCGAACTCCTTCCGGTGCCACACCAGGAACGCCAGGAGGGCCAGCGAGAGCACCGCGCCGAACACGGAGTGGCGGTAGACCAGCTGGGCGGCGATCCCCACGGGGAGCAGCGCCGCGGCCGCGCCCCACGCCCGCCGCTTACGCCGCTTGAGCCCGTGTGCCAACAGGAGCAGCAGGATGCCCACGACGATGGAGGCGGCGGCGGCCAGCGGGCTCACCGCGCCCGGCAGCACCTCGGCCAGGGCGTGCACCCGGCTGTGCCGGAACCGCGGGAACACCCCGGCGGCCAGGTTGAGCAGGCCGACGACCACGCCGGCCGTGCCGACGAATCCCGGCACCGCTTCGGGCCGCGGGCCACGGAGCCAGCGTGGCGTTCGCCACGCAACCTTCTCCGACTTTTCGCCATCTAGCCTGTCAGACATCACTTTCCCGTCGCCCCGGTCGAGAGAACGTGCGAGCCTTGTCGCAGCATCTGGACTTTATGCGCCCTGTATGACGGCGTTTCAGGGCTAAGGGTTCCACCAGCGGTACGGATGGCCCGGCCGCCCGGAAGAAAGCACCACATGGGTCTCACCAGCAAGAAAGTGCTGCTTCTTGCCGTCATTGTCGCGGTGGCACTGTTCGTCCTCACCGTTTGGCTCTGGCCCCGCCTGTCCAAGGGGAACTGGCGCGCCGTTCTCGGCCGTATCGGACTCCTGGTGGCGACCCAGCTTTCCCTCTTCGCCGTGATCGGCCTGTTCGCCAACAACTCTTTCGGCTTCTACGCCTCCTGGGCCGACCTCCTCGGCCAGGAGCAGGAGCCCGGCGTGGTCACCAATTACCAGACCGGGCCGAACGGCACCAAGCTTCAGATGCTGGGCACGCAGCGGGTCAGCGTCCAGAACGGGTCCCGCCCGGCGGCCGGCGGCCGGATCGACAAGGTGGTGATCCGCGGCGAGCACTCCCAGATCGCCAGCCCCGCCTTTGTCTATCTGCCGCCGCAGTACTTCCAGAAGAAATACGCGCACAAGAAATTCCCGGCGGCCCTGGTGCTCACCGGCTACCCCGGCACCGCCGAGGCGCTCTACAAAAAGCTGCATTTCCCGCAGACCCAGCACGAACTGCTCAAGCGGCACAAGATGCGGCCGACCGTCCTGGTGATGATGCGCCCTACGGTCGCGCCGCCGCGTGACACCGAGTGCATGGACATACCGAACGGCCCGCAGACCGAGACCTTCTTCACCAAGGACCTGCGCGCGGATATCGCCGGGCACTACCGAATAGGGCGCGAGGCCAAGAGCTGGGGTGTCATGGGTGACTCCACCGGCGGCTACTGCGCGCTGAAGATGGCCATGCGCCACCCCGATGCGTACTCCACCGCCGTCGCCCTCTCCGGCGCCTACAAGGCCCCCCGCGATGCCACCACCGGTGACCTCTTCGGCGGCAACCCGCAGCTCCAGCGCGAGAACAACCTGCTGTGGCGTCAGCGGCACCTGCCCGCCCCCGAGGTGAACCTGCTGGTCACCAGCAGCAAGCAGGGCGAGGGGAATTACCACGAGACGCTGCGGTTCATCCAGCAGACGAAGTCGCCGAGCCGGATCTCGTCGATCATCCTCGACAGCGGCGGCCACAACTTCAACACCTGGCGCCGGGAGATCCCCGCCGCCCTGGAGTGGATGGGCAACCACCTCAAGGCCTGACGGGCCGGTGCCCGTCCCCGTAGCGCTCCCGCAGACGGCCGGGGCCCCTCAGCGACTGCTGAGGGGCCCCGGCCGTCGGGCTAGCGGTCCGCGCGTCTCAGCGGGCGAGTATCAGGCTCATCGCCTCGGCGCGCGTGGCGGCGTCGCGCAGCTGGCCGCGCACGGCCGACGTCGTCGTCTTGGCGCCCGGCTTGCGCACCCCGCGCATGGTCATGCACATGTGCTCGCACTCGATGACGACGATTACGCCGCGCGGCTCCAGGATCTCCATCAGCGAGTCCGCGATCTGCGTGGTCAGCCGCTCCTGGACCTGCGGACGCCGGGCGTACACATCGACCAGCCGGGCCAGCTTGGACAGGCCGGTGATCTTGCCGTCGGCGGACGGGATGTAGCCGACGTGTGCCACACCGACGAAGGGCACGAGGTGGTGCTCACAGCTGGAAACCAGCTCGATGTCCTTGACCAGCACCATTTCGTCATGGCCGAGGTCGAACGTGGTGGTGAGCACGTCTTCCGGCTTCTGCCACAGTCCGGCGAAGATTTCCTTGTACGCCCGTGCCACCCGCGCCGGCGTCTCCAGCAGGCCCTCGCGGTCCGGGTCCTCGCCCACCGCGATGAGCAGCTCGCGGACGGCGTTCTCGGCGCGCTTCTCGTCGAATGTACCGATCTTGCCGTCGCCGTCCAGCGTCACAGGGTCCGTCATGTGGTGCCTCGTTCCTTCTGCGCCGCTCGAAATCGCGGTGGAATCGCGGAATGCCGCGCCCCCCAGGTTAAACCTGGGGGGCGCGGCATCTATTCCGGGGCCCGGGGCCTCGGGATCAGCTCTCGGGACGCTTGTCCTCGGGGGCTTCCGCCTTCTCCGTGGAGACGGTGGCGGTCGTGGTCACCGAGCCGTTGGCCGGGGCCAGCTCCCTCGGCGACAGCACCGGCGGGCGGCTGGAGGGCGTACGGCGCGAGGAGCCGGTCCACGCGGGGCGGGCCGGGCGCTTGACCACGTGCTTGAAGAGCTCGGCGATCTCCTCCTTGTTGAGGGTCTCCTTCTCCAGCAGCGTCAGCACCAGGTTGTCCAGCACATCGCGGTTCTCGACCAGGATCTCCCACGCCTCGTTGTGCGCGGTCTCGATGAGCCTCTTGACTTCCTCATCGACCAGCGCGGCGACCTCTTCCGAGTAGTCGCGCTGGTGACCCATCTCACGGCCCAGGAAGGGCTCGGAGTTGTCGGTGCCGAACTTGATCGCGCCGAGCCGCTCGGTCATGCCGTACTGCGTGACCATCGCGCGGGCCGTGGCGGTCGCCTTCTCGATGTCGTTCGCGGCGCCGGTGGTCGGGTCGTGGAAGACCAGCTCCTCCGCCGCACGCCCGCCCAGCATGTACGCCAGCTGGTCGAGCATCTCGTTGCGGGTGGTGGAGTACCTGTCCTCGTCGGGCAGGACCATGGTGTAGCCCAGGGCCCGGCCGCGGGACAAGATCGTGATCTTGTGGACCGGGTCGGAGTTCGGTGAGGCCGCCGCGACCAGGGCGTGTCCGCCCTCGTGGTACGCGGTGATCTTCTTCTCCTTCTCGGACATGATCCGGGTCCGCTTCTGCGGTCCGGCCACGACGCGGTCGATCGCCTCGTCCAGGAAGTGGTTGTTGATCAGCTTCTCGTCGCCCCGGGCCGTCAGCAGCGCGGCCTCGTTCAGGACGTTCGACAGATCGGCACCGGTGAAGCCGGGGGTGCGCTTGGCGACGGCCGAGAGGTCGACGTCCGGGGCGACCGGCTTGCCCTTCTGGTGGACCTTGAGGATTTCGAGACGGCCCTGGAGGTCCGGACGGTCGACGGCGATCTGCCGGTCGAAACGGCCGGGGCGCAGCAGCGCCGGGTCGAGGATGTCCGGACGGTTCGTGGCGGCGATCAGGATCACGCCGCCCTTCACGTCGAAGCCGTCCATCTCGACCAGGAGCTGGTTGAGGGTCTGCTCGCGCTCGTCGTGGCCACCGCCCAGGCCCGCACCGCGGTGCCGGCCGACGGCGTCGATCTCGTCGACGAAGACGATCGCCGGGGCGTTCGCCTTGGCCTGCTCGAAGAGGTCACGGACACGGGACGCACCGACACCGACGAACATCTCGACGAAGTCGGAGCCGGAGATCGAGTAGAACGGGACGCCCGCCTCGCCGGCGACGGCACGCGCCAGCAGCGTCTTGCCCGTTCCGGGCGGGCCGTACAGCAGCACGCCCTTGGGGATCTTGGCGCCGACGGCCTGGAACTTCGCCGGTTCCTGGAGGAACTCCTTGATCTCGTGGAGTTCCTCGACGGCCTCGTCCGACCCCGCGACGTCGGTGAACGTCGTCTTGGGGGTGTCCTTGGTGATCAGCTTCGCCTTCGACTTCCCGAAGTTCATCACCCGGGAGCCGCCGCCCTGCATCTGGTTCATCAGGAACAGGAAGACGACCACGATGAGGACGAAGGGAAGCAGCGAGAGCAGAACGTTGACGAACGGGTTCTGCTTCGACGGGGAGACGGTGTACCCGTCCTTGATCTCGCCGGTCTGGTACTTGGCCTGAAGGTTCTTGGCCACGTCGACGCCCTGGTCGCCGATGTAGCTCGCCTGGAGCTTGTTGGAGCCCTCAATCTTGTTGGAGCCCGACAGCTCGATCTTGATCTTGTTCTCGTCACCGGTCGTCAGCTCGGCGGATTTCACCTTGTTGTCAGCGATCGCCTTGACGACCTGACCGGTGTCCACCGTCTTGTAGCCGCCGGACGAGCCGACGACCTGCATCAACACGACCACGGCGAGGACGGCCAGCACGATCCACATGACCGGCCCACGGAAGTATCGCTTCACGTCCATCCATACGGAGCCGCTGAGGCCCCGTCCCTCCTGCCACAGTGAGGCACAACGCCCTTGGGAGGGCTGGTCGTGCGTACGGTGTATTACTGGCCCGAAAAAGAACTGCCTTCGGACGGTACCCCAGCATTGCCACCCGGCGCCTGCGCCGACGGTGAACATGCGGCCGAGGAGTCCGTCCTCCCTGCTCCAACGGCGGAAGGCCCCGAAGGGTTCCCGCCGGCCCGCGGCGGCAGGTCCGGGCCGCGCCCGGCCGCGTCGGCCGGACGGGCACGGGGAGCGCCCTCAGCCGCCGTATACGTGCGGCGCGAGGGTACCGACGAACGGCAGATTGCGGTACTTCTCCGCGAAGTCGAGGCCGTACCCCACCACGAACTCGTTGGGGATGTCGAAGCCGATCCACTTCACGTCGATGGCGACCTTGGCCGCGTCCGGCTTACGCAGCAGGGTGCAGACCTCCAGCGAGGCCGGCTCCCGCGAGCCGAGGTTCGACAGCAGCCACGACAGCGTCAGGCCGGAGTCGATGATGTCCTCGACGATCAGGACGTGCTTGCCCTTGATGTCGGTGTCGAGGTCCTTGAGGATGCGGACCACGCCGGAGGACTGGGTGCCCGCGCCGTACGACGACACGGCCATCCAGTCCATCGTGACGGGGGTGGACAGCGCGCGCGCCAGGTCCGCCATGACCATCACGGCGCCCTTGAGGACACCGACGATGAGCAGGTCCTTGCCCGCGTACTCCGCGTCAATCTTCGCGGCCAGCTCAGCCAGCTTCGCGTCGATCTCTTCCTTGCTGATGAGTACCGACTGAAGGTCGGAACCCATGTCCTTGTCGTCCACCCGTGCCACTCTCGCTCTGTTCGGTGTTCGCGTCAGTCGTGAGACTTCGGATGCGGGGCAGCGTCTGCGGCTCAGCCCTGCCGAATCACCAGTCTGCCACCCTGCCGTCGCACACCCACTCGCCCGGGGAGGTTGATGGCCCCCTGCCCCCTCCAGGCCGTGATCAGCCGGTCCACTTCCTCGATGTGGCGGGCGAAGAGCGAACCGGCCGGTGAGCCGGCGCCGATGACGGCCCGGCGCAGCACCCGGCGGCGCACCGCGGGGGGCAGCACGAACAGGGCGGCGATGTCGAGGGTTCCGGTGTCGTCGAGGACCGTGCCCTCCGCGTCGGCGGCCCAGGCGTCCAGGGCGTCGGCGTCGTCACGGGAGAGCTGGGCGGTACGGGCGAGCGCCTCGACGACGCCCTTGCCGAGCGCCTTCTCCAGTGCGGGCAGCCCCTCGTGGCGGAGCCGTGAGCGGGTGTAGGCGGGGTCGGTGTTGTGCGGGTCGTCCCAGACGGGCAGCGACTGGATCAGGCAGGCCTTGCGGGCGGTCTGGCGGTCCACGTCGAGGAAGGGCCGGCGGTAGCGGCCGTCCCTGCCGCTGGTCGCGGCCATCCCGGAGAGCGAGCGGGTCCCGGAGCCGCGGGCGAGACCGAGCAGCACCGTTTCCGCTTGGTCGTCGCGGGTGTGGCCGAGGAGGACCGCGGTGGCGCCGTGGCGCTCCGCGATGTCGTCCAGGGCGGCGTACCGGGCGTCGCGGGCGGCGGCTTCCGGCCCGCCCGACCCTCGCCCGCCACCACCCCGGTACGACGCGCCGTGCGCCACCCTGTTCGGTTCGTTCACATCGACGGCGACGACCTCGACGGGGTCCAGCCGCAGGCCCCGCAGCCGGAGGGCGACCTCGGCGGCGCGGAGGTCCGAGCCCTCCTGGAGGCCGTGGTCGATGGTGACGCCCCCGGCGCGGACCCCCAGCTTGGGGGCCTCGAAGGCGAGAGCGGAGGCGAGCGCCATCGAATCGGCACCGCCGGAGCAGGCGACGAGCACGAGCGGGGGCTCGTGCCGGTCCTGGGTGCAGTGATGGGTGAGGACGTCGTGGAGTACGCGGCGGACCGCCAGGCGTATCGCGGCGACCGCTGGATGGGGACCCATGTCCGTTTCCAATCGTTCAGCTGGGGAGCCTCGGGCCGGTGAGGGCTTTCTCGTCACACAGAGTGCCTAGATGGTGACAGAGGCGAGCGGTTCCCCGAGCATTGCACGCCTATCCATCCGTATCGGTCCCTCAGACGGGTGATTGAAGGGGCGCTCTACTGCCACCCGGCGTGCCCAGCTCACGCCGTTCGCTTACGGTGCCCCGTCCGCCTTGCGGTGCACCCGTGCGATCCAGTCCGCCGGTTTGGCGATCTCTTGTTTGGTCGGGAGGGTGTTCGGCGACGTCCAGACGCGGTTGAAGCCGTTCATACCGACCTCGTCGACGACCGCACTGACGAACCGCTCGCCGTCGCGGTACTGCCGCAGCTTGGCGTCGAGGCCGAGCAGCTTGCGCAGCGCCTGGTCGAGCCGGCCCGCGCCGCTGGCCCGCCGCTTCTGGAACTTCTCGCGGATCTCGGCGACCGACGGCACGACATCGGGCCCCACACCGTCCATCACGTAGTCGGCGTGCCCCTCCAGCAGGGACATCACCGCGGTCAGCCGGCCGAGGATCTCGCGCTGCGCGGGTGTCTGGACGAGATCGACGAGGGAGCGGCTGCCGTCCTCGCCCTCCTCGCCCACGGGCTTGGCGCCGGCCAGCGACTGGGCGGCCTCGCGCAGCCGCTCCAGGAGGGTGCCCGGGTCGATGTCCGTCTCGCCGAGGAAGGCCTGGATCTCGCCCTCGATGTGGTCCCGCAGCCACGGGACGGCGGTGAACTGGGTGCGGTGGGTCTCCTCATGGAGGCACACCCACAGCCGGAAGTCGTGCGGTTCCACCTCCAGCTCGCGCTCCACGTGCACGATGTTCGGCGCGACGAGCAGCAGCCGCCCGCCCTGAGCCGCGGCCGGCAGGTCGCGGGAGGCCGGTGCGAACGTCTCGTACTGGCCCAGGACGCGCGAGGACAGGAACGACAGCAGCATGCCCAGCTCCACGCCGGTGACCTTGCCGCCCACCGCGCCGAGCACCGCGCCGCCGGGGGCCGCCGAGCGGCGGTCCTCCATCTTGGCCAGCAGCGGCTTGAGCACGGCCCGGAACCCGGCGACGTTCGCCTTGATCCAGCCGGGCCGGTCCACGACGAGGACCGGCGTGTCATGCGGCGCCTCGCCCGTCGCGTCGGGCTGTGCCATCCGCGTGAAGGCGCGGACATGGGCCTCGGAGGACTTGGCGTGCTTGCGCAGCTCGGCGACGATCGCGCGCGCCTCGTCCCGGCTCACCTCCGGCCCCGGCCGCACGAACCGGGTCGCGGTCGCGACCGCGAGATTCCAGTCGACCATCTCGGTCCCACCGATGCTCGTCATGAGTTCACCGTACGTGGGCGCTCCGCTGTGGGGTAGCGGACCACGTTTTTGGCTCCGCCCACGTTGTCGGCTTTCCCGCCGTGGGGTGTTCTCGCCGTTGCCGCTCCGCTGCGCTTGGCCTCCGGCCCACGTGTTCGGCTTTCCCGCCGTGGGCGTGTTCTCGCCGTTGCGCCTGCGGCGGGCGGGGCCGTGGGTGCGGGGACGGGCCTCCGGGCCGCCCCCTAAGTGAACGTGAGTGGGGGCGGGGAGACGTCCATGGGTGCCCGGGTGCCCGGGTGCCTGGCGCCTCAGCGGCAGCCGCAGTTGGCCACTGCCGAGGCGAGTTTGTCGAGGGCCTTCTGGGCGCCCTGCGGGTCTGTGGTGCCGGTGGTCATGAAGGAGAAGACGAGGAGCCGGCCGTCGGCGTCGACGACGGTGCCGGCCAGGGTGTTCACCCCGGTGAGGGTGCCGGTCTTGGCGCGTACGGCGCCGGCGCCGGCGCTCTGGCCCCGGTAGCGGTTGCTGAGGGTGCCGGTGAAGGCGGCCACCGGGAGGCCGGTGACGACGGGGCGCAGGGCGGGGCGGTCGGGCGACGAGGCCTGGAGCAGGAGGCGGGAGAGCAGGGCGGCGGTGACCTTGTCGTCACGGTCCAGGCCGCTGCCGTCCTCGAAGACGGCGCCGGACAGGGGCAGATGCTGCCGTTCGAGGGCGGCGCGGACGGCCTTTCCGGCGCCGGCGAAGCTGGCCGGCTGCCGCGAGCCCAGGGCGGTCTGGCGGGCCAGGGCCTCAGCGATGTCGTTGTCGCTGTAGGTGAGCATCCGCTCGACGAGCGCGGACAGCGGCAGCGAGTGGACGGCGGCGATCCGGTCGGCCTTCTTGGGGGCCTTGGCCCCGGCGGGGTCGCCGTCGACGGTGACGCCGCGCTGGTGGAGCAGCCCGGCGAAGGCGCGGGCCGCGGCGCGGGCCGGGTCGGTGTCGCGGGGGGCGGTGCCGTGGTCGGTGTCGTCGAGGCGCGCCTCGTCGGTCATCAGCGCGGTGACGGGGGCGATGTTCTCGTTCGGGCCGATGGGGTGCTCGGCGGGGCCCGAGTAGGCGCTGGTGTCGTAACCGAGGCCGATCTTGGTGAGGTGGCGGTGCTTGAGGGCGCGGGCGGTGGCGTCGGCGAGGGTGCGCAGATTCGCGGGCTGTTCCTCGGCGCCCGGCCGCGGGGCGCGGGCGGTGAGGGTGGGGTCGCCGCCGCCGACCAGGACGATGCGGTTCTTGCCGCCCATGACGACGGTGGTGTCGATGCGGTGGTCGGGTCCGCGTACGGAGAGCGCGGCGACGGCGGTGGCGAGCTTGACGGTGGAGGCGGGCGTGGCGGCCGTGCCCTGGTGCTCGCCGAAGACCTCGCGGCCCGCGGCGACGTCCAGGACGGAGGCCGTCCGCAGCGGGCCGAGCGCCGGGTCCTTGAGCAGCGGTGCGAGCGCGTCGGCCAGCCCCGCGCCGGTGGGCACGGGGGCGGCGCCACGGCCCGCGGCGCCGGGCGCGGTGGCGCCGAGCGCGGGCAGCACGGGCGGTGCGCTGGGCGCCGGCCCGGGGTCAGCGGCGTGATGCTCGCCACTGGCACCGTCCATGGAGCCCGCCTCCGTGCGCTCGGCCGTACGCTGACCCGAGTCCCACGGCCCGGCCGCCGCCACCGCGGCGAGCGCGACCGCCAGACCGGTGGCTGCGGAGACCACCGTCAGCCGCCAGGTCTGCCGGGTATGGCGCGGTGTGGCCTCCCAGGCCTGCCGCGCGGCATCGACCGCGCTTCGCGCCGCCTCGACCGCTGTCTGCGCCGAGCGGACCGCCGCGCGCGTCGCCGCCCGCGCGGACCGCTCCGCCGACTGCCATCTGACCTGCCACTTTCCGGTCTCCGGCACCTCGGACCAGCCCCTTTCGCCACCACACACCTGCGTGGGGGACACTTAATCACCAGACGTATGTGTTGATCATGGAGGAGCCACCCGTGGAGTTCGACGTCACCATCGAGATCCCGAAGGGTTCGCGGAACAAGTACGAGGTGGACCACGAGACCGGTCGGATCCGCCTGGACCGTCGACTCTTCACCTCGACCAGCTACCCGGCGGACTACGGATTTGTCGAGAACACCCTGGGCGAGGACGGCGACCCGCTGGACGCCCTGGTCATCCTGGACGAGCCGACTTTCCCCGGCTGCCTCATCAAGTGCCGCGCCATCGGCATGTTCCGGATGACGGACGAGGCCGGCGGCGACGACAAGCTGCTGTGCGTGCCGGCGTCCGACCCGCGTGTGGAGCACCTGCGGGACATCCACCACGTGTCGGAGTTCGACCGCCTGGAGATCCAGCACTTCTTCGAGGTCTACAAGGACCTGGAGCCCGGTAAGTCCGTCGAGGGCGCCAACTGGGTCGGCCGCACCGAGGCCGAGGCCGAGATCGAGGCCTCGTACAAGCGCCTCGAGGCGCAGGGCGGCAAGCACTGACGCAGTCGTGCCGTCCCGGCGTGCGGCGGGGTTTTCCCGACCGCGGCGCGCCGGGATCTGCACACTGATTTTCGTACGCGAACGGGCGGCACCCGGTTGGGTTGCCGCCCGTCGTGCGTGTCGGGGCCCGGTGGCCGCCTAGAAGCCGCGGGTGCGCTTGGCGGCACGGCGGGCGCCGGCCTCCTCGATGCCGGGCGCCCGCAGGAACAGCCGGGCGACCTCCGCGCCGAGGTTGACCCCCACCGCGATGGCCAGCGCCAGCGAGACGGCCTGGACCAGCGACGTGAGGCCCTGCGGCAGGTGCCCCTGGGCGAAGTTGAGCAGGCCGAAGTACGTGGCGCTACCGGGCAGCAGCGGGCCGATGGCGGCGGTGACGTACGGCAACGCGGACGCATAGCGGTAGCGGGAGAGCAACTGGCCGAAGAGGCCGACCAGTCCGGCCGCGATCGCGGTGGCGGGCACGGCGTTCATCCCGGCGACGTAGGTGAGCGCGCCGTACACGACCCAGGCGACGCCACCGTTCAGGGTCGCAAACGCCACGGTGTGACGTTCCTGCTGGAGCAGCACACAGAACGCCAGCGCCAGCAGCATGGCCGCCACGATCTGCACCAACGGCTCGTTGTAGTCCCCCAGCGACTGCTCGGGGTTGAGCCGCCGCAGGCCGGGGTTCAGCTGAAGACCGATGTAGAGCACGCTGAGCACGCCGACGACGATGCCGACGATGAGGTAGCCGACCTCCAGCAGTCGGGCGGCGGCGGTGATGTAGTAGCCGGTCAGCCCGTCGTGGACGCCGGCGACAAGCGCCCGCCCCGGGATCAGCGCGAACAGCCCACCGGTGATCACCGCGGACGCCTGCACATTGAGGTGGGCCAGACCGAAGGCGACACCCACCGCGGCGGGCGGCATCGCGGCGACCACGAACTGGTAGAACTCCGGCAGCCCGCGCGCGGACGCGAGCCAGGCCAGCCGGTCACCGAGCATCGAGCCCACCGCGGCCGCGACGAACACCAGCATGGTGCCGCCGACCAGCATGGAGGCCGCACCGGACAGCAGCCCGGAGGCCACCGTCAGCGCCCAGCTCGGGTACGGGTGGCGGTTACGGCGGATCTCGGCGAGGCCGCGGTAGGCCTCTTCGAGGGTGATGTCCTCGGAGGCGATGTCGTCGACGAGCCGGAAGACGGCGGACAGCCGGTTGTAGTCGACGCCGCGGCGCCGGACCGTACGGCTGGCGGTGACCGGGTCGTCGACCAGCGAGGGCTGGTAGGAGATCGACAGCAGGGTGAAGGTGACGGTCGGCTCGACGCGCTCCAGCCCGTAGGCGTGCGCGACGCCGAACATGGCGGCCTCGACGTCCTCCGCGCCCTCACCGCCGGCGAGCAGGATCTCGCCGATACGCAGGGTCAGGTCGAGTACGCGGGGTACGGCCGGACCGGTCTCGTCATCGGCCCGCTCGAGGCGCTCGGGGACCGGCCGCTCCCCCACCGGCATCCGGAGCATCGTCCGCATCCGGTCCTGCCAGGGCGCCTCTTTGGTGAGGCGGACGGCAGGGATGCCGTGCGGCGGGGTGAATGCGTAGCTCAGGGCTGTGGAGCCGGCGGGCATCGGGGTCTGGCCGGTGGTGCTGCTGGGCCGTGTGAACGCCGAGCCCTCCTGTTCCGCCGGGGTCTCCGGGCGCAGGCCGGAGGGCAGCGCGAACTCGGAGGTGGGGTGCTCGTCCTCGGGGAGCGGAGGGTAGGGCACGCCCAGCGGCGGGGTGAAGGCGCTGTGCGCCTCGTCCGGCTGGGGCTTGCGCTCCTCGGAACCGCTCTGATCCGAGGCGCTGCTGCTGCCGCTCGCGCCCCGCTGGCCGCGCTGTGGGTCCGACGCCACGGGTCTTCGCTCTCCTCGTAAGCCTCCTGACGGATGACAAGGACACGATGCCTGATGGGGATGCACGGCGCGTGCTCGGGGGCGACGTTTTGGCTACCGGTCGGAAATGAGTGGCCGGGTGGCTCACGGCCGGTGGTCAGCGCTTGGCGTGGCGGCCGCGGCGGGTGTCGGGGGCGGGGCCCTGGGGGCGGTCCGCGGCGTACGGCGGGGCGGACTGCTCCTTCTTCGCCTTGCCGCGGGCGCGGAGGTACTCGATGGCGATCGGCACGACGGAGATCAGCACGATCGCGACCAGGATCAGCTCGATGTGCTTATGGACGAACGGGATGTTCCCCAGCGAGGCGCCGAGCAGCGTGACGCCGGCGCCCCACAGCGTGCCGCCGATGAAGTTGAAGGTGATGAAGGAGCGGTAGTTCATCCGGCTCACACCGGCGATGATCGGCGTGAAGGTCCGCACGATCGGCACGAAGCGGGCCAGGATCAGCGACTTGGGGCCGTGCTTCTCGAAGAAGGCGTGCGCCTTCTCGACGTTCTCCTGCTTGAAGAGGCGGGAGTCGGGGCGCCTGAACAGCGAGGGGCCGACCTTGCGGCCGAAGAGATAGCCCGCCTGGTCACCCAGGACGGCGGCCAGGACGATCAGGGAGCACACCAGCCACAGCGGCCGGTCCAGCTTGTTCGTCGTCACCAGCAGACCGGTGGTGAACAGCAGCGAGTCGCCCGGCAGGAAGAAGCCGATCAGCAGGCCGGACTCCGCGAAGACGATGACCAGGACGCCGACCAGGCCGAATGTCGCAATCAGATAGTCCGGGTCCAGCCACTGGGGGCCGAGCGCGAGAGTATTCACGGGGTGAAGGCTCCTGGGTCGAGGGCGCCGGATCGTGCGGTGCGACGAGCGAAGCGACGAGGGTGCAGGCGCGTGTGCGGCCCAAAACTATCAACGCCGGCTGACTCCCCTTGGTTCCAGGCGGGCGCCGGGGCCCCTTCCGGCCGGGGTCGGACCGTACGGGCCGGGGGCGCGCTTCCCCGGCCCGGACGGATCACAGGTGGCGGACGGCGTTGGCCAGCATCGCGTCACGCATGTAGACGGCGAGGCCGGGCCTGATGGCCTCGTAGGTGGCGGTGAACCGCTCGTCGGTGACGTACATCTCGCCGAGTCCGCTGTGCATCTCGTAGGGGCAGTCGTAGTACGTGCCGCTGATGAACCGGCGGTGCTCCTCCGCGACGTCCATGGCCGCCTCGGAGTCCGCCGGCACGCCCTGTGCGAGCAGGTCCGCCATCGTGCGGTGCAGGGCGTCGAACTCCGCCGTCAGCCGCTTCCAGTCGTCCTTGGTGTACGCGGCCGCCCTGCGCTGCGATTCCTTGTAGGCGTCCGTGCCGCCCCAGCGTTCCTCGGCCTCCGTGGCATACGCGTCGGGGTCGAAGTCCCCGAAGACCTCGAACTTCTCCTCCGGTGTGAGCCGTACGTTCATCCTGCGTGCCTCCATCGCGTGTTCGACGGCGGCGGCCATCTCCTGGAGTCTGCCGATCCGCCCGGTCAGCAGGTCGTGCTGGCGCCGCAGATGTTCCTGCGGGTCGGCGTCCGGGTCGTCCAGGAGGGCCGCGACCTCTTCGAGCGGGAACCCGAGCTCCCGGTAGAACAGGATCTGCTGGAGCCGGTCCAGGTCGTCTTCGCCGTAGCGCCGGTGACCTGCGTGATTGCGCTCGCCGGGCAGCAACAGCCCGATCTCGTCGTAGTGGTGCAAGGTGCGCACCGTCACCCCGGCGAAGGCGGCGACCTGCCCTACCGAATAGCTCACTTCCGCTCCCTTCTCGGTACGCGCTCCACGATGTGTCCTCACGTCACGTGAGGTGCAAGTCCGCATCATGAAAAGCCGGTGAGGCGGCGGACGGGGGGATGAGATCCTGCCGCACATGCTGGGGATAACGGATCTGTCCACGTATCTGGTGGGGCTCGCGCTGATCATTCTGCTGCCGGGTCCCAACTCGCTGTACGTCGTTTCGGTGGCGGCCCGGCGCGGCCCGCGGGTGGCCTACCGGGCGGCGGCCGGTGTGCTGTGCGGCGACACGGTGCTGATGACGCTGTCGGCCGGCGGGGTGGCCTCGCTGCTCCAGACCAGCCCGGTGCTGTTCGCCGTCGTGAAGTTCGCCGGCGCGGGCTATCTGACGTGGCTGGCGGTCGGGATGCTGCGCGGCGCCTGGGCGCTGTGGCGCGGCCGGGAGGCGCGCAGGGCCGAGCGGCAGGACGGGGCGGCCGAGGCGCCGAAGGAGACCGTGGAGCGGCCGTACCGCAGGGCGCTGGTGGTCAGCCTGCTCAACCCGAAGGCGATCCTGTTCTTCATCTCCTTCTTCGTGCAGTTCGTCGACCCGTCCTACGCCCACCCGGTGCTGTCGTTCCTGACACTGGGCGCCTGGGCGCAGCTGTTCAGCTTCACGTACCTGTCGGTCCTGATCTTCAGCGGAACGTTCCTGGCGGCGACCTTCCGCCGCCGCAAGCGGCTGACGGCCGGACTGTCCGCGGGCGCCGGTGCGGCGTTCCTCGGCTTCGCGGCGAAGCTGTCGCTGGCGAGCGCGGGCTGACCCGGCGCCGGGCGGGCGGGCCCGGCGCCGTTGCGCGGACGCGGCAACGGGCGGGCGGCGGTCCTTCGGGACGGCCGCCCGCCCGTTGCCATCCACTGGGTGAACCCTGGAGGCCACGCACCCCTTGTACCCTTATCGTCGGGTTCGAGGAGGTACGTCCATGCCCGTGCACGACGTACATGTCGCCGTCATCTACTACTCGTCGACCGGCACCGTCGCCGAGCTCGCCCAGCGGATCGCGGACGCCGCCGAGCACGCGGGGGCCGACGTGCGACTGCGCCGGACCGCGGAACTCGCCCCCCAGGCCGCGATCGACGCCAACCCCGCCTGGGCGGCGAACGCGGCGGCCACTGCGGACGTCCTGGAGGCCACCCACGAGGACCTGCTCTGGGCGGACGCGGTGATCTTCGGGACCCCCACCCGCTTCGGCAATGTGACCTCGCAGCTCAAGCAGTACCTCGACACCCTGGGCGGCCTGTGGCAGCAGGGCAGACTGGCCGACAAGGTCTACAGCGGCTTCACCGCGAGTGCCACCGAGCACGGCGGCCAGGAGTCCACCCTGCTCGCGCTCTACCAGACCATCCACCATTTCGGCGGCATCCTCGTGGCACCGGGCTACACCGACCCGGCGAAGTTCCGCGACGGCAACCCCTACGGCACCTCCCACGTCGGCGGCCCGGACACCCCACTCGACGAGGACGCGCGCACCGCCGCCCGCATCCAGGCGGAGCGCGTAGTGAAGTTCACGAAGGCCATCAAGCACGGTCTCTCACCGGCGAGTTGACGGGTAGTGGCGACAGATGACTCTGCACAAAGGCGCATCGGCATCCGACCGCAAGCACACCAAGCACCCGGTCAACCCCTTCTACGGCGAGGCCGACCCGGTCGCCGGTATGGAGACGGCGCCGCCGCGGCACACCCTGCCCGACGGCCCGGTCTCCCCGCACACGGCCTATCAGTTCGTCCACGACGAGCTGATGCTGGACGGCAACTCCCGGCTGAATCTGGCGACGTTCGTCACGACCTGGATGGAGCCGCAGGCCGGCGTCCTGATGGCGGAGTGCCGGGACAAGAACATGATCGACAAAGACGAGTACCCGCGCACCGCCGAGCTGGAGAGGCGGTGTGTGGCGATGCTCGCCAACCTGTGGCACGCCCCCGACCCGTCGGCCACCATCGGCTGTTCCACCACCGGGTCGAGCGAGGCCTGCATGCTCGCCGGCATGGCCCTCAAGCGGCGCTGGATGCGGCGCAACAAGGACCGCTATCCGGGCGAGGCCCGGCCGAACCTCATCATGGGCGCCAACGTCCAGGTCTGCTGGGAGAAGTTCTGCAACTTCTGGGAGGTCGAGGCACGCATGGTCCCGATGGAGGGCGACCGCTTCCATCTGGACGCGGCCTCCGCCGCCGAGCTGTGCGACGAGAACACCATCGGGGTGGTGGCGATCCTCGGCTCGACCTTCGACGGGTCGTACGAGCCGGTGGCCGAGATCTGCGCGGCGCTCGACGAGGTCCAGCAGCAGAAGGGCTGGGACATCCCGGTCCATGTGGACGGCGCGTCCGGCGCCATGATCGCCCCGTTCCTCGACCCGGAGCTGATCTGGGACTTCCGGCTGCCGCGGGTCGCCTCCATCAACACCTCGGGGCACAAGTACGGCCTGGTCTACCCGGGCGTCGGCTGGGCCCTGTGGCGCGATACGGACGCGCTGCCCGAGGAGCTGGTCTTCCGCGTCAACTACCTGGGCGGCGATATGCCGACCTTCGCGCTCAACTTCTCCCGGCCCGGCGCCCAGGTCGCCGCGCAGTACTACACCTTCATGCGGCTCGGCCGGTCCGGCTTCCGCGCCGTACAGCAGGCGACCCGCGACGTGGCCCGCTCGATGGCCGAACGGATCGGCGCGCTGGGCGATTTCCGGCTGCTGTCCCACGGCGACGAGCTGCCGGTCTTCGCCTTCACCACCGCGGACGACGTCACCGCCTTTGACGTCTTCGATGTCTCGCGGCGGATGCGGGAGCGCGGCTGGCTGATCCCCGCCTACACCTTCCCCCCGAAGCGCGAGGACCTGTCCGTCCTGCGGGTGGTCTGCCGCAACGGCTTCTCCCTGGACCTCGCCGATCTGTTCATGGCGGACCTGGAAGCGCTGCTGCCCGAATTCCGCGAACAGCCGGGTCCGTTGCAGCGCCCGGAGAACGTCGCGACGGCATTCCACCACTAGGGCCTGATCCAAACGACAGGCCCTGGGGGCGGCACCTCCAGGGGACGCCCGGCGGCTCCGGCCGGGGGCGGCCGGCGCGTCCCCGGCGCCCGCCCCCACGCCTGCCGCGACACCCGCCTCACCACGGCCGCACGCCGTCGCGGCGGAGACCGTTTCCCCCGCGACGGCGTGCGGACCCGGGCGCTCTCAGCGCCCCAGCCGCCGGTATCTCCGCACCGCCAACGGGAAGAACACCGCGAGCAGCACCAGCGGCCACACCACGGCCAGCAGCCCCGCGTGCCCCGCCGCCCAGCTGTCCCCGGACCACCGCGGGTTGGCGAACAGTTCACGTACCGCGCTCGCCGTTGCCGACATCGGGTTCCACTCGGCGACCGCGCCCAGCCAGCCGGGCATCGACGCGGCGGAGACAAAGGCATTGGAGAGGAAGCCCACCGGCCAGACCAGGATCTGTACCGCCTGCACCAGCTCCGGTCTGCCGGCGAGCAGGCCGAGATGGATGCCGATCCACAGCATCGCGAACCGCAGCAGAAGCAGCAGCCCCACCGCGGCCAGCGCGTCGAGCACACCACCGTGCCAGTGCCAGCCCATCGCCAGTCCCACGCCGATCATCACCAGCAGGCTCAGCGCCGACTGGAGCATGTCCAGGACGCTGCGTCCGACCAGCACCGCGGACGGCGCCATCGGCATCGAGCGGAAGCGGTCGAGCACCCCCTTGCCGAGGTCCTGGGTCACCGCGATCATCGTCGATTCGAGCCCGAACGCCATGGTCAGCGCGAACATCCCCGGGACCAGGTACTCCTTGTAGTCGCCGCCGCCCGGCACGGCCATCCCGCCGCCCAGGAAGTACCCGAACATCAGCAGCAGCAACACCGGAAAGGCCAGTTGGACGATGACCTGCACCGGCTGTCTCGCCCAGTGCGCGAGACCGCGCCGGGTCATCGTCCAGGAGTCGGTGACCGCCCACACCATGCCGCTCATACCGTCGTGCCCTCCTTGTCGGCGTACACCGCCGCGGCGGCCGACGGGCGCGCACCGGCCGCACCGGCCGCACTGCCCGTGCCGCCGGCCGCCCCGTCCCCCGTCAGATGCAGAAACACCTCGTCCAGCGTCGGCCGCCGCACCGCGAGGTCCGCGGCCTCGATCCCCGCCGCGGCCAGCACCCGTACGGCCTCCGCCAGCCCCGCCATCCGGTCGGCGACGGGCACGCTCAGGCGGCGCCCCTCCGCGTCCGCGGCGACCGCACCGCCCCCCGCCGCGCCCCTCAGCGCCGCTTCCAACGGACCGGCCGCCCGGCCCAGTTGTCCGGCGTCGTGCAGGACGACATCGATCCGGTCGCCGCCGGTCGCGGACTTCAGCTCGTCGGGGGTACCGTCCGCGACCACCCGGCCGCCGTCCACCACCGAGATCCGGTCCGCGAGCTGGTCGGCCTCCTCCAGATACTGCGTGGTCAGCAGCACCGTCGTACCGCCGTCCACCAGCGAGCGCACCGCCTGCCACACCTCGGTACGGCCGCGCGGATCGAGCCCGGTCGTCGGTTCGTCCAGAAACAGGATCCGCGGCGCCATCACCAGGCTCGCCGCCAGGTCGAGCCGGCGCCGCATCCCGCCGCTGTAGTGGCGCACCGCCTTGCGGCCGGTATCGGCGAGCCCGAACCGCCCCAGCAGCTCGTCCGCCCGCTCGCCCGCCCTGCGCGCCCCGAGGTGGAAGAGCCGCCCGAACATCTCCAGGTTCTGCCGCCCGCTGAGCTCCTCGTCGACCGCCGCGTGCTGGCCGAGCAGCCCGATCCGCAGCCGCACCTCGTCCGGCCGGCGCAGCACATCGAAGCCGGCGACCTCGGCCCGGCCGCCGTCGTGCCGCAGCAGCGTGGACAGAATCCGTACGAGAGTGGTCTTGCCTGCGCCGTTGGGTCCGAGGACACCGTGCACGACGCCGTGCGGAACGGTCAGGTCCAGCCCGTCCAGGGCCGCTTTGGTGCCGTAGTGCTTGTGCAGTTCTTCGACGACGATCGCATGATCGCGGTCCGTCACGACATCTCCTCCCGATGTAGTCAAGTTTGACTACATGCCCGCCGAAAGGTAATCCCCTCCGGATGGTTAGTCAAACTTGATTAATGAGCTTCCGTGGCGGCGCCGTCGCCGCCCTCGCGCCCGGCGACCCCGTCGCCTCCGGGCTCCACGTCCGCCTGGGAGCGCGCACTCTTCGCCGCGTACGGGTTCTCCTGCCCGTCCGCCAGCACGCCGACGAACGGCTCCCCCTCGCCGGCGAAGACATACGCCCCGCCCTCGATCCGCTCGATCAGCCCGCGTGTCCACACGGCACCGCTGTCCGCGGAGTGCACCCACATATTCATGATCTCGCCGATGTGGCCGAGCGTTTCGGGCCCTTCCTCGGGCGTGTAGTACTCGGTGACCGTGCTCCGCCACTCCTCCAGCGCCCGCACCCGCTCCTTGAGCAGCGCCACCGCCTCGGCCCGCGGCAGATCGACGACGAAGCCGATGGCCGCGCTGAGCATGTCGACCTTCTGGTCGTGCCGGGCGAGCGCCGCGCGCAGCAGCGCGAAGTACTCCGCCTCGCCCGCCGCGGTCAGCTCGTACTCGGTACGCGGCGGACCGCCGGCGGTGCTGGGCGCGATGTCATAGGCGTGCAGCAGCCCCTGCTTGGCCATCTGCTTGAGCGCGTGGTAGATCGAGCCCGGCTTGGCGTTGGACCACTCATGGGCGCCCCAGTACTCCAGGTCGTTGCGCACCTGATAGCCGTGCGCCCGGCCGTGCTGCCGCACGGCGCCCAGTACCAACAGCCGGATCGCCGACATCGTCTCCTCTATCCCTCACGCGCCCTTGCCGTCAGCCTAGAACGCCCCGGCAGGGCCCGGCGCTCGCCCCTGCTGCGCCTTCTGCTCCTCGTCCACCAGCGCAAAGGCCGTCCTGCCGTCCAGGGACTCGCGGAGGATGTCGGCGTGGCCGGCGTGCCGGGCCGTCTCCTCGATCAGATGCAGCACCAGCCAGCGCATCGACTGCCGGACCTGCGGCGGGTACCAGGGCGCCTCGGGCAGTGGGAAGGTGTCGTTCAGGCTCGGCACGGAGCGGATGAAGTCCTCCGTGCGCCGTGCGACCTTGTCCCAGAACGCCAGCACCTCCGCCAGGCTCTCGCCGTCCCCGAGCTCGAAGCTCAGGTGCCAGGTCTCGGCGTTCCGCTCGATGGAGTGCGGCCGTTCCTGCGCGGTCTCCACCCAGGTCTGCTCGGTCTCCGCGACATGCTTGACCAGTCCGGCCAGTGACAGCTCACTGACGCTCGGCCGCCGGGCCGCCTGGGCATCGGTCAGCCCCAGGACCGAGCGCCGCAGCCCGCCGCGCTGGGCCTCCAGAAACGCCAGCAGCGCGCCGGCCTCGTCGCCGTGGGCCTCGGCAAGAACGTGAGTGGGCATGGGATCCGCCTTTCCTGACATCCGTCGGCGGCCGGCTGGTCGCCGTCCGCCTTTCGACATCACTCAAGGTAGGAGTCCTTGCGGTCAGCTTCTGTCCGCAACTCGCGGCGGACCGCCCCGGATCCCCGCACTTCTCAGAACGGGAACTGCGACCGCCCGTGCTGGATGGAGATCCACTTGGTGGTGGTGAACGCCTCCACCATCGCGTCGCCGTTCAGCCGCCCCACCCCGGAGCTCTTCGCGCCGCCGAAGGGCACGATCGGCTCGTCGTGGACCGTGGCGTCGTTGACGTGGAACATCCCGGTCTCGATGCGCTTGGCGAACCGCACCCCGCGCTCGATGTCCCTGGTGTGCACGGCACCACTGAGCCCGTAGGGCGTCGAGTTGGTGAGCCGCACCGCCTCCTCGTCGCCGTCGAACGGAACCAGCACCACCACGGGTCCGAAGATCTCCTGTTGCAGCAGCGGGGAGTCGTCCGGCAGCCCGCTCAGCACGCTCGGCGCCACCAGCGTGCCCCGGGTCTCGCCGTGCAGGAGCGCCGAGGCGCCGTCGGCGAGCGCGCGGTCCACCAGCGAGGTGATCGCCTCGGCCTGGCCCTCGTTGATCAGCGGGCCGATATGGGTCTGCGGGTCGGTGGGGTCGCCCACCTTCAGGGCCGCGACCCTGGCGACGAACTTCTCGGTGAACTCCCGCTCCACGGTGCGGTCCACGAGCACGCGGTTGGCGGCCATACAGACCTGGCCCTGGTGGACGAAGCGGCTGAAGACGGCCGCGTCCACCGCGTAGTCGATATCAGCGTCGTCGAGGACGACCAGTGCGCTGTTGCCGCCCAGTTCCAGCACGGAGTGCTTGAAGTGGGCGGCGGCGACGGTCGCGACATGCCGGCCGACCCTCTCGGAGCCGGTGAAGGAGATCGTCTTGGGCACCGGGTGCTCGATCAGCGCGTCACCGATCTCGGCGATGTCGGTGACCACGACGTTGAGCACGCCCGCCGGAAGCCCCGCCTCCTCGAAGATCTTGGCGACCAGACCGCCGCCGCACACCGGGGTGTTCTGGTGCGGCTTGAGGACGACGGCGTTGCCGAGGGCGATCGCGGGCGCAACGGACTTCAGCGACAGCAGGAAGGGGAAGTTGAAGGGGCTGATGACCCCGACGACGCCGACCGGCAGCCGGTAGAGACGGTTCTCCTTGCCGTCGATGGGCGAGGGAAGAATGCGGCCCTCGGCGCGCAGCGCCAGCTGGATCGCCTCGCGCAGGAACTCCCGCGCCAGATGCAGCTCGAAGCCCACCTTGACGAGCGTGCCGCCGACCTCGGCGGCGATCGTCTCGGCCAGCTCCGCCTCACGGTCGTCGATGATCCGCAGCACGCGCTCGAAGACGAGCCGCCTGGCGTACGGATTGGTGGCGCCCCACTCCCGCTGCGCGCGCTCCGCGGCGCGGTAGGCCTGGTCTATCTCCTCGACCGTGGCGACGGGTATGGAGGTCAGCTTCTCGCCGTTATAAGGATTGAAGTCGACGATGTCCCATGAGCCGCTGCCGGCCCGCCACTCGCCGTCGATGAACTGATACGCCAACTCGTCGAAGTAGGACATGCCATCCCGATCTGGAGAACAGGGCGCTCAGGGCGCCGCATTGGGGGGTGCTGACTCCTGATGGTGCGCCATCCTACCGACGCGTCACATCAGTTGGAGCAGACCACGCAACAGGTCCCTGGTCTCGGCCGGATTCGGCCCCTCTTCCTGGAGGCGGTCCATCACCCGCGCGTACTGCGCCACCTCTTCGGGCTTGTCGACATAGAGCGCACTCGTGAGCTGCTCCAGATAGACGACGTCCGGCAGACCCGACTCCTGGAAGCCGAGCATGGTGAAGGCTCCGCTCTCGCCCGCATGCCCTCCCAGACTGAAGGGCATCACCTGAAGCCGCACATTGGGCCGCTCGGACACCTCGATCAGATGCTTCATCTGCTCGCGCATGACGGCACGTTCGCCGTACGGGCGGCGCAGCGCGGCCTCGTCCAGCACACAGTGGAACTGCGCCGACCGCTCGGCCACCAGCAGCTTCTGGCGCTCCAGACGGAGCGCGACGCGACGTTCTATCTCGGCGGGCCCGGCATCCGGCATGCCGCGTCTGACGACGGCCTGCGCATAGGCCTCCGTCTGCAACAGACCGTGCACGAACTGGACTTCGTAGACGCGGAGGAGGGAAGTGGCGCCTTCCAGACCCACATACGTCTGGAACCAGCCGGGCAGCACATCGGTATAGCTGTGCCACCAGCCGGCGACATTCGCCTCCCGCGCCAGCGACAGCAGCGCCTCGCGCTCCTGCTCGTCACCGACGCCGTACAGCGTGAGCAGGTCCTCCACATCACGTGCCTTGAAGCTCACGCGGCCCAACTCCATGCGGCTGATCTTCGATTCGGACGCACGGATCGAGTAGCCGGCCGCCTCACGGGTTATCCCACGCGATTCACGCAGCCGGCGGAGCTGCGACCCGAGCAGGATCCGCCGCACCACCGACCCGCTCGACTCACTTGCGGACACCTCTCAGACCCTCCTGTGACCCCGCCCTGTCCCAACAGTGGGCCGCAGTCTGCCACGTTCGGGCTTCGTTGAGTGCTCATCCGGTTACTGATATGTGAGGCTCCCGCAAGCCTTCCACGCGAAGCGGCAGGAAGAATTCCGGAGGAATCATCCCGTGCCGGTGTAATCGCGTCACGTGCACGTGCATCTGCCCTTGCATCTGTCCCGCGCATTGGGAACCATAGGCGTCGCACGCATGCACGCTCGTGAAAGATCCGCCAGATCCGGCTGACCGGCCAGGGTCATGACGTCCGCGAACGCCAGGAGTGCCTCGCATGGGGACCAAGGTTTTGACCATGCTCGAGCCGTTATGGCAGGGCTTTCCTCCCGTCGACCCCTTGGCTGTCTCCGGCTCCGCATCCCGCACTCTCCCGGCTCGCTATGAATCGGTGCGCTGTGCACGTGCGTTCACCCGGGAGACCCTTCAGGGCTGGGATCTGGACGACCTCTTCGACTCGGTCGCCCTGGTGGTCTCCGAACTCGTCACCAATGCCCTGCGGCACGCGATCCTCGCCGCCCCGGAGCATCCCGACGCCGCGCCGCCCGCCCGGATCCATCTGATGCGCTGGTCCTCGCGGCTGATCTGCGCCGTACGGGACCCGAGCGATGATTCACCGGTCGCCGGCGAGGCGGATTCCGCCGCGGAGTCGGGCCGTGGGCTGTATCTCGTGGAGTCCTTCAGCGACAGCTGGGGCTGGCATCCACTGGCCGGTGCCGCACACGGCAAGATCGTGTGGGCGCAGTTCCGGCTGCCGTAGCCGTTCCCTCACACCGGGCGCACCGTCACCTACGGGCGCCCGGTCGCGCTGTGCGCACACCGCGCCGCATACCGGGCCCGCACTCCGGCGGCCGCTCGACCACCGACGGGCGCTCAGTCCCGTACGAGATGGTCAAATTCGCCGTCCTTGATGCCGAGCAGCATCGCCTGGACCTCGGCCGGTGTGTAGATGAGCGCGGGTCCGTCCGGGAAGCGGGAGTTGCGCACCGCGATGTCACCCCCGGGCAGCTTGGCGAACTCCACACAGGAGCCCTGGGAGTTGCTGTGCCTGCTCTTCTGCCATGCCACATCGCGGAGATCCGTGGCGGCCATGCCGTTGTATGCGTGGAGCACAGGGGTCTCCCGGTGATAAATGGTGTCAACTGCCCGGGAGCATAGCTGCGTTCTCATGCGTATGCATGCGCAGATGCACGTGCACGACAGCCGGTGCCGAGGCCGTCACAGCTCGTCGAGCACCCGGTCCAGCCCCCTGCGCACCGTCGGCCGCAGGCCATCGCCCCTGGCCCGATGCTTCTTACACTGGTACGGGCCGACGGGGCCGAAGCCCTCACGGCCGAGGAAGAGACGTGTGCCACGCCATGCGGGTTCCAGGGTCCGGGCGGTCGCCCGGCCGCACGCCCGCCGAGTGGCCCCCGTACACACGAGAAGGTCCCCTGCGCGTCACACGCAGGGGACCTCCCGCCCGTCACCGGACGGCACCCGTCACCGAGAGGCGGCCGTCACCGAACGGCGACTGTCACCGTGACGCGTACGGGAGCAACGCCATCTCCCGGGCGTTCTTGATCGCGCGGGAGAGCTGCCGCTGCTGCTGCGCACTGACCCGGGTGATCCGGCGGCTGCGGATCTTGCCGCGGTCGGAGAGGAACTTCCGCAGCAGATCGGTGTCCTTGTAGTCGATGTACGTGATGCCCGCCGCGTCCAGCGGATTGGGGCGGGGCGTGGGCGTCCGGCGCGGGTCGTGCCGACGGGGCATGAGAACTTCCTTGTACGTGCGGGGTGAGAGGTGCTGACGTGTGCTCGGGGGCGACCGGCCCGTGCCGGAACGGCCGGGTCCGTACGGACGGCCCCGGCCGTCCTACGAAACGGGGTCGAGGAGTGCGTCGAAGGCGGGCGGCAGGCTCTTCCAGGCCGGCGGGCCGCCCGCGTACTCGGCGTCGGTGAGAAGGCAGGACTCCAGCAGGGATTCCAGTCCCTCACGGTCCAGGCCCGGCGAGGTGAAGACCAGATGCTGGGCGCGGTCCCCGTGCTCGGGGTGCCAGTCCAGCGCGGCGGCGGCCCGGCGCATCGGCGGCACCATCTCCCATGCGGCGTCCGGCAGCGAGGCCAGCCACGGCCCGGCGTTCTCCACGCACAGGGCCCCGCCGGCCGCGTCCCACGACAGCAGGGTGTCCGGGCGGTCGGCCAGCCAGAACCGGCCCCGGCTGCGCGCGGCCGCACAGGTCAGATCCTCCAGCGCACAGTAGAGCCGCTCGGGGTGGAAGGGCCGGGTCTGCTGCCATACGAGCGTGCTGACGCCCTCCGCATCGGCCTCCTGCGGCAGCAGCGCACAGGCCGGGTGCTGGCGCGCCGCGGCCGCCGCCACATCGAAACCGGCCGTCGCCGCGGCCGCCAATTCCCCTGATTCCACGGGGACCCGGAGGGCCATCGGATGCAGCTGGTCGAGCAGGGCGAGGTCGGCCGGCTCCGCCGTCTCCTCCCCCGTGGCGATCGCCAGCACCGGCGCGTACTCCAGCTGTCGCGCCCAGGTGTCGGCGACCGTGCGCTGGTCGGAGGCCGCGGCGGCGAGGCCGGCCTCCGCGAGGTCGTCGCCGCAGCCGAGGTAGGGCAGCAGCAGCGCGGGGTCGACGGCGGTGACGACACCGGTGAGTGCGAAGTTCTCGCTGCCGCAGGCGGTGACCACCTCGGCCATCGCCTTGGGCTCGACCGAGTCCCACAGTTCGACGACGGCCAGCCGGCAGGTGCGGCCGGCTGCCAGCCGCTCCAGCTCGGGCACCAGGTCCTCGCGCAGCGCACAGCAGGCACAGTCGTTGACCAGCGGTGCCGATCCGGTGTCGAGGGTGCCGCCCGCGTCGCGGACCGTGCGCCGCACGGTGCCCTCGGCGGCGGAGGCGAGGTCGTGGTGGAGCGCGACGCTGCCGGGGACGGACCGCAGCAGCCGCTCGACGGCGGCCCGCCGCGCCTTCGCGTGCAGGCCGCCCACCAGCACGACAGGGAGCCGTTCCATCAGCGGGCCTCGCGCTTGCCGTAGCGGCGCTCGAACCGCTCGACGCGGCCCGCGGTGTCCAGCACCCGGGCGGTGCCCGTATGGAAGGGGTGGCTCGCCGAGGAGATCTCGACGTCGATGACGGGATAGGTGTTGCCGTCCGTCCACTCGACCGTCGCGTCACCGGTCGCGGTCATTGGGGCCTCCCCTGCTCGAGCGAAGCCGAGAGCTTGGGGAACGGTGCCGGCGGTGGACCGGAGCTTGACGACCGGGCGTAGTTCGTTGCGGGCCATGTGGTTAGTATACGGAAATGGTTTCCATTTTCAATAGGCTCCCCACCAGGGGCCCCGACCGGAAGGACCGCACCGTGTCCGCCCACTGCCAGCTGACCGGCCGCAAGCCGGGCTTCGGCAACTCCGTCTCCCATTCGCACCGCCGCACCTCGCGCCGCTTCGACCCCAACATCCAGCGCAAGCGCTACTGGCTCCCGAGCGAGGGCCGGCACATCCGGCTCACGCTGAGCGCCAGGGGCCTCAAGACCGTGGACATGATCGGGATCGAGGCCGCCGTGGCCCGTATCCGCGCACGAGGGGAGAAGGTCTGATGGCCAAGCAGAGCAAGATCGCCAAGAACGAGAAGCGCCGCGCGACCGTCGCCCGCTATGCCGCCCGGCGCGCCGTCCTCAAGGCCGTCATCCGCAGCCCGCACACGCCGGAGCAGGAGCGCACCGCCGCCCGGCGCGAACTCTCCCGCCAGCCGCGGGACGCCAGCGCCACCCGGGTACGCAACCGCGACAGCGTCGACGGGCGCCCGCGCGGCTACTTCCGCGCCTTCGGCCTCTCCCGGGTACGGCTGCGCGAGCAGGCGCACGCGGGCTACCTGCCGGGGGTCCGCAAGTCGAGCTGGTAGCGCACCGCCGGCCGTCCGGCCCCGGGGACGCCCCCCTGGACCGGACGGCCGGACCGTTCGGGTAATACTGGACAGAACGTCCGCCGGCATTCCCGACGAAAGCGAGCGCGCTCATGCTCCGCAACGCCTTCGAGCCCTGGCACCTGCTCCTGATCATCGCCGTCCTCGTGCTGCTCTTCGGCTCGAAGAAGCTGCCCGACATGGCGCGCGGCCTGGGCCGCTCGATGCGCATCCTCAAGTCCGAGGCCAAGTCCCTCAAGGACGACCGCCCGGACGGGACTCCCCACGCGGATTCCGCCGCCCGCCACTGACGCCGGGCCGCCGCCCGGACACGCCCTAGTGGTCGCCGCCCTCGTCGATCAGCCGCCGCACCTCGCGGTCGATCAGCCCCAGCCGGGCCTCGGCGACCAGCGGTACCGCACGCCGCTGCCGCCGCGCCTCGGCGAGATCGATCTCGACGGTGACCAGCGAGGGCTCCCACTTGGGCGCCTGCGCCACCACCGCGCCCCGCGGGTCCACCACCCGTGAGCCGCCCCAGAACGTCGCGCCGAGCTCATTGCCCACCCGGTTGACGAAGACCACCCAGCACTGGAGCATCCGCGCCGTATAGGACAGCAGCGTGTCCCAGTACAGGCCGGTGTCCATCGCCTCCGGATCCAGGCTCGCCGCGCTGTTGGTCGGGACGAACAGCACCTCGGCGCCGTCCTGCACCGCCAGCCACGGCAGCGTCGGCTGCCAGGCGTCGTTGCACACCAGCGTCGCGCCCCGGCCGCCGCTCCTGGCCCGCTTCAGCTCGTACGCCCGCAGCGACTGCCCCGGGCTGACGTGCTTGCGCTCCTCCCAGGCCAGGTAGTTGGGGAGGTACAGCTTGCGGTGCGCATGCACCAGCTCGCCGCCCGAGTAGTGCGCCGCGGTGTTGTACGCCCGCAGGCTGGTGTGCTCGTGGAAGCCGACCAGCACATCGGGGCCGAGTGTACTGAGCCCCAGCAGCCGCGGATCGCTGGCCTCGAGGGCCTCGTCGCGCTTGAGCGCGCCCAAGTGGTAACCGTGCAGGCTCAGTTCGGGAAAGACGACGAGATCCGCGCTCTGCGCCGCCGCCTGCTCGATCTGCTCACGGGCGGCATCGAGGTTCTCCGCCACCTCGCCCAGCACGCAGTCCGTCTGCGCCAGCGCAATGAGCATGGCCCCACCTCATCGACCCATTACTTTTGCGGCTTTCATCCCAATTTTGCCAGAGGTTGAGGAGAGCGGCACGGCCCCCGCGGCGCTCCCGGTTCCGCACCGGTTCAAACACCCGGAAGACGGGTCCCCACCAATGAGCGAAAGAACGATCCTCCCCGTACCGGACACCGCTTCCGCGCGTTGATCTGCACGATCCGTCGTCCGCCCCGCAGGGCCGCTTCCAGCCGCAGCACCGCCCGGCGACAGCGGTACGACGGCCCGTGGTCGAGTCATCCGGAAATACCGACGGCCGGCTCGACCGGGCGGCCCAGGCCGAGCGGCCCGCCGGACCCGCTCGGCCGGCCGCCGAGCCCCTGGAGACCCCAGGGAGCGCCCGGCCCGCCTGCGCACCTCGCGCTCATCTGTAGCGCGTACGGCCCCTGCGCAGCAGCAGCACCCCGCCGACCAGCAGCCCGCCGCCCATACCGGCCATCACGCCCAGCTCACCGGGCCCGGTGGACGCCAGGAGCGCGGAGCCCGCCGAGGCCCCGGCCCGCGCCACCGCCCCCACGCGCGCGTCCCGCGCGGCCCGGGAAGCATCAAGCGTCCCGGGATCGCCCACGGGCTTGCGGGCGTGCTTCGGCGACGTCTTGGCCGGGTGGTCCACCGGGGGCTGCGCCCGGTGGGATGCCGGCTCCGGGGCCGCGTGCCGCCGGACCTGCTCGGCGACCGGCCGGCGCGCCACCTGGGACGGCGGCGCCGCGTTCAGGGGCCGCTGGGCCACCGGTACAGGTGCCGCACCGTTGCCGCACGCGGCGCCCATGGCCGGGTTGAGCGCCCCGCCCCCGCTCACCGAGTTGCCACACGCGTTGACCGGGGCGTCCACGGTCACCTGGATGGTGTTCCCGGACAGCACACCGGGAGAGTTCGCCGTGCTCCCCCCGGCCCCGGCATCCGCACACGCCGTGCCGGCGCCCGCGCCGAGCATGCCCGATGCCGCCGCCACGAACACGCACGTCTTCAGGCTCTGTCGCATCTCTCACCCCTCGTCTCCAGTCATGGCGTACGAGCTGCCGCCCGCACCCCGTGGTGCTCGCGCGACCGGGGGGTCGGCAGCGCGTGAGCGGAGCCGACCCCCCGGAGTCGCAAGCGGTGGACCGGCCGGAGCCGGATCGCCGTCAGCGGTTGCCGACGCCGTTGCCGGACAGCACCGCGAGGTCGTCCACGATGTGCGACAGCGCCTCGTCGCCCTTCACCTGGCTCGAGTTCTCGACGCACTGCTGGTTCTGCGGCGACGACAGCACGTTGATGTCCTGGGCAACGAGCCCCGCGAGGGCGGCGTTGACCTTCGGAAGGCCCAGGCAGAGGTCGTTCAGGGAGCCCTGGACGAGCCCGAGCTGGGTGCTCAGCTGGCCGGTCGTGGTGGAGTTGCCGTAGAGCGACTTGGCACCGTTGCCGTTGACCGTGGTCGTGCCGCGGTCGTTGCCGATCGCCATGGCCTGCGGGGCGGCCGCCGCGGACATTCCCACGAGCGAGGCCGCAATTGCCGCACCCGCCATCATCTTCTTCATCGTGCAAACCCTTCAGGAGAACGAACTCCCGGCACGGGAGCCCTGTTTGAATAACCCGTCACACCCGCACGGGTTCCGCATCATCACCCGAACAGATGGCGATGGCTTTCCCGGAAAAGACGTCACGTGCACTAAGTGGACCCATAGCGCCCGCCGTCACCCTTTCCGAACCGGTCGGGTGAACCGAATTTCATTCCTCGGACCGGGAGCAGTTTTCCGGGCGGACGGTATGACAAAGGGCCTACGCCGCCGCTGAACGGATACGCAGGCCCTGCCCTGTGTTCTCGGCCGGCATGCCAATGCCCTGGCGACCCCATCAATTTCACAAGGGCATTGGCATGCTTCCCTCCACACATCCTTCTCAACGATCCGGTGCACCGAATATCAGTCACGGGCGAATAACAATTCCGCGCACCGGTGTCCACCGCTGCCCGCTCCGGACGCACCGGATTCGCGCAGCGATGGCAGCAAAAACCCGGGCCGCCCAGAAGAAGGAGGGCTGGGCGGCCCGGGCCTTACTCAGCCGCTCAGCGGTTGCCGGCACCGTTGGCGGAGAGCAGCGCGATGTCGTCCAGGATGTGCGACAGCGGCTCGTCGCCCTTGGCCTGGGTCGAGTTCTCGGTGCACTGCTGGTTCTGCGGCGACGACAGGACATTGATGTCCTGAACGACGGCCGCAGCGGCGCCGAGGTTCAGCTTGGGCAGGGCGAGGCACGGCTTGTTGAGCGAGCCCTGGATCAAGCCGATCTGCGGGCTCATGTAGCCGTACGTGGTGGAGTTGCCGTAGAACTGCTTCGCACCGTTGCCGTTGACGGTCGAGGTTCCGTGGTCGTTGCCGGTGGCCATCGCCTGAGGGGCGGCAGCGGCGGCAATTCCGACAATGGACACAGCTACAGCTGCGGTCGCAAGTGTCTTCTTGATCATTGCTAGTCCTTCGTGTTTCGGGTTGCCCTGGGACGGGCACGCTGCCCAACTCGAAAGAATTGAGTTGGGTTGTGCTGATTCACTCAAATGAGCTTGCCCCTGGCCGGTCATACCGAGAAGGGGAACCGCCCGGGACATACAGGCGGGACGCATTCGAAGGGCCGCCGGCCCCCGAGTAGTGGTTTCGGCCGGGGCTCGCGAAGCATTCGGCGACTGCGGTATCCGGAAACGATGAACTGCGAATATCTGCGACGGCTGGCCGGGAGCAATCCGCCGGATAGCCGAGGTTCACGGTCATCACGTCCCGCACCGGCGAACTGCTCGGTGCCCGCTCGGCCGACGGGCGAGGCCGCGCGCCCGGAATTACTTGCCGAGGGGCAGACCGCCGAGCAGCTTGCCGTTCTTGGCGGCGGCTCCGGTGACGTTCCCGAGCAGCTTCTTCGCGCTGGTCGACTTGACCTTGTCCGTCGTGGTCTTGACCGTCTTGACCAGCGGTGCGAGCTGGTGTCCGTCCAGCTGCTTGCTGCTCAGCGCGTCCGTCAGACCACCGTTGAGGCTCATGGTCGGAGCGCCGGGCTGGGCGGCGAAAGCGGGCACGGCCGCAGCCAGCGCCATGACGGAACCAACAGCAACTGCGGCAGACTTCGCGTACTTCACTTTCAACTGTCCCTTCTCGGGCGGTGCTTGAAGGTGCCGCGGCACAAGCGCCACGTGAGCATTCACTTCACTGCTCGGATCACCGCATTCACCCTGACTAACGAGTGCCGTCTCGTGGAGAAACTCTGAAGTTCCACATTCTTGACCACGCCACTCAAAAGGTGCGGGCTTTTGCGATTTCAGCGGACAGGGCCGGGGCCGAACACCGACCGGCCCCGGTGCGCAGACGACAGCGCACACCGGGACCGGATCAAATGAACACGGCTCGAATCTCTTCGAGTCAGTGGTTCAGGCAGTTGTTGCCGAACGCCGGGTTCAGCAGCGCAACGATGTTGACGGTGTTGCCGCAGAGGTTGACCGGGATGTGAACCGGCACCTGGATGGCGTTTCCGGAGAGCACACCGGGAGAGTTCTTGGCGCCACCCGCGGCACCCGCGTCGGCGAACGCCGGCGCAGCCGAGCCCACCGCCATGAGCGTACCGGCAGTGATTGCTGCGACCTTTGCGTACTTCACTTTGAGCCCTTCCTGCAGCGGGTCCGTAGCGAACACGACCGTCGTGTCGCTCGGGCGCTGATCTGCTCGCCCGTAACACCGCTGCCGATATTGGTAACGATTTTTCCTCGTGGACGAAACTCTTACCGGGAAGTTTTCGGAGGAATCGCCCGAAGGATGCAAGAACGTTTCAGGAGATTGCCACCGCGCATACGACGCGGAAAAAACACCGGAGTTCGAACGTGCGAGGTACCCGCCGAATAACAATTCCCGCCGGAAAGGCAGGAAAATCTTCGGCCTTACGGCTCGTAAGGGGGTGTCGCGGGCCCGGACCGCTCAGGAAGAGAGAGCCGGCGGCCGGGCCTGCGACCGATGGCCGGGTCAGCGGTTGCCGACTCCGTTGGCGGAGAGCACCGCAATGTCGTCCAGGATGTGCGACAGCGCCTCGTCGCCCTTCGCCTGGCTCGAGTTCTCGGCGCACTGCTGGTTCTGCGGCGACGACAGGATGTTGATGTCCTGCACCACGGCCACCGGGGCGATGCCGGCGTTCACCTTGGGCAGGGCGAGGCACAGCTTGTTCAGCGAGCCCTGGACGAGCTCCAGCTGCGGGCTCATCTTGCCCCTGGTGGTGGAGTTTCCGAACGCCGAAGCGGCGCCGTTGCCGTTGACCGTGGAGGTGCCGTTGTCGTTGCCAACAGCCATCGCCTGGGGGGCGACCGCCGCCGAAATGCCGACGATGGACGCGGCTACAGCCGTCGTGGCCAGGACCTTCTTGATCACGATTTACCCTTCTAGAAGCGGAGTGCCCGTATCCGGAGCGCTCTGGTCAACTCGCTTCTGGGGGTGCGGTTTCGCCGTTTCACCCGAATGCCACGAAACCATAGATACATATCACTGGACCCGGGCGATGTTCAGCCTCCGGGGCACGATTTGGCATTTCAAAGGCCGGTACGAAGAATCCGTACCGGCCTTTGGCATCGAAAGCCCCGCCCTTACGGGCCGGAGCTCAAGTGCTGTGCGAGGATCAGGTGTTGAGGCAGGTGTTGCCGAACGCCGGGTTCAGCAGAGCGACGATGTTGATGGTGTTGCCGCACACGTTGACCGGCACGTCGACCGGGACCTGGATGAGGTTGCCGGAGATGACACCGGGGGAGTTCTGGGCGACACCCGCGGCGCCGGCACCGCCATGGGCACTGGCCACACCGGCCCCGCCCACAACGGCAATGCCCGCGGCAGCGGACAGGACGGCGGCCTTCGAGACAAACTTCACGGTGAACCTCTTCACTGAGCAGCATTCAGGTATCTGTACGCGCCGCTTAGAGCGACAAGCTGCTCAACTCACCAACTCGGGCAAAAGTAGCGGTTCAATCGGGTGAATACGGTGCTCGCTTTTCCGAAAGGACGCAGCGACTCCGTGTCCCTCATGGTGGCGCGTCACCCCAACCCGCCTGCGGACGGCGCCGGTTGCCACGGGATTCGTGCGCAATGGCGCCATGAAGGTGTTCCGCGCACAGGTGTTTTCCTGACGGCTTTTGCAGCAGAGTCCGGCGCCAAGGGAGGGCGCCCCGGTCGAGGAGCTCGTCGGGCGGCTGACCGGCCGGGGTGCAGGCCAGGTCGGCTCCGTCGCCGAACTCGGCCTTGGCGTTGGGCAGAAGATGCCGGAGGGCGTGACCGTGCGGCGACGCTCGCCGCGGTACGGCCCTCAAACCCTGCGCCCGGGCGCGGAGGTTGTGCCCGGGGCGCCTGGAGGCGGGAGCCGTTCGCCCCACCCGCCGCACGGGGCGTGATCGCCCGCTCACCGTGCGTACGGCTCAGGCGGTGCCGGGACCTGTGCGCTCGCTTGCGTCGCGGGCGGGGATCGTGTCGTCCGCGCTGGTCAGGGCGAATGTCAGACCCTGGTGGAAGACTCAGGGACATGAGATGGGCGGTGGTGGAGACGGGCGACGGGGGTGCTCGTCTCTGCCCGCTCGCCCAGGACGGCCGGCCCGCCGGACCGGTGCTGCGGGAGTCCTCGCTCGCCGAGGCCGTGCGCTCGCGTCCCGAGGTCGAGCGGTGGGTGTGGCGGTCCACCGCGGAGATCTACCGGCGGCTGCTGGCGGCGGGGGTGCGGGTCGAGCGGTGCTACGACGTGGAGGCCGCTGAGGCGCTGCTGATCGGCCATGAGGAGGGCCAGTCCGGTCAGCCGCGTTCGCTGGCCGCCGCCTGGGCGCGGCGGCACGGCCTGCCCGTCCCGCCGGATCCGCCCGTCCGTACGGCACAGACCCAGCCGTCGCTGTTCGACCCGGGCCCGGTGCCGCTGCCGCCCGGCACGGACGAGCTGACGGCGCTGCTGGAGGTCTACGGCGGCCAGGTGGCGCGTACGGAGAAGGCGAAGCATCCGGACCGGATGCGGCTGCTGCTCGCCGCGGAATCCGCGGGCACGCTGGTCGCCACGGAAATGGGGCGGGCCGGGGTGCCCTGGCGGGCGGATGTGCACCGCAAGCTGCTCGACGGGCTGCTGGGCGAGCGCTATCCGGGCGGCGGGGAGCCACGCCGGATGGCGGAGCTGGCCGATGAGGTGTCCCGGGCCTTCGGGGAGGGCGCGCGGGTGCGCCCTGACCTGCCCAACGACATCATCAAGGCCTTTGCCCGCGCCGGGATTTCCCTCACCTCGACCCGCAAATGGGAATTGCAGCAGATCGATCACCCCGCTGTGGCGCCGCTGCTGGCGTACAAGACGCTCTACCGGCTGTACACCGCTCATGGGTGGGCATGGCTCCAGCAGTGGGTGCACGACGGCCGCTTCCGCCCCGAGTATCTGCCCGGTGGCACGGTCTCCGGCCGCTGGACCGCCAACGGCGGCGGCGCGCTCCAGATCCCCAAGGTGATCCGGCAGGCCGTGCTCGCCGACCCGGGGTGGCGCCTGGTGGTCGCCGACGCCGACCAGATGGAACCCCGGGTGCTGGCGGCCGTCTCCCGCGACCGGGGCCTGATGGACGTGGCCGGCAGCGGCGAGGATCTGTACGCGGATCTGGCGGCCCGCGCGTTCGGCGGCGACCGCGCCCGGGCCAAACTCGGCCTGCTGGGCGCCATTTACGGCCAGACATCCGGCGACGCCCTCAAGCACATGGCCGATCTGCGCCGCCGCTATCCGGCCGCGGTGGCGTATGTGGACGAGGCGGCGCGCGCGGGCGAGGAGGGGCGGCTGGTGCGCACCTGGCTGGGCCGTACCTGCCCGCCCGCGTCCGTGGCACCGCCCGACGAGGCGGGCCTGCCCCAGGAGGAGGAGCCGTCCGCGGCGTACGGCAGCAGCTCGGCCGCCGCCCGCGCGCGCGGCCGCTTCACCCGCAACTTCGTCGTCCAGGGCAGCGCCGCCGACTGGGCGTTGCTGATGCTGGCCGCGCTGCGCCGCGCGCTGTCGGAGTGCGGGCTCCACGCCGAGCTGGTCTTCTTCCAGCATGACGAGGTGATCGTGCACTGTCCCGCCCAGGAGGCGGCGACGGTCGCCGAAGCGATCACGGAGGCGGCCGCGGCGGCAGGGCGGATCGCGTTCGGGGAGACGCCGGTCCGTTTCCCGTTCACCACGGCGGTGGTGGAGTGCTATGCGGACGCGAAGTGAGCCGGGCGGCCGGCACCGCAGGGCCGGTGCGGGCGTGCGGGTGGGGATCGTGAGCAGAAGCCCTGGTACGTCCGTCCTGAACGAGGAGCACCCCGTATGAGCGTCCAGCCCGAGATGACCGACCTGACCGCGAGACGCGTGCATCCCGAACTCGTCCCGGCATTTGCGTCGTTGCCGCTGCTCCCTGACCCGTATGCGGACATCGAGGCCACGCGCCGGGAGTTCCACGAGATGCTGGCATCCTTCCCGGCCGACCGTACGGGCGTGTGCAGCGAGCGGTTCGGCATCCCGCGGACGGACGGCAGCGTGCTGTCGGTCGAGGTCTACCGTCCGGAGGGGGCGGTGGGCGCCGCCCCCGGGAGCGGAGGTGACGCGCTGCCCGCCGTGCTGCACTTCCACGGTGGCGGGTTCGCCCTCGGCCGGTCGCTGCCGGGCCAGGACCGCGTGGCCGTCGAGCTCTGCCGTGAACTGCCGGCCGTCGTCCTCACCGTCGAATACCGCCTCGCCCCGGAGCACCGCTACCCGGCCGGGGTGGAGGACTGCTATCTCGCCCTGGAATGGGCGGCGGGGCGGGCTGCCGAGCTGGGCATCGATCCCGGGCGGATCGCTGTGGCAGGCAAGTCCGCGGGCGGTGGGCTCAGTGCCGCTGTTGCCCTGATGGCGCGTGACCGGGGCGGTCCTGCGCTCGCCTTTCAGTCGCTGTGCGTGCCGGATCTGGATGACCGGGTCGGGGCGGACGGGGCGGCGGACGCGGAAGGGGCCGGGGAGGCGCGGGTGCTCGACGGGCGCGGCGTCCAGACGTCCTGGAAGCACTACCTTCCGGAGGGGACGGCGACGGCGGAGGCGTATGCCGCACCGGCCCGCGCCACGGAGCTGTCGGGGCTGCCGCCGGCCCATGTTCTGGTCTGCGATCTCGATCCGATGCGTGACGCGGGGCTGGCCTACGCCCGGCGTCTGATGGATGCGGGGGTGCCGGTCACGGTCCGCAATGTGCCCGGTGCCTGGCACGGCTTCGAGCTGTACGCGGCGGACACCGGGGTGGCGAAGGAGATGGCGGCGCACTGGACGGGGCAGTTGAGGGCGGCGTTGTATCCGGCGTGTCCGGCGGTGGTGTGAGGCCGCTCAGTTCGTCCCGTCCGGCGCGCCGGGGGTGACCTGCCCGGTGGCTGCCTCGGCGCCCTGACGGTCGCCGCCCGGGGCCTCGACGGTGGAGATCAGGCCACGGGTGATCCGCACCATCGCCGCGACCAGCAGCTCGCGCGGGCGGTCGGGCCGCTCCAGCCACCACAGGGCGAGCCCGTACAGCGAGCTGCGGATCGCCTCGCCGAGGGGCTCCAGCTCCGCCTCGGGGATGCCGGGCACGAACTCGCGCAGCAGCGCCATGTCCGTCTCCCGCTGTCTGCGCTGGAGCTCACGGTGGAAGGCCGCCACCTGGGCGTCCCCCGTGGTGTCCCGGAACATCATGCGCCAGGTGTACGGATGGCTCTGCACATACCCGAACCAGGCGTCGTACATCGCCGTCATCCTCGTGGCCAGGTCGCCCTCGCCGTGGAGGAGTTCGCGGACCGGGGCGGCGGCCAGCTCGTCGCGGTGCCGCTCCAGCAGGGCGAGGTGCAGCTCCTGCTTGGAGTCGAAGTGGCGGTAGAGCATCGGCTTGCTCAGGCCCGCTTCGGCGGCGATCTCCCCGATGGTCGTGCCCGCGAAGCCGCGCTCCGCGAACAGCCGGGCGGCCGTGTCCTCGATACGCGTCCTGGCCTCGGCGCGCGCGGCGCGGCTCCGCTCGATCTCGCTCATGTGCTCCATCCTGCGATCTGGCTTGTTCCGGCTGGTGATTTCGGCTCGCCATGGCCGCTGCGATAAAGGATACTGGATCGTGTACCACTTGGTATACGCATGAGTAACTTAGGAACGGGGGCTCCTCGTGATCGTTTCCGTCCACTTCGCCGACGTCGGTGTCCGCACTGTCCGTGCCGTCCTCCGGGAGCGTCCACGGCCGGACCACACCCCCGGCCTCCGGTACGCCCAGACCACGCTCACCGGCGCCGTCGCGGCCGGTCCGCCCCGGGTGCGGCCCGGACGGGCCGGGCTGCTCGCCTCGTGGGAGGACGATGCCGCGCTCGACCGCTTTCTCGCCGAGGACCCGCTGGCCCGGCGGCTGGCCGGCGGCTGGCATGTGCGGCTTCAGCCGCTGCGGGTCTCCGGTTCGTGGCCCGCGATGCCCGTCGAGATCGCCCCCGGTGCCGCGGGGGACGAGGAGGACGGGCCGGTCGCCGTCCTCACTCTCGGACAGCTGCGGCTGCGCCGCGCACTGCCGTTCCTGCGTGCCAGTTCCCACGCCTCCGGCCGGGCAGCGGCCGATCCTTCGCTGATGGCGTCGGCAGCGCTGGCCAGACCGCCCCGCTTCGTCGGCACGTTCTCCCTGTGGCAGAGCCTGTCGGCGATGCGCCACTACGCCTACGGCGCCGACCGGCCCGCACACCAGGAAGCGGTCAGGCGGGACCGGGCGGATCCGTTCCACCACGAGTCGGCGTTTCTGCGGTTCCGCCCCTACGGCGCCCGGGGCACGCTGGACGGCCATGAGCCGGTGGCGGCGGCGGTGAGGGCGTCGCGCTAGGAGACGCGACGCAGCGCCAGATGGCTTCCGGTGCCCGGCGTACGGCCCGCGGTCCTGGGGAGCGCCGCGGGCCCGCGTGGATCCGCCGGGGCACGCCCTAAACTCCCCGGGTAGGGGCCTGCCACGGGCGAACGGCCGAGATGTGATCCGGGAAGGGACCAGCGTTGACCGACACCGAAGGGGCCGCCGACTCCTCGGACGCGACTGATCCGTCGGTCACCAAGCTGAGCCCCAGGGACCGCCGGAAGCGGATCGCCGACCGGGTGCTGGCCGAGGGCCAGGTGACCATCGAGGAGCTGGTCGGGGAGCTCGGCGTCAGCCAGATGACGGTGCACCGCGATCTGGACACCCTGGAGCACCAGGGCTGGCTGCGGAAGGTACGCGGCGGCGCCACGGCCGCGCCCAACGCCCTCTTCGAGTCCAACGCGCGCTGGCGCGGCAATGAGCAGGTGGCGGCGAAGGAGGCCATCTGCGCGGCCGCGCTGGCCATGGCCGAGCCCGGCCAGGCCGTGATCATCGACGACTCCAGTACGGCACTGCCGCTGGCCCGCGCACTCTCCGGGCGCGGCGCCTACACCGTCATCACCAACTCCCTTCAGGTCATCAACGAACTGGCCGAGGAGCCCGACATCCGGGTGATCGCGCTGGGCGGCGAGTATCACGCGGCGTTCAACGCCTTCCTCGGCATGTCCACCGCCGACAGCGCCCGCAGCTTCCGCGCCGATGTCGCCTTTCTGTCCACCTCCGCGGTCGACAACGGCCACTGCTACCACCAGGCGCAGGAGAACGTCCTGGTCAAGCGCGCGCTGATGGCCGCTGCCCGGCGCAAGGTGCTGCTGGTGGACCACTCCAAGTTCGGCCGCCAGGCGCTCTACGAACTCGCGCCGCTGGCCGACTTCGATCTCGTCATCTCCGATGAAGAGCTTCCCCAGGAGGAACGGGACGCGCTTCAATCCCTGGGTGTGCGATACGAGTTGGCGGCGGAGGGGAGCCGGCGGGAATGAGTGCCGAGAGCGGGACGAGCGCGGGAGCGGGGATGGGTGCACAGAACGGTGAGCGCGGTGCGGCCGCGGGCGGTGGCGGTGGCGAGCTGGAGCGCATCAATCCGCCGCATCTCGCGCCGCCCACCGGATTCAGCCATGCCGTGCGCGCCGCCCCGGGCACCATGGTCTTTCTCGCCGGACAGACCGCTCTCGACGGATCGGGCCGGATCGTCGGCGACGGCATCGTCGAGCAGTTCGAGCGGGCGCTGACGAACCTCCTGGACGTCGCGGCGGCCTCCGGCGCCGGCCCGTCCGACCTGGCCAAACTCACGGTCTTCGCCGTCGATGTCGCCGATTACCGCCGGCATGCCCGTGACCTCGGCGCCGTGTGGAAGCGCCTGGTCGGCGGCGCCTACCCGGCGATGGCGGTGATCGGCGCCACCCGCCTGTGGGACGAGACGGCCCTGGTCGAGATCGAAGGCATCGCCGTCGTCCGCTAGTCCGCTAGGGCCGGTCTGCACAGTCCCGTCCGCCTCGCGACGCCGGCGGCGCGTCGGCCGCCGCCCCCTCCGCATGCGTCAGGGGCGCCCGCCCCGCCGGTCTCCCGGTGGAACGAGCGCCCCTGACGCTGTTCGAGACTCCGCCGGCGACCGCTCAGTTCCGGCCGCGGGCCATCCCCACCGGATCCTTCTTGAACGCCCAGGTCATCTTGGGCTCCATGGCGAACCGGAAGGCCCGCTGTACGGGGGGTGTGCACAGCACCGTGATGACGGTGCCCGCGGTGAGCGTCAGCAGTACCGCACCCCAGGGCGTGTGCATCCACGGAGCGTCGTACCAGTTCCAGAAGCGCGACCCCTTGGCGAGGAAGCCGTGCAGCAGATAGCCGTAGAGGGTGCCCGCGCCCAGCGCCGTGCACCACATCGTGCGGCCCGGGATCCAGGCGAAGAAACAGGCCACCAGCACGAGTGAACAGCCGAACATCGCCAGCGTCATCACCGCACCGCTCCACCACGGGGCGGCCAGCTCCTGCGCGGCGTCGCGGTGGTAGAACCACGCGGCGTTCATCCGCGGCGCCGCCCAGTAGGCGAAGACCAGCGCGGCCGCGAAGACCGGCACGGCCAGCATCCGCGCCTTCTTGCGGCGTACCAGCTTGAAGTGCTCCGGCCGCAGCGAGAGCCCGATCACGAAGAACGGCAGGAACTGGAGCACCCGCTGGAGGTCCAGGTCATCGCCGATGTCCGGGGAGAGGGACGCGAGCACGGCCACGGCCAGGGCCAGCGGCACCGGCCAGCGCACGATCTTCCACAGCGGGGTGGTCAGCCGCCAGATGAACAGGGCGGCCAGGAACCACGTCAGATACCAGGGATCCATCAGGCTGATCGGATAACCCGGATCGTCGTCCGCCCACCTCTTGAAGAGCGTGTAGGCGACTTCGAAGAGGATGTAAGGAACCGCAACTCCGGTAATCAGCCGCTGGAGCCGGTCCTTGCGCATATCGAAACTGCGCGAGAAATAACCGGAGATGATGATGAACGCCGGCATGTGGAAGGCGTAGACGGTGATGTAGAGCGCCGCCGCCGACCGGCTGCCGTCGCGCAGCGGCTCCCAGGAGTGGCCCATCGCCACGAGCACGATGGCCAGATACTTCGCGTTGTCGAAGAAGGCATCGCGGGGCTTCGCCTTGGCATCGGCCGCACCGGCATTCCTGGCCGGGTCCGCGCCCCGGCCCTTGGCGTGACCTCGGGGCTTGGCATGCGAGGCGTTGCCCGGGGCCGCCCGCTGACGGGCCGTCGCCGGTCCGGGCGCGGTCGCCGTCGGCGGTGCCATCGTCGCCGTCGCACCGCCGGTCCCGGCCGGTGCCGGTGCGCCCGCCGGACTCAGCGTGTCATGCGGCGTCTGCCGTTGCGGGGGAAGTGGCACCCGCCGTTCGCCGTACGACGGAAAATCGTTCGTCAAGGAGCCTCCTGGAACGATCCCAGGGGAAGAGCTGAACGCTGGCCCGCACCGGGCCGCAAATCGGAACCCAAAAGCCAAATCCTGCGTCTTAGTTCTTTTACGGGGAGTGTGGCGGCGTCGAACATCTCAGGCACCTTAGCCCCGCAGCGGGAATCACGTAAATCCCCGACTGCGGCGGCCACACCCGGCGCATCCGCCCTCCACAGCTCCTTCACGGTGCCGCGGGCGGCAGCGTGGCCCGGAGCGGAGTGCGGCACCCCACGAGATCTGGACAATGCCCCTCTAATCCCCGGCCCTTGCCCGCTATTCAATAACACCTTCGACACCGCGCGCTCTCACCGACCGGGCGCTGGTGTTCTTCGCCACGTCCCACGCATAGACCTCCAACGGGCGCCCGTGCGGGCCCCGCAGTCGGTGCACGGCCGCCAGCCAACGCGAACTGAGCGCGGACACACGGGGGTTGATCTGATCCGCGAACCGCGCATAGCCCGCCAGTTTGCCTATCTCGGGCGCCCCGAGAATCCCCGTACGAATCTGTGGCGCCCTCTCGTGCACGGCCTTTACGCACGGCACACAGAAGCTCTGGACCACGAGCCGGCTCCGGACATGGGCGCGATCCAGCCACCCTCGTGCCCGTAGTTCGCGGATGACCTGCGCCTCGATTCCGGGATACCTCTCAGGCGCCTTGATCTCCAGCAAAAGGCGCTGCCCGTTTTGGTCCAGACGGCGTAGATAGGCGGCGAGCGTCGGCACCCGCTCCCCCGCGAACCGCTTGCCGAACCAGCTGCCGGCGTCCAGCCGCGCGATCTCGGCAGCCGTGAAGTCCCCCACCCGCCATGGCGCCCGCCCGGGAAACACCTTGGTGGCATCGGTCGTCCGCTTCAGCGTGGTGTCGTGCACCACCACCAGCCGGCCGTCCTTGCTGCGCTGCACATCGTTCTCGACCCATATGAGACCGCGGCGGTGCGCGGCATCGACGGCGGCGAGGGTGTTCTCAGGGGCGTAACGGGAGGCGCCGCGGTGGGCTATCACCCGCGTCGCCGCGGTGCCGGGGCCGGCCCGTGTCCCGCTGCTGACGGCGACATCGGCGTACTCCTCCGGGCCGGACGCCATCGCGGACGACGACACCGCGGCCGCCACCAGATAGGCGACGCCGGCCGCGGGGATCCGCAGCGATCTCCGAAGCATGCGGGAGCCTCCTGGTCCGCTCGGCCGCGGACGGCCGCGTCCGCGTCAGGTGTGCCCCCTGAGGCCCTTCCCGCCGTCCAGTCCCTCCGTCCAGTCCTTCCGTCCAGTCCTTCCGTACAGTCGCTCCGTCCAGGAATGCGGCTGTCTCCTCAACATGCCCGCATCCCTCGTCACCCGCCACGCGAGGATCCCTGCGGCCGCTGTCCGTCGCCCCGCCGCACCGGTCGCATTTTCCCAGGTCAGCTGGGGTGTGGAGGGTGATCGGGCGGGTGAGGCGCGGGTCGCCGGGCTGCCCTCCATCCGGGCACGCGGCGCCGCCGGAGCGCCGTGGGGCGCTTGCGCACCCTGGCCCTGCTCGACCCCCTTTTCTGACCCCCGAGGGATGACGGGTGGCCGCTCCCGAGAGCCGGGCGTCGGCCGCGTACGCCGTGGGCCGCGTACGCCGTGTACGCCGTGGGCCGCGTACGCCGTGTACGCCGTATACGCCGCGCACCGCCGCACCCCACTGGCCGGCACCGACCTGGAGTCGGCGGATGGCTGGATCCCGTTCTTCTTCGCCGACCCGCAGCGCGAGGGGCGTTCACGCTTCGTTTCCGTCCCGGCCGTACGGCAGAATTCCCGCCCGTGACGATTCGCTTACTGATCGCCGACGATCAGGAGATGGTCCGCCGGGGGATACGCCGCATCGTGGAGCGCCAGCCCGACATGGAAGTGGTCGGCGAGGCGGCAAACGGTGTGGACGCCGTGGAGTTGGGGCGCACCCTGAAGCCGGATGTCGCGCTGGTGGACATCCGGATGCCGCGCATGGACGGTCTGGAGGTGACCCGCCGGCTGGCCGACCCCGCGACGGCCGCCCCGGTCCGGATCGTCATCGTGACGACCTTCGACCTCGACGAATATGTCTATCCCGCGCTGCGCTTCGGCGCCTCGGGCTTTCTGCTCAAGCGCTCGGGGCCGACGCTGCTGGTCGAAGCGGTCCGGGCGGCAATGGCAGGCGACAGCCTGATCAGCCCGTCGGTCACCGTCCGGCTGCTCCAGCATGTCACCGGCCCCACGGCCGGCCGCCGTCCCCGCCGCCGCGATGCGGTGCTGACCGAGCGGGAGGTGGAGATTGCCGGAAAGGTCGCCGAGGGAAAGACCAATGCCGATATCGCTGCCGAGTTGTTCATCTCCGCGGGCACGGTCAAGACCCATGTCGCCAGCATTCAGCGCAAGCTTCAGGTCCGTAACCGGGTCGGGATCGCCGTACGGGCCTGGGAGTTGGGGTACGCGACCGGACGGACACCGGGCTGACGGGCTCCGCCGGCCACCGAGCCGCCCGTCAGCCACCGGGCCATCCGTCATTCAACGGCCCATCCGTCACTCACCGGACCATCGGGCAGCCGCCCGACCCCCGGCCCCCGACGGCCACGGCGGCAAAGGCCCCTTCCACCGCCCCGCGTGTCTCCCGTACACGCCGTGCGTAACCTCGGCGCCATGGTGGACGACAGACGTGCCCGGAGAAGACGCCGCCGATGGGGCGGGACGGCCGCCGCGGCGATGCTGCTTCCCGCCGCCATCTCGCCACCCGGCGGCTGGCTGCCGGCGGTCATGGCGGCGCTGGCGCTGGTCATAGCGGTCCTGCCCTGGCCGACCGGCCGGATCTCCCTCGACCGGGCGGCGGGCGGCCTCGCGCTGCTCTCCCTCGCCGCGGACTCCGTCTCGTTCGGGAAGGCCGGCCTGGCCCTCCTGTGGCTCCCGTTCGAGACGGTCGCGCTGCTCGTCCTCCTGGAGCGGGTGGTACGCCATGTGCCCGGCCCCCGGGCCGGCGTCGCCGGCGCCCTGACCGGCACGGCCGCGATCCTGCTGCCCCTGCGCCACACCCTGCACGACCCGCACCTCGGGCTCAAGGAATCGGTCTTCCTGGCCGCACTGGCCTTGTTCCCCACCGCGTGTGCGGCCGGCGTCGGGCTCTATCTGCGGGCGCTGGACACCCGCCGGGCACATGCCGTGGCGCTGGCCCGGCGCGAGCAGCGGCTCGAAGTCGCCCGCGATCTGCATGACTTCGTGGCGCACGAGGTCACCGGCATCGTCCTGGAGGCCCAGGCGGCCCAGCTGGACGACGCCCCCGGCCCCGGGGAACACCGGGCGCTGCTGCACCGGATCGAGCAGGCCGGGCTGCGGGCGCTGGACTCCATGGACCGGACGGTGGCGACGCTGCGCGAGGCGGACGGGCGCCCATGGGATGAGCCGCCGTCCACCCGGCTCCACGGTCTGGCCGATCTGCCCGAACTCCTCGGCCGTTTCTCCTCCATGGCCACCGCCGAGGTCGCGCTGTCCGTGGAGGACGAGGTGGCCGGCGCCCTCTCACGGGAGGCCGAGGACACCGCGTACCGGGTGGTGCTGGAGGCGCTGACCAACGTACGGCGGCATGCGCCGAAGGCCGGCCGGGTCGAGGTGTTCGCGGGCCGGACCGCCGACCGGGCCGTGGAGGTCTCGGTCGCCGACACCGCGGGGCCGGGGTCGCCCGCGGACACCCGCCGGGGCGGCGGCACCGGCCTCGCGGGCCTCGCCGAGCGGGTCGGCGCCCTCGGCGGCGCGCTGGAGGCGGGCCCGTACGCACAGGGGTGGCGGGTCAGATGCCTGCTGCCGGCGCCTGCCGTCCGCTGACCCGATATCTGCCGATCGGCAGATGTGCCGCCCGCCCGGCCCCGGGATCCTCCTCCCAGTGCACCCATCCGTAACTGTGGAGGAACCGATGTTTCCAGGAGCCGGCTCGAAGCGGCCCGTCACCCTCGTCGTCGCGGCGGCCGCCGTCGCCGCCCTCGGCCTCACCGGCTGCTCGGTGGACGCCACGAAGGCGACGCCGGAATCGAAGAGTTTCCCGTACACCGGCACCTCCCTGAAGCTGACGACGCACGAGGTCGCCACGGACCTGGTCGCCACCGACCGCAAGGACATCAAGGTCACCCGCTGGTTCGACGCGGCCGCGGGCAGCGAGCGGCTGACCTGGACCCTCAAGGGCGACACCCTCGACATCGACGCCGGCTGCACCGGCATCGCCCTCTGTGACGCCCGGTTCAAGGTCGAGGTGCCCAAGGGCATCGCGGTGACCAGGGACGGCGAGCGAACCGCTCTGACCGGGAAGCCTCCCGCCCGCATGTAGATCCCGCCCGTATGCAGGTCCCGCCCGTATGTAGATCAGGTAACAGCCGTCGATGGACGGCTGTTACACGGCTGACAGGCCATCGAGAAGCGTCGCTCCTAGCTTCTGACACGTCGACTGATCCCCAGGAACCGGAGCGAGATCATGAACCGCAGCACGAGCCTGATCCGGCGCCACAAGACGGCCATAGGCGCGGGCCTGGCCTGTGTCGCCGCCCTCGGCACCTTCGCCACCGCCACGGGGGCGAACGCCGCCACCGCCCCGGCACACACCGCTCGTGCCCACACCGCGGGTGTCGCCCAGACCGACAACACCCCCTACGTCATCAACCACGTCGGCGAGGAGAACGCGGACAAGGGCAAGGCCGAGCGCAGCCCCGAGAGCCTGGTGCTCTCCGAGTTCACCTCGGTCGGGGACCTCAACTGGAAGCAGTGGGACGCGAAGAAGGCCGTCGCCACCGGTGAGGTCACCGGCAACTGGTGCCTCGAGACCTGCCTCGACAAGCCGCTGAAGGGCACCCTCACGCTGTCGGACCCGAAGACCGTGAACGGCAAGAAGGTCTTCTCCTCCTTCACCCTGAAGCTGGCCGGGGGCTCCGGTGCGTACGATTCCGAGGACCTCCAGGGCAAGCACCCGCTCGCCACCAGCTGATGTGAGAAGCCCCCGATGAACAAGCCCACGGCCCTGGCCACCGGCATCGCGCTGGTGCTGACAGCCGTGGGCCTCACCGGGTGCGGCAACCCCGAACAGCCCCACGTCGAGGGCCCCGCGCCCAGCCCCACCCAGGTCTCAGGACCGGTCTATGTCTCCGACACCCTGGGCCATCCGCTGACCCGCCCCACGGGGTTCGCCCTCACCGAGTTCTCCTCGGTCTCCCGGCTGAGCTGGCGCTCCTGGGGAAAGCCGAAAGCCGTTGCCACCGGGCGGGTGACCGGCATGTGGTGCATCCCCCACTGCCCCGCGCACGGATACCCGGCCACCGTCGAACTCAGCCGCCTGCAACACCAAGAGAACGTCTCGTACTACAGCCGCGCCGTCGTACGGTCCTCCCACCACCTCCCGCCCGACCCGGCAGCCGAGCTGCGCAACGTCCGGCTGCCCGTCCCCGAGCCCTAGGAACGCAAGCGATGACCGATGTGCTGCTCGTGGAGGACGACCCCCTGCTGCGTGAGGCCACCCAACTGTCCCTGGAACGCTACGGATACCAGGTGCGCACGGCCGCCGACGGCCACGCCGGGCTCGCACAGTTCCACGACCGCGCCCCCGATGTCGCCCTCCTGGACGTCATGCTGCCGCGCCTCGACGGGGTCAGCGTGGTGCGCCGCATCCGTGAGGTGAGCCGGCTGCCGGTGCTGATGCTCTCCGCCCGCACCGATCCGGTGGACGTCGTCCTCGGTCTCGAAGCGGGCGCCGACGACTACCTCACCAAGCCGTACGACATACCGGTGCTGGTCGCCCGCATACGTGCGGCGCTGCGCCGCACCGCGGACTTCCCCGAGACCGGCCCGCGGGAGGAACCGACGCTGCTGCGGTTCGGCGACCTCACGGTGGACACCGCGTCCATGGACATCCACCGGGCGGGCCGGCTGCTCGAACTCACCCCCACCGAGCGCAGGTTGGTGCTCGAATTCGCGGCCGAGCCCGGCATCGTGCTCTCGCGGACCACGCTGCTGGAGCGCGTATGGGACTACGCGTGCGGCGGCGACCCCCGTGTCGTCGACGTCCACGTACAGCGGCTGCGCGCCAAGATCGGCCACGGCCGCATCGTGACCGTCCGCGGCTTCGGCTACAAGCTCGCGCCCTGACCACCATGGGGCTGCGCACCAAGACCGCCCTGGTCATCGCCGGGACGGCCGCGATCGTCGCCACCCTCATCGGTCTGCTGGTGCACCAGCTCACCGCCGAGGGCCAGCGCAAGAACGCCGGCCGTGCGGCCGACGCCCGGCTCGTCGAGGCGGTCGGCGCCTACTCCTCCGGAATCGACAGCGGCGCCCTGGTCAATCCGCCGGACCTGCCCGCCGCGCTCCGCAGGACCGTCACCGACCGCCCCGTGCGGGCCACCTGCCTCCAGAACACCGGCGGTTCCGGGGCCCCGGTGCTGTGGGCCGCCACCCGCAGCGGCCGCGACCTCCTCGCCATCCGGCGCTCCTACGCCCCGCAGGCCCGTGCCCTCGCCGATCTCGACCGGGTGCTGGTCGGCTCCGGCGCTTCCGTCACCGCGCTCGGCTGCGTGCTGGGCGTCGTCGCGGCGGCCGGCGCGGGACGGCGCATCACGGCGTCCGCGGACACCGCACAGCGGATCGCGGACGGCGATCTGACCGACCGGGTCCGGCCCAAGGGCAAGGACGAGATCGCCCGGCTCGGCGCCGCCGTCAACACCATGGCCGACGCACTGAGCGCCCGCCTGGAGGCCGAACGGCAGGTCACCGCCGATATCGCCCATGAGCTCCGCACCCCTGTCGCCGGTCTGGTGACCGCCGTCGGACTCCTGCCGCCCGGCCGCCCGGCCGAACTGGTCAGCGCGGGCGTGGACACCCTGCGCACTCTCGTGGAGAACGTCCTGGAGGTGGCCCGGCTGGATGTACCGGGCGTCGAGCAGGCACAACACGAGAAGATCCTCCCGAGCACCCTGGCGCACCGGGCCGTCGCACTGACGGGCGGCGACGTCGAGGTCACGGTCCACAACGAAACGCCCGTCTCGACCGACCCCCGCCGCGTCGAACGCATCCTCGTCAACCTGCTCACCAACGCCCAACTCCACGGCGCCCCACCGGTGACCCTGGAAGTCGACGGAACGGCGGTCCGCGTACACGACCACGGCTCCGGCTTCCCCGCCGAACTGCTCACCCACGGCCCCCAGCGCTTCCGCACCGGCGCCCGCGAACGCGGCGCCGGCATCGGCCTGGGCCTCACCATCGTCACCGGCCAGGCCCGGCTGCTGAACACCAAGGTCACCTACGAAAACCCCGCCAGCGGCGGCGCCCTGGCCACGGTCCACCTGACACCCGAGCACACCTGAACCACCGCGGCCCAGACCGCAGACGGCCAACCACCGACCGCCGACGGCCTCACACCGTCCGCCGGTGGCCTCTACACCGGCCACTCCCGCGCTGCTGAACGCACCCAGGTGTGCGTTCGCGGGGGGGGCTGCTGAGCTGAGGTCGCTGACCGCGGCGGTCAGCCTGTCCGGGCCGGCAAAGAGTTGGAGGGTGTACCGGCCACCGCCGTGGCGCAGTGCGTTGGTGGCGAGTTCGGAGACCACCAGGAGGAAGGCGTCCGCGC
>NZ_JOHB01000038.1:0-63482 GCF_000719605.1 Streptomyces sp. NRRL S-1813
GGGGAGGGGGCGGGGGTGGGTTCGGGGGTGGGGGGAGCGGGCGTACGGCGGTCTGCCTGCTCCGGCGCCCCGCCTGCTCCGGCTGACCGGCTGCTCCGGCTGACCGGCGCCCGCCCCTGCTGTGTCAGCCAGTGCCCCGCCTCTGCTGCGTCAGTGGTGCCAGGGTCCGGTCACCGCGAACGTCGTTCCCGGCGTATAGCAATTGACATACATCGTCCGGTGGTCGGGCGAGAACGTCACGCCCGCGAACTCGCCCCACTCCGGCTTCTCCGGGGTGCCGATGTTCTGCCGGCCGCGCGCCATCGCATAGACCGCGCCGCGCCGGGTGAGGCCGAAGACGTGCTGGGCGCCCTCGCCGTCCTCGCACACCATCAGACCGCCGCTGGGCGCGAGGCTGATGTTGTCGGGGGACTCGCCGGGCAGTTGGAGGTCGCTGTCCGGGCCGAAGACGACGACCTGGGTCAGCCGCCGCTTCTTCGGGTCGTACTTCCACACCTGCCCATAGTGGTCGGCCGCCGAGCCGTCTTCGCGGTGCGCAAAGCTGGAGACGAAGTAGACGCAGGAGCCGCCCCAGTAACAGCCCTCCAGCTTCTGGGCGTGGGTGATGCCGCCGGGGCCGAAGTCCTGGAAGCGGATCGGGGTCTCACGGGCGAGCGGATCGGGCACATCCACCCAGGTGACGTGGTCGAAGGTGGTGCCGGGCCGCTGGATGGTGGACAGGTCGGGCACACCGGGGACACGCAGCGCCTGGAGGCGGCCGCCGGCCCGGAGGGAACCGCGGCCGCCCCTCGGTTTGTTGGGCAGAAAGCGGTAGAACAGTCCGAAGGGCTTGTCGAAGGCGTCCTCGGTCTCGTAGACGGTGCCGGTGCCGGGGTCCACGGCGATCGCCTCGTGCTGGAAGCGGCCCATCGCGGTCAGCGGGACGGCGCCGGTGCGCCGCGGGTCGTAGGGATCGACCTCGAAGATGAACCCATGGTCCTTGGTGTAGTTCTCCTCGCCGGCCCGGAGCTCGGTCTCCTCGCAGGTCAGCCAGGTGTTCCAGGGGGTGGGGCCGCCCGCGCAGTTGGTGGAGGTGCCGGCGATGGCGACCCGCTCGGAGCGCACCGTGTTGTCCGGGCCGAGTTCCAGGGCCGTGCAGCCGCCCTCACCACCGGGGTCGTACGTCAGGTCGCGGACCCGGGGGACGGCTTGGCGGGAGCCCGTACGGTTCTCGTGGTTGCGGACGAGGCGGGTGCCGCCGTGGTGGCCGGAGGAGCCGGGAGAACCGGGAGAACCGGGAGAACCGGGGAAGGCAGCCATGCCGTCGCAGTTGCTGGGTACCTTGCCCTCCCCTGAGCGCAGCGGGTCGCCTTCCCGGGAGAGGACCCGGTAGCGGAAGCCCCGGGGGAGGTCGAGCAGGCCGTCGGGGTCGGGGACCAGCGGGCCGTAGCCGCGCTGCCCCATGCTCTGGGCGGTCGCGGTCCCCGTGAAGAGCTCCGTGAGGCTTCCGGAGAAGGCGATTCCCGCCCCGAGCGCACCGGTTCTTGCCAGGATCTGACGTCGTGTCGCGGACATGGGCAACTCCCTGTTGGCGGACAGGTGAAGTGACCCGCTCGTGTGTACCACGCGGCCGGGCTGCCGGGAACCAGGCTGCGCCCCCGGTGTTTCCGGCGGCGCCCCGTCTACCGGGAGTTGCCGGCCACCAGGGGGCCCGCGTCGCGTGCCAGCGCCGTCAGCCGGGAGATCGCCCGGAAGTACTTCTTACGGTAGCCGCCGCGCAGCATCTCCTCGCTGAACAGCTCGTCGAAGGCCTTGCCGGAGGTCAGTACCGGCACCTCACGGTCGTAGAGCCGGTCCGCGAGGACGACCAGGCGCAGCGCCGTGGACTGGTCGGGCACCGCCTGGACGTCGGTGAGGCAGACCGCCTCGATGCCGTCGCACATCGCGCCGTAGCGGCTGGGGTGCACCTTGGACAGATGCTCCAGCAGGGAGGGGAAGTCGTCGAGCGAGGCGCCGGGCGTGCGGTACGCCGTGCGGGTGACGGTCTCGTCGTCGTACGGGGCGGGCGCGTCGGGCAGACCGCGGTGGCGGTAGTCCTCACCGTCGATCCGCAGCGGACGGAACTGGGCGCTCAGGCCCTGGATCTCCCGCAGGAAGTCGGCGGCCGCGAAGCGGCCCTCACCGAGCTTGCCGGGCAGCGTGTTGGAGGTGGCGGCCAGCGCCACACCGGCATCCACCAGCTTGCCGAGCAGGGTGGAGACCAGGACGGTGTCACCGGGGTCGTCCAGTTCGAACTCGTCGATGCACAGCAGCTTGTGCTCGCCGAGGGTGCGTACGGTCTGCTGGAAGCCGAGCGCGCCGACGAGGTTCGTCAGCTCGACGAAGGTGCCGAAGGCCTTCTGCTCGGCCGGGGCGGGGGTGGCGTGCCACAGGGAGGCGAGCAGATGGGTCTTGCCGACGCCGTAGCCGCCGTCCAGATAGACACCGCGCGGGCCCTTCGGGGCGGCCGGCTTCTTGGCGAACCAGCGTCGCTTGCCCGAGCCGGCCCGTCCGGCGTCGATGCTCTCCGCGAAGTCGCTCAGGTCCTGGACGGCCTCGGACTGGCTGGGCTGCTTCGGGTCCGGGATGTAGGTGTCGAAGCGGGCGCCCTGGAAGCGCGGCGGCGGCACCATCTCGGCCACCAGACGGTCGGCCGGGACGTGCGGGGCGCGGGCGGTGAGCGCGGCGGGCGCCGCATCGTCCCCGTCGGCCGGCGGTCCGGCTATCGGGTCGGGCTGCGGGGAAGAGGACTGGGAAGGCGACACAGCCGTCCAGCCTATCTCGTGTGCGGTGGCCGCCGGTCCCGTGAGCGAGGCATGTCACACTGCCGCCATGCGACGTCTGTTCCCTCTCTCCGCCCCCTCCGTACCGGCCCCTGACGCCGAGAACGCCGTGGTGGGGGCGATCGACCCCATGGACCGCGAGTGGACGCCGGCCGAGCTGGCCGACGCCTATGCGTACCCGTCGGCGGACGATCCGGTGCGCTCGGGGCGCACCGGCTGGCTGCGGGCGAACATGGTGTCCTCCGTGGACGGCGCGGCCCATCACGAGGGCCGCTCGCAGCCGCTCTCCAGCGATGCCGACATGCGGATCTTCGGGGTGCTGCGCGGGCTCGCGGACGCGGTGGTGGTCGGCGCGGAGACCGTACGGCAGGAGGGCTACCGGCCGGCTCGGGCCCGGGAGGCGTTCGCCGCCCGCCGGGCCGCCGCAGGGCAGGGGCCGGCCCCTGCCATCGCCGTGGTGACCGCCGGTCTCGGGCTGGACTTCACCCTGCCGCTGTTCACCGAGCCGCTGGTTCCCACCCTGGTGCTGACCGGCGCGGGCGCGCCGGCCGACCGGGTGGCCGAGGCCCGTGCCGCGGGCGTGGAGGTGCTGTTCGCCGGGGAGGGGCAGGGCGTCGATCCGGCCCGGGTGGCCGGGGTGCTGGCCGGACGGGGGCACACCCGGCTGCTGACGGAGGGCGGGCCGATGCTGCTGGGGCAGTTCGCGGCGGCCGGTGCGCTGGACGAGCTGTGTCTGTCGCTGGCGCCGGTGGTCGCGGTGGGCGACGCGCCGAGGATCATGAACGGTCCCGCCGTGCCGGTACCGGAGCGGTTCGCCCTGGCCTCGGTATTGGAGGAGGCCGGGTTCCTGTTCACCCGCTACCGTCGGTCCTGACAATCGGCGGAATTATCTGTTCCGCTTAGCTTCCGTTGGGCACACTAAAAGCCAACAGGCCCCGCACCGCGACGGGGCAGGATGGTGTCTGTCGGGCTCCGTGCCATGCGGCGCCCCGGAAGAGAAGAAGGGCGTCCGTCGTGTTCACGAGCGTATTGATGATCGAGAAGCCACTGACGCCGGCCGATGTGGAGTTTGTGACCACGCTGCACGGCGATGACCGGATCTCGTTCGTCGTGCTCATGCAGCCTCGCGGTAAGCAGGATGTTCTGCTAAGGGCCATCGACGATGTCGCCCTCGGTGAGTTCGACGACGCCGTACGGGAGGGCGAGGAACCGGGCGGCGCCCGGGCCGAGGCCCCCGCCGAGCTCGCCCTGGCCCACACCCTCCAGGCGCTGCGCGACACCGGCGCGGAGGCCGTCGGGCAGGTGGTCGAGGACCATCCGCTGGACCTGCTGCGGTCCGTTGTCGACCAGACAGGCGCGGACGAGGTGATCGTGCTGACCACCCCGCACTTCGTGGAGGAGTTCTTCCACCGCGACTGGGCCTCCCGCGCCCGCCACAAGGTCGGTGTCCCGGTCCTCAAGCTCTTCTCGCACGCGGCGGACGACCAGCCCCAGGGGACCGGCGGGGGCTGACCGGCCCCCGGGCGCCGGTCCGGTCCGTCCGGTCACGGGCGGGCGACGTGCCGCGGGTGCAGCCGGCCGTCCCGCACCTCGGCGATCTCGTCCGCCGCATCCAGATGCGCGGGGTCATGGGTGACCAGCACCGTCGCGGTCGCGCGCTGATGGGTGAGGGCGAGTAGCAGATCGAGCACCGCGGCGCCCCGCTCGTGGTCCAGGGCGCTGGTCGGCTCGTCCACCAGCAGTACCGCGGGCTCGTTCATCAGCGCCCGCGCGATGTTGATCCGCTGCCGCTGACCGCCCGACAGCTGATGCGGCCGCCGGTCGGCCTCCCCGTCCAGGCCGACCGCCGCCAGCAGTTCTCGCGCCCGCGCCCGCGCCGTACGGGGCGAGCGGCCGTCCAGATGGGCCATCACCTGCAGTTGTTCGGCGGCGGTCAGCGACGGCAGCAGATTCGGCTGCTGGAAGACCGTGCCGATGGCGGTGCGGCGCAGCGTCGTCGCCGCGGCCCGGCCCAGCCCCACGGTGTCCGTGCCGTCGATCACCACCCGTCCGCGGTCCGGGGAGATCAGCGTGGCGGCGACCGCGAGCAGGCTGGACTTGCCGGACCCGGACGGGCCGATCACCGCGGTCAGACATCCGGCGGGCACGGTCAGCGAGACCTCGTCCAGCGCGGTCAGCCGGTCGTCGCCGTCGGGGTAGGTGAGGGTGACATCGGTCAGTTCGAGGCTCATCGGGCACTTCCCAAGGCGGTCAGCGGGTCCACGGACGTGATGCGGCGGATGGCGAGCGCGGCGCCGGCGGCACCCAGCGCGATCATGATCAGGGCGGGGACCAGCACGGTGGACGGGGCGAGCACGAAGGGCACCGTGCCGTCGAGCACCGCGCCCACCGCGGCCGCCACGGCGCTGCCCAGGCCGGTCCCGGCCACCAGCAGGACCACGGCCTGGCCGAGCGCGTCCCTCAGCAGCGTGCCGGTCGAGGCGCCCAGCGCCTTCAGCACGGCGACATCCCCGCCGCGCTGGATCGTCCACACCGTGAAGAACGCCCCGATGACCAGCGCGGAGATGACGAACAGAAAACCGCGCATCAGCTGCAGGGAACCGTTCTCGGCGGCGAACGAGCCGATGGCCTGCAAGGCGTCGTCGGCGGCGACGGTCCTCGTGCCGAGTGCCTTGTCGGCGGCCGCCAGGCCGGCCGTGCCGGAGGTGGAGAGGGCGAGCACGGTCGCCCCGCCCTCGTCGCCGGAGCCGCCGTTCCCACCGCGGGCGGGGCCGCGGCCGCCGGCCGACCCCGCGCCGCCCGCCGACCGCCGCCAGTCCTCCAGCGACATCCAGACCACCGGCGTGTGGCTGTACATCGCCGCGCCCGCCACCGCCGCGACCCGGACCGTACGGCCGCCCAGCGTCAGCGTGCCCCCGGCCCGCACCCCCAGCGAGGCGGCGGCCTTCGTGGACAGCACCACCGCACCGTCGCCCACCCCGGCCGGCGCCGGTCCCGACCCCGGCCGCACCCCGAACGACGCCACCGCGGCGGTCCGGCCGCCCGCCTCCGCCTTCGTCGTCGCGATCCCCAGCGGGTCGGCGTGCCGTACGCCCGGCACCCGCGCCCAGGCCCGTACGGTCCGCTCCGTCAGCCGCGAATCGGTGAAGGCGACGCCCCTGCCGTCGGCGGGCGCCGAGAACACCAGGTGGTCGGCGGGCAGCGCGGTGATCGCCGAGGTGTTCTCCCGGCCCAGGCCCGCCGTCAGGCCCGACAGCAGTCCCACCAGCACCGTGATCAGCACGATGACGGTGCCCATCAGGGCGAACCGTCCCTTGGCGAATCTCAGGTCCCTCCAGGCGACGAACACCAGCGATGCCCTCCTCGGATCCGGGTGCCGAGCTCCACTGCCGGCGGCCGGACCCCACAGTCGCCTCCCGGGCGGGCTGCGGACATCGCGCAGGGGAGTGGTCCCCGCGGATCGATAGGTGCGGTCCGCGGTCAACCCTTTGGTTGATGCCGCACGTGGGGCGGCCGTTTAGCCTGAGAAGGCCGTGACCGAAGAAACCGTGACCGCCCGCTCCCTCACCCCCGTCCTGCGGGTCCTGCGCAGTTGCCGGCACCTGATGGTGGCCGCGCTGCTCGCGCTCGCCGCCGTACGCGCCCTCGCCGGGCACGCCCCGAACGCCCCGGCCGTGACCGCCACCGCGGCGGCGCTTTGCGCCGTGTACGCCCTCGGCCTGCGGCTGCCCCGTCTGCGCGCCTCCACCGGCGCCGCCGCCCTCTGGCTCGCCGGCGTGGCCCTGCTCTGGCTGGTGCTGCTCGCCCTCACCCAGGACGGCGTCTGGCTGGCCTTCCCGCTGTTCTTCGTCCAGCTGCACCTGCTGCCGTTGCGCGCCGCCCTGTCCGCCGTCGTGGCCACCACCGCCGCCGCCGTTGCCGGATTCGCCCGGCACACCCACACCCTGAACGTCGGCACGGTGCTCGGCCCCTCCCTGGGCGCCGCCGTCGCCGTCGCCGTCGTCCTCGGCTACGAGGCCCTTTACCAGGAGAGCGAACAGCGCCGCCGTCTCATCGAGGAGCTCACCGCGGCCCGCAGCGAACTGGCCGCCGCGGAACACGCCGCCGGCGTGCTCGCCGAACGCGAGCGCCTGGCCCGCGAGATCCACGACACCCTCGCCCAGGGCCTGTCCAGCATCCAGCTGCTGCTGCGGGCCGCCGAGCGCGCCCTGCCGCAGCGGCCCGGCACCGCCCTCGGCCATGTCCGGCAGGCCCGCACCGCCGCCGTCGGCAACCTCGCCGAGGCGCGCCGCTTCGTGCGTGCGCTGAGCCCGCCCGACCTGGAGGCCGGGTCGCTGCCCGCCGCCCTGGAGCGGCTGTGCGCCACCACGGCCCGTACCTCCCCGCTCGCCGTGCACTGCCAGGTTTCCGGCGTGCCCACCGCGCTCCCCACCGCGCACGAGGTCGCCCTGCTGCGCATCGCCCAGTCCGCGCTCGCCAACACGGTCCGGCACGCCGGTGCCGGACGGGCCGAGCTGACCCTCAGCTACATGGACACCGAGGTCGCGCTGGACGTCGTAGACGACGGCGCGGGGTTCGTCCCCGCCGAGGTGCCCGCCCCCGGCTCCGCGGCGGCCCGCGGCACCGGCTTCGGCCTCGCCGCGATGCGCGCCCGGGCCCGCGCCCTCCAGGGCACCCTCGTCGTCGAGTCCGCCCCCGGGGAGGGCACCGCCGTTGCCGTCACCCTCCCGTGCCCCGTCACCGCGTCCGCCCCTGCCCCGTCCGCCCCGGCCTCGGCGCCCGGCGCCGCCCCGGAGGCCGCCTCGTGACCGCCACGGGCACCCCCATCCGGCTGCTGCTCGCCGACGACCACCCCGTCGTACGCGCCGGACTGCGCGCCGTCCTGGAGACCGAACCGGACTTCGAGATCGTCGCCGATGTCCCCACCGCCGAGCAGGCCGTCGGCCTCGCCGCGCGGCTGGAGGCCGACGTGGTCCTCATGGACCTCCAGTTCGGCGGCCGGATGCTCGGCTCCCAGGCGACCGCGGCGATCACCGCCCGCCCCGGCGCCCCGCGCGTCCTCGTCCTGACCACGTACGACACCGATGCCGACATCCTCGCCGCCGTCGAGGCCGGCGCCACCGGCTACCTCCTCAAGGACGCGCCGCCGGAGGAGCTGGCCGCCGCGGTACGCACCGCCGCCGCCGGGAAGTCCGCGCTCGCACCCACCGTCGCGCTGCGGCTCATGGCCCGGATGCGCACGCCCGCCACCGCGCTCTCCCGCCGGGAGACCGAGGTCCTCCAGCTCGTCGCCGACGGACTGTCGAACGCGGCGATCAGCAAACAGCTCTTCCTCAGCCAGGCGACCGTCAAGTCCCACCTCGTCCACATCTACGCCAAGCTGGGCGTGGACTCCCGTACCTCCGCGGTCGCCGCCGCCACGGCACAGGGCCTGATCCGCCGCTGAGCGCCGTCCGCCGGGCGTTCCACAGCCGTCCGCCGGGCCGTTTCCGCACCCGGCCGGGTCCGAGGACCGGCGCTGTCGGTGCCGGGTGCGAGAATCATCGACAGCACGACAGAACGACCGCACCACCGCTCGCGATGATCGACGATCAGGGAGACCCACCCATGGCACCCGCCATCCCAGCCTCGATGGACCGGCCGCACTTCATCGGCATCGGCGGAGCCGGTATGTCGGGCATCGCCAAGATCCTCGCGCAGCGCGGCGCCCAGGTGGCGGGCAGCGACGCGAAGGACTCCGCGACCGCCCAGGCCCTGCGTGCCCTCGGCGCCACGGTCCACATCGGCCACGCCGCCGGACATCTCGCCGAGGACGCCACCGGCGTCGTCGTCTCCTCCGCGATCCGCCCGGACAACCCCGAGCTGGCCGCCGCCCATGAGCGCGGCATCCCCGTCGTGCACCGCTCCGACGCGCTCGCCTCCCTCATGGACGGCCTGCGCCCCATCGCCGTCGCCGGCACCCACGGCAAGACGACGACGACCTCCATGCTCGCCGTCTCCCTCGGCGCCCTCGGCCTCAAGCCGTCCTACGCCATCGGCGGCGACCTCGACGCCCCGGGCTCCAACGCCGAGCACGGCTCCGGCGAGATCTTCGTCGCCGAGGCCGACGAAAGCGACCGCAGCTTCCACAAGTACGCCCCCGAGGTCGCGATCATCCTCAACGTGGAGCTCGACCACCACGCCAACTACGCCTCGATGGACGAGATCTACGAGTCGTTCGAGACCTTCGTCGGCCGCATCCGCCCCGGCGGCACCCTGGTCATCGCCGCCGACCACCCCGGCGCCCGCGAGCTGACCGCCAAGATCGCCGGCCGTCACGACATCGAGGTCGTCACCTACGGCGAGTCCCCGGACGCCGACGTCCGCATCCTCAAGGTCAACCCCCGCGGCCTGACCAGCGACGTCACGGTCACCCTCACCAGCGGCAAGATCCTCACGTTCACGGTCTCCGTCCCCGGCCGGCACTACGCCCACAACGCCGTCGCCGCCCTGGCCGCCGGCGTCGCCCTGGGCCTCGCGCCGCACAACCTCGCCTCCGCGCTCGGCAAGTACACCGGCGTCAAGCGCCGCCTCCAGCTCATGGGCGAGGCGGCCGGTGTGCAGGTCATCGACTCCTACGCCCACCACCCCACGGAGATGACCGCCGACCTGGAAGCCATCCGCGGCGCCGCCGAGGGCTCCCGCGTACTGGTCGTCTTCCAGCCGCATCTCTTCTCCCGCACCCAGGAGCTGGGCACGGAGATGGGCCAGGCCCTCGCCCTCGCCGACGCCTCCGTGGTCCTGGACATCTACCCGGCCCGCGAGGACCCGATCCCGGGCGTCACCAGCGCCCTGATCATCGACGCCGCGCGCACCGCCGGCGCCGATGTCACCCCCGAGAGCGACCAGGCCGCCGTCGCGGACGTCATCGCCGGAATGGCGAAGCCCGGTGACCTTGTTCTCACCATGGGCGCGGGCGATGTGACCGACCTCGGCCCCGCCATCCTGTCCCGCCTGGGCAGCTGAGCTGAGGAGGACCCCAGATGCCGTACGAGATCGACAAGCCCGACGAGCAGTGGCGCGCCGAGCTGACCCCCGCGGAGTATCAGGTACTGCGCCAGGCCGGCACCGAACCCGCCGGTGTCGGTGAGTACACCGACACCAAGACCGAGGGCGTCTACTCCTGCCGCGCCTGCGGCGCCGAGCTCTTCCGTTCCGACACCAAATTCGAGAGCCACTGCGGCTGGCCGTCCTTCTACGACCCCAAGGACTCCGGCGCCGTCGAGCTCATCGAGGACCGCAGCCACGGCATGGTCCGCACGGAGGTCCGCTGCGCCCGCTGCGGCTCCCACCTGGGCCACGTCTTCCGGGGCGAGGGCTACCCGACGCCCACGGACCAGCGCTACTGCATCAACTCGATCTCCCTGCGCTTGGCTCCGGACGAGGCGTGAGCAGCGGGGCGGTGGCCGCCCCGCCGCTCCGGGACTCGTGAAGTAGTCGGAGTTCCGCTTCCACGTCGGGCGTGGCATGCCGTGGCCGCAGGACGCGAACCTGCGGCCACGGCTACATCCATCCGCGTGGGCTCAGCCGCAGGTGATGCGGGGGCTGCCCCAGTCGGCGTGGTCGGAGTCGTTCCCGTTGCCGCCGTCAGTGACCACGAGCCGTAGCTCCGTGCCGCCGGTGAGGTTCCCACTGAGACGCTTCGCGGGCTGGTTCACCGTCATCAGCCCGCTGTCGGCGACCTTCGTGCCGTCCCGGAAGATCTGGAAGACCGCGGAGCCGTTCGCGCCCACCTCGTCGTCGATGCCCACGTCCACGCTGAGGGCGGAGCAGGTGCCGCCGAGCTGGTAGGTGATCTCGCTGTTGGCGTGGGCCCCTATGCCTTCGGGGTAGCCGGTCCCCTGGATGGTGAGGGGATGTCCGTCGATGCTGCTGTCCGGCCTGAACGGCGCGAAGCTGTATTTCTGGGAGCTCCACGACCTGGCGCCCAGCGGTGTGGCGTGGCCGGCCGGCGGTTTGTCCGCGGGGCCGGGGCGGGGCGAGTGCGACGGCTTCGCCGGCGGCGAGGGCCGGGAGCTCGGGCGCTTCGGCTTCTTGCGGTGCGTGGGGGACGGGGAGCCCGAGGGCGAACGGGAAGCGGTGGCGGAGCTCCTGTCGGACGCCGACGGCGGCTGGTCCGTGGCGGGGGCCGAAGAGCGGTCCGACCGGTCGCGGCGCCCGGCCGCGGCATCGTCGCGCTCCGGGCCGAACAGCGGGCCGACGGATATGGCGACGCCGGCCAGGACGGCCACGGCGACCACGAGCACGGTGATCCGCGCCGGTGAGAACCGCGCCCGCCGGGGCTTGTCCGGCGGGGCGGACGGGACCGTCCCCGAGAAGCTCAGGCCGGCCGTGGGCGCGCCGCCGGCGCCGGATGGCCGGGCGCCGTCAGCGGGGCCGGGGCCTTCCTCCGGCTGGGCGGCCAGCCAGGACGCGAAGTCGTCACGCAGCTCGGTGTTGCGGGCAGTGCGGTGCCAGGCGGCGGCGGTATGGCGTACCGCCGCGAGCAGCGCGGCCCGCCAGGCCGGATCGGCTCCCTCTTCCGGGCCGGGGGAGTGCAGGACGTGGTCGATGGCCTCCTTGGCCAGATCCGCCGAGGCCTGGGACGAGCGGCAGCAGTCACGAGCGTAGGCCAGCACGGCCGCGTAGTGCCGTTGATGGAACTCGTTGAGGGCTTCCTGGCCCGCCCGAGCCGTGCCGTCCGGAGCCGGTGTGCCGAACGGAGCGTCCGCCGCCCCGCCGCCGGACCGGGCTGCCGCACGGATACGCCGGACCAGCTCGGTGTCGGAGGGTGCTGTCCCACCGGTGGTGTCGCAGTGCTCTTGCATGAGTGGGCTAGTGACCCTTCAACGTCCTGACGGGCCATGAAAAATACCGCAGGCAGGGCGGGTATCCGGCGGCCGGTGCGGCGTTCGGCACCGGATGGGTCGCGGGGACTCGCCCCCGCGGCCGCCCCGTCACGCCATCACCACGATCCCCGTCACCACCAACCCCGCCTCCACGAGCCAACGGCCGCTGAATTCGGTGAGTTCCCTGCCGCCGACCACGGGGCCGGGGACGAGGAGGCGGGCGGTGAAGGTGGAGTTCGACGGGTCGAGGGTGAGGTGGGCCTCCTCGAAGTCGAGCCAGCGGTGGGTGAGGGGGTACCACGCCTTGTAGACGGACTCCTTGGCGCTGAACACCAGGCGGTCCCAGCAGACTTCGGGCTGCGCGGCGGCCAGCCGGCGCAGCTGGACGCGTTCCTCGGGGAGGGTGATGAGGTCGACCACGCCGGGGTCCTCCACGGGCAGGTGGGGCTCGGCGTCCAGGCCGATCGTCCGGACGTCCGCCGAGCGGGCCACCGCGGCGGCGCGGTAGCCCGCGCAGTGCGTCATGGCGCCGACGATGCCCGGCGGCCACTGCGGCTCCCGGTTGGGGCCGGGGAGCAGGGGCGCGGGGGCGATGCCCAGTTCGGCCAGGGCGCCGCGGGCGCAGCCGCGTACGGTGCCGAACTCCTGCTGTCGCTGGGGCACGGCGCCGGACACCAGCGCCCACTCCTCGGGAAACATCTCGGACACCGGGGCGTCGTGGAAGGCCTCGGCGGTCACGACCGGGGCCGGCAGCAGCTTGTCGATCATGCGAGGGTCCCGGTCGTTCCGGCGGCGACGGTGGCAGGCGCGGGCAGGATCCGGACCGGGCGGCCGGGTGTGCCGGGGCGGCGCTGCCACTCCCGCGGGTAGCCGAGCGATACCTCCTGATGGGGCACGCCGTCGCAGACCAGCAGCCGTGGGATGTGCAGATGGCCGTAGACCACGGTGGCGGCGCGGAACCGGCGCGGCCAGTCGGCGGTCGCCTCCGTCCCGCACCACAGCGCGAAATCGGGGTACCACAGGGGCCGGGTGGGCTCGCGCACCACCGGCCAGTGGTTGACGAGCACGGTGGGCAACTCCTCGGGCAGGGCGGCGAGCCGGGCCTCGGTGGCGGCCACCCGCGCCTGGCACCACGCCTCCCGCGTCGGATACGGGTCCGGGTGCAGAAAGCGCTCGTCGGTGCACACGACCCCGGCCTTCTCGGCCCGGGCGAGCGCCTCTTCCTTGGACGTCGTCCCCGGCTGCCGGAAGGTGTAGTCGTAGAGCAGGAAGAGCGGTGCGATGACGGCCGGGCCGCCGGTGCCCTCCCAGACCGGATACGGGTCCTCGGGGGTGAGCACGCCCAACTCCCGGCAGATCTCCACCAGATGCTCATAGCGCGCCACGCCGCGCAGCTGTACCGGGTCGTGCTCCGGCGTCCACAGCTCGTGATTGCCGGGCACCCAGACCACCTTGGCGAACCGGCTGCTGAGCAGGGTGAGCGCCCAGCGGATGTCGGAGACGCGCTCACCGACGTCGCCGGCGATCAGCAGCCAGTCGTCGTCGGACTCCGGTCGTAACGCCTCGACGATGTCGCGGTTCTCCTGGTAGCGGACGTGCAGATCGCTGACGGCCACCAACGTGCCGCGGCCGGCGCCCCGCGAGGGACCCGGAGCGGGCGTGGCGGTGGGCGCGGGCGTGGGGGTGGGGCCGGTGGCGCCGGACGTGAGGGTGCGGATCTCGTAGGTCACCATCGAAGTAAAGACGGTGCGGAGGAGAGAGTGAAGGGCGACCGGGGTGGCGGGGCTCCGCGTCACCGGCCTGGCGGTGGGGGAGCCGGCCGGCCGCCGTGGCCGGTACCGGGAGCGCCACCGCGGCGGATGCGGGTGGCCAGCCAGAGGTCGAAGCGGTCGTCGGGGTCGTCGAGACGGCGGCCGGTGAGGTCCATGGCCTTGTCGAGGCGGTTGCGCACGGTGTGCCGGTGGACGCCGAGCCGCCGGCTGGTGGCGTCCCAGGCGCCGCCGGTCTCCAGCCACGCCGCCAGGGTGGCGATCAGCTCCTCGCCGTGGTCCGCGAGATCGAGCGGGCCGAGCACGGTGTCGGCGTAGCCGTGCAGCGTACGGCGGTCGCCCAGGTCTATCAGCAGCCGGCTGGCCTGGCTCTGCCGGGCCTCCGCGGGGGCTCCGCCCGACCGGCTGACGGCGAGCAGCCCGGCCGCCTGGCGCAGGGACACCCGTACCGCTTCGGGCGCGGTGGCCGGGCCGATACCGGCCGGGCAGTGCGGGGCGAAGCGGGCGAGCACCTCGCGGATGTCCAGCTCCTCGCCGACCACCGCCTCGATGACCGCGCCCGGCGTCCCGCCCACGACCCTGACCAGGCCGCCGGGAACCGCCAGCGCCAGATCGGCGGCCATCTCCTGTGCGGCGCCGTCCACGGCCGCGCCCGCCGCCCCGTCCATGGCCCCGTCCGCCGCCCCGGATGCCGCGGGGCCGGTGGCCGTACGGCTCGGGGCGCCCCCCGCCTCCACCACGACGCCCCGCACCCGCTCGGCCGTCAGCCCCGCCGAGCGCAGCATGTCCCGGGCTCGGTCGGCGGTGGGATCCTCGTCGGCCAGCAGCTCCGAAAGCAGCGCTGACCTGCGGCGGCGCTCCGGCTCGTCGCGAAGGTGGCGACGCTCCAGTTCCAGGGAGAGCAGGGAGACCAGTCCGGGTACGACCGAACGGGCGGCGTCGTCCGGGCGGCCGGTGAGCAGCAGCAGACCGCGCAGCCGCCGCGCGCCCAGGGGCTGCACCTCCAGCTGCTGCCCCGCGGCCGTGCTGGAGGCGCTGCCGCGCAGTCCGCGCGCGGCGACCCGTTCGAGCAGATCGTGCGCCTGGGCCGGCAGGGCCCGCTGATCGTGCTCGCTGGTGGCGAGCAGCCGCCCGAGCGGGTCGAGCACCGTCGCGCCCACACCGGTGGCCGCCGTCCACTCCGTCAGCATCGGCCGCAGTCCGTCGCCCGCCGCCGCGGCCGTCAGCCGCCGCTGGGTCGCGAACGCCCGGTGCAGCAGCGCGCGCTGTTCGTCGGCCCGTGCGTCGAAGACGGCCTTGGTGACGGCGATGAACGGCACCTCGTCCGGCACCGTCAGCAGCGGCAGCCCGGCCTCCTCGGCCGCCGCCACCAGCGGCTCCGGCGCCTCCTGGTACGGCAGGCCCTGCCCCAGCCCGAGCGCCAGGCACGCCGCTCCGCCCTCGGCCGCGTCCCGGACGTACGCCCGGCAGGCGGCGGGCTCCATCGGAAGCAACAGCCCGATCGTCATGAGGAGTTCACCGCCCTGAAGCCACTTTCCCGGCGTCGGCAGATCCGAGACCGTGGCCGCTTCGATCGTGCGGGCCAGCAGCTCCGGCGGCACGTCGTAGGTGACCGACAGACGGAGATCGGGCCGGGCCAGGAGGTCGGAGATACGCAGGGGCATGGACACAGTGTCCATCACCTCCCCGCGGAGTGGACGATCAGGCGAGCGGAGCTGGGGGCGGTCGTGGACACGGCGGCGGCCGTGGACCGGCCCCCCGACGGCCGTGGGGGCGCCTCGGGACCGGTCCACGGGTCCTGGCTCTGCGGATGAATGAAGGCGGTGCGGCCCGTTATGGTCGAGAGGTGTGGCAGTGGGGTTTCTTCCTCGCTCCCCGACCCGATGAAGGGACGTGAGCGCACTATGCAGGCGGCGTTTCTGGTGGCTCCAGAGGGCATCGAGCAGGTCGAGCTGACCCGGCCGTGGCAGGCGGTGACCGACGCGAGCGGGGGCCCGACACTGGTCTCCACCCGCACGGGGAAAGTGCAGGCGTTCGACCACCTGGACAAGGCGGACACCTTCCCCGTCGATCTGACGGTGGACGAGGCGACCGCGGCGGACTTCGACGGGCTGGTGCTGCCCGGTGGGGTGGCCAATCCGGACGCACTGCGCCTGGACGAGCGGGCCGTGGCGTTCGTCAAGTCGTTCTTCGACGCCGGGAAGCCGGTGGCCGCCATCTGCCACGCCCCGTGGACGCTCATCGAGGCCGATGTGGTGCGCGGCCGCACCCTGACCTCCTGGCCCAGCCTGCGGACCGACCTCCGCAACGCGGGCGCCACCTGGGTCGACGAACAGGTCCAGATCTGCACCAGCGGACCGAACACCTTGATCACCAGCCGGAAGCCGGCCGATCTGGAGGCCTTCTGCGCGGCGTTCATCTCGGAGTTCTCGCACTGAGGCCCGCCGGCCGCCCACGCGGGCGGCCGCGCTACGGCCCGAGCACCACCGCCGCCTCCGGCGGCAGCCGCAGCACGCCGTCCGCACCGGGTACCCGGGCCTCCGGCCAGCCCGCCAGCGCCCGCAGCCCCGCCGCGCCGTCCGGGCCGCCGCCGTCCCCTTCCGGGCCGTCGCCGCCCATCGGGATGGCGGCCGTGGTGTCCCGCGCGAGATTGACCGCCACCCGTAGCGGTCCGCGCCGGAGCAGGAGCCAGCGGGCCTCCTCGTCGTAGCGGACGGCCGTGTGGCGCGGATCGGGGTCGGTCAGCGGCGGCAGCTCCTGGCGCAGCGTCAGCAGCGTACGGTGCCAGGCCAGCAGCGCGGTATGCGGCTCCACGGCGGGTTCGCTCCAGTCCAGGACGCAGCGGTCGCGGGTCGCCGGGTCCTGCGGATCGGGCCAGTCGTCTTCGTGGCCCGCCCACTCGTGCGCGGCGAACTCGCGGCGCCGCCCGGCCCGTACCGCCTCCGCCAGCTCCGGATCCGTGTGATCGGTGAAGTACTGCCACGGCGTGGTCGCGCCCCACTCCTCGCCCATGAACAGCATCGGTGTGAAGGGCGAGCACAGCACCAGCGTGGCGGCGCAGGCGAGCAGCCCGGGGGAGAGCCCGGCGGCGAGCCGGTCGCCGAGCGCACGGTTGCCGATCTGATCGTGCGTCTGGGCGTAGGCCAGCAGGCGGTAGGCGGGCGTCCGCCGCAGATCGAGCGGTGCGCCGTGCGCCCGGCCGCGGAAGGCGGAATACGCACCGTCGTGGAAGAAGCCGCCGGTCAGCGTCTTGGCGAGGGCGGCGAGCGGAGCGCGTGCGAAGTCGGCGTAATAGCCCTGGGATTCACCGGTGAGCGCGGTGTGCAGGGCGTGATGGAAGTCGTCGTTCCACTGGGCGTGCAGACCGTGTCCGCCGTCGGTCCGCGCCGTGGTGGTGCGCGGATCGTTGAGATCGGACTCGGCGACCAGGAACAGCGGGCGCCGCAGCTGCTCCGCCAGCGCGTCGGCGGCGGCGGACAGTTCGGCCAGGAAATGCGGGCTGCCGTCGTCGTGCAGCGCATGGACGGCGTCCAGCCGCAGCCCGTCGAGCCGGTAGTCACGCAGCCACGAGAGCGCGCAGCCGAGGAAGTAGCCGCGCACCTCGTCGCTGCCGGGGGCGTCGAGATTGACCGCGGCGCCCCACGGCGTGTGATGGGTGTCGGTGAAGTACGGCCCGAACGCCGGGAGAGGGTTGCCGGACGGGCCGAGGTGGTTGTGCACCACGTCGAGCACGACCCCCAGACCGTGGCCGTGCGCGGCGTCCACGAACCGCTTGAGCCCGTCCGGCCCGCCGTACGGTTCGTGCACCGCCCACGGCGCGACCCCGTCGTACCCCCACCCGTGGCTGCCGGGGAACGGGCAGACCGGCATCAGGGAGATATGGCTGATGCCCAGGTCGGCGAGGTGCCGCAGCCGCGCCGCCGCGGCGTCGAAGGTTCCCTCGGGGGTGTACGTCCCGATGTGCAGCTCGTAGAGGACGGCGCCGGGCAGCGGGCGGCCGGGCCAGGGATGCCGCCACCCGAACCGTTCGTGCTCGACGACGGCGCCGGGCCCGCCGGGGCCCTGCGGCAGCCGCGCGGCGCGGGGATCGGGCAGCGGCGGCCCGCCGTCGAGCCGGAAGCCGTACCGGTCCCCGTCGTGGGCCGGCGTCTCGGTGCGCCACCAGCCCGCGCGGCCGCCTGCGCGCTCCATCGGAACGTCTGCTTCACCGGCCCGGTCCCCTGCCCACCAAAGAGCGGCCCGCCCGGCCTTCGGAGCCCATACCTCGAACAGCACGGCCGTCCTCCTTCGTTCGGTCCGGTCCCTGACGAAGAAAGCATGTTGCCGCGCCGCCCGACAGTCCGACGTGGCGATACGGGCCGACATCGCGCCATCCCACTGGGCCGTTCCGGCGAGCCCATGCGCCCACCTGCTCCGTGCCGCGCACCTGCATCGCCTGGACAGCGGCTCGCGGTGGCCGGAGAATCGCGGTATGACTTCGCTCGAGTTCCCTGCGCGCCCGGCGCGCCCGTCGGACGCCGACCGGGAACGCGCCCTCGATCTGCTGCGCGACGGTGCGGCGCAGGGACGGTTGTCCCAGGACACCTTCCTGCGGCGTCTGGAACTCGTTCTCACCGCCCAACAGCAGTCGGAACTCGACCTGATCACGGCCGACTTGGCGAGCCGCGGCAAGGTCCAGGGCGTCATGCTGCGGATGGTGGGCCGGGTGTCGGCGTTCCACCTCAGGGTGCGCCGCGCCTGGCGCATGGAGCGGCTGCCGAAGCTGCTGCTGCCGGAGCCCGGCCCGCTCCCGCTGCTCATAGGGCGGGCGCCCGGCGTGGGCCTGCGCCTCAACCATGAGACGGTCTCCCGCGCCCACGCCGAACTCCGCAGCGTGGGCAAGGGATGGCTGCTGCGCGACCTCGGCTCCACCAACGGCACCTGCGTCAACGGCCGCCGTGTGGTGGGCGAGGTGCCGGTCGGCCCCGGCGACCACATCACTTTCGGCCGGGTGGACTACGTCCTGACGGAGCGGTGAGCGGGGCGGCCCTCACCCGGACCCTTCCCGTGCCCACGGCGATGCGACAGCCGCCTCCCGCACCGGCCCGCGCACCGGCCGGTCTCCCGACGGATGGGACGTCCACACCCCTTCGCCGTGCGTCAGACCGGGCAACAGCCCCAGGAATTCCTGCACACGACGGGCCGGCAGCGATCCGCTGACCAGCCAGGAGTGCCGCCCGCCGGAGGTCTCGGCGAGCTCCGCGCCCAGTGCCGCGAGGCGGGCGGTCACCGGCGCGAGCGCGGTGAGCGGGAGCTCGGCCTCGAAGGCGTGGTACGGCTCGTAGACCCGGGTGCCGGCCCGGTCGAGCGCCCGCCGCAGTACGACGGGGGTGACCGCTCGGAAGTCCCCGGCGGTGCTGAGCGGGCCGACGAACCCGGAACGGGTGAGCACCACCCGGCAGTCCGTCACCGCCAGGCCGTGCGGTCCGTGGTGCAGGGTTGCCAGCGCGGTCTCCTCGACGGCCTGGTGGAAGCCGTGCGGCAGGGCGCCCAGTTCGGTCTCGTAGGTGAAGACCGGGCCGGAGCCGCGGGCGCCCGGCTCGACCCGGAGCCCGACCGTGGCCCAGGGCCCGGTGTGGCCGCGCCGGGCGATCTCCTCGCAGGCCTCGCCGACCCCGGACGGCCGCTCGACGCACACCGCCCGGCTGGGCGCGAACTCCGCCTCGATGCCGTGCTCCTGGCGCAGGGTGGCCGCGATGATCTCCTTCTGCACCTCGCCGTGCAGTAGCACCGAGGTCGCGCCGTCCGGCGCGGGGCGCGCCTGGAGCAGCGGATCCTGGTCGGCGAGCGCCAGCAGTGCGGCACGCAGCGCGGCGGCGCGTGCCGGCCGGCGGGCCCGGACCAGGGTTTCGAGGGTGGGGGAGGGGAAGAGGGTGTTCTCGGCGGGGGCGTCGGTGGCTGCTCCCAGGCGGTCACCGGTCCGGATGCCGGGCAGCCCGCGGATCACCCCGATATTGCCGGGGGTGAGCGGCCCGCCGTCGCCGGGTGCCCGGCCGACGACGTCGAGTGAGGTGATCCGCCCGGTCAGGGACTCGCGCGCGCCGTCCGCCGCGGCCCGGTGCAGCGCGATCTGCTGCCGTGGCCGCAACGCGCCCGCGTACAGCCGGATATGGGCCGTCCGCTCGGCGTTCGGCGGCTGGTGCACGGCGAAGACCGTGCCCCGCGGCTCGGTGCCCGCGCCGATGGGCGCCGGCGGGATCAGCCGGACCATGCCCTCGATGAGTGCGTCGATGCCCTGACCGCCGAGCGCCGAGCCGAAGTACACCGGGTGCAGCGAACCGTCGGCGGTCCGGTCGGCGAGCGCCGTGCGGAGCCGGTCCGCGGTCGGCTCAGGCCCGCCCGCTGCCGTTCCGCCCTGTTCCGGCCCTCGCGGGCCAGGACCCACCAGCTGGGCGAGGACCGACTCGTCGGCCTCCGCCACCACTTCGGCGATCCGCTCGCGGACCCGGGGGTCCTCCAGGGCGTACGGCACCGCGTCGGCTCGCGCGGTGCCGAGGCCCGTCACGGAGGTCATCGGGACGGCGACCGGAGCCAGCAGCCGGCGGATGTCCGCGAGCAGCGCCTCGTCCCGGGCGCCGGTCCGGTCGATCTTGTTGATGAACAGCAGGGTGGGCAGCCGCAGCCGCCGCAGGGTCTTCATCAGCACCCGGGTCCTGGCCTGGACGCCCTCCACCGCCGACAGCAGCAGCACGGCGCCGTCGAGCACCCCCAGCGCCCGCTCGACCTCGGCGGTGAAGTCGGAGTGGCCGGGGGTGTCGAGAAGATTGACCTGGGTGCCGCCGACGGTGAAGGAGGCGACGGCGGAGCGGATCGTGATGCCGCGCTGCCGCTCCAGCTCGCCGGTGTCCGTACACGTGTCACCGGTGTCGACGCTGCCGAGCCGGCCGATGGCACCGGTGTCGAACAGCAGCCGCTCGGTGAGGCTGGTCTTACCCGCGTCGACGTGGGCGAGAATCCCGACGTTCAGGGTGCGCGAAAGAAGCATGGAAGGTGGATTCCTCAAGAACTGTCGTCCGGCTGGGGCGATGAGTAGTTCCGAGGAATCCGCGCATGCTGTGCTCCTGAGAGAGGAAAAACCGGGCGTACGGGGCCATGGTGCCAGCCGGACGCGGGCGTGCAACCGAATTAACGGGCCGGGGGACAGGCCCGCTCAGTGCTGAGGCACGGGCCCGCTCAGTGCTGATGCAGCCCCCGCCCCGCCAGGGTCAGGAACGTCTCGCCGACCGCTTCCGACAGCGTGGGGTGCGCATGGATGTGCGCGGCGACATCGGACGGCTCGGCGTCCCAGGCCACGATCAGCTGGCCTTCCGCGATCATCTCCGAGACATGCGGCCCGACGAGATGGACGCCGAGCACCGGTCCTGTGGCGTGGCCGCCCGCCCCCTCCGCCGCCGCGATCACCTTCACCATGCCGCCCTGACCGTGCACCATGCCCTTGGCGGTGGCGGCCAGCGGCATGGTGTTGACCTTGATCTCCAGGCCGCGTGCGTGTGCCTCGGCCTCGGTCAGACCGACCGAAGCGGTCTGCGGCGAGGAGTACGTCACCCGCGGCACGGTCGCGTAGTCCACCGCACGCCCAGGAAGGCCCGCCAGCGTCTCGGCCACCAACAGGCCCTCCGCGAACGAGGCATGGGCCAGCCCCAGGGACGGCGGCGGCAGCAGATCGCCGACCACATGGATGCCCGGCACGGAGGTCTCCAGCCGCGACCGGTCCGCCGGCGCGACGAACCCCCGCTCGTCGGCCGACAGCCCGGCTGCCGCAAGGTCCAGCCCGTCCGTCACCGGGACCCGCCCCACCGCGATCAGCAGCCGCTCGGCCCCGACCACCAGCTCGTCGCCCTGCGGAGTGCGTACGGTCGCCCGTACGCCGTCCGGCAGCAGCTCGGTGGCGGTCAGCGTCGAGCCCGTACGGACCGTGATCCCGCGCTTCTTCAGACCGCGCGCCAGATGGCGGCCGACGTCCTCGTCCTCCAGCGGAAGCAGCCGCCCGGCCGCCTCGACGAGCGTGACCTCGGCCCCCATGGAGCGGTGGAAGGAGGCGTACTCGACGCCGATCGCGCCCCCGCCCAGGACCAGCACGGAGGCCGGGAGTTCGGTGGCGAACAGGGCATCGTCGCTGGTCACGACCCGACGGCCGTCGGCCACCAGCCCCGGCAGCAGCCGCGGCCGGGAGCCGGTGGCAAGGACGACGCCGCGCCGCGCGGTGAACTCCCCCGCGCCCTCGATGTGGACCGTACGGGGACCGGTCAGCCGCGCCGAGCCCTGGACGACCCGCACCTGCGCCGCCCGCAAGTGCCCGGCCACGCCTTGGTGGTTGCGGGCGACGATGGTGTCGCGGGTGGCCACCAGGGCCGGCCAGTCCAGGGAGTCGACGGTGGCCTTGACGCCCCACCGCTCACGGGCCTCCGTGATGCCGTCCACCAGCTCGGCGGCGTGCAGCATGGCCTTGCTGGGGATGCAGCCGCGGTGCAGGCAGGTGCCGCCGACCAGGTCGCGTTCGGCCAGCACCACCCGCAGGCCCAGGGACGCGGCGCGCAGCGCGGTGCTGTAGCCGCCGGTGCCGCCGCCGATGACGAGGACATCCGTCGTGTTCGTCTCTGTCTGACTCATGGGAGCAGACTCCGCCCACCTGCGGCGATGAGTCCAAGGCAATGTTTCACTGGAGTGGATGCAGAGTCTTCATGGGCGCACTTCAGGGCCGCACCTCAGGGGGGCGCTGCATGGGGTGCGCTTCATGAGGCGGGCCGAGGTCACCGGGGAGGGGCGGGTATGAGCCTGCGGCAGATGGAGTACCTGGTGGCGGTCGTCGAGCAGGAGTCGTTCACCCGCGCCGCCGACGAGCTGCACGTCACCCAGTCCGCGCTCTCGCACCAGATCAAGGCGCTGGAGCGAGAGGTCGGCGGCCCGCTGCTGGAGCGGATGACGCGCGGGGTGCGGCTGACCGCGATGGGCCGGGCCTACTTCCCGCACGCCGAACTCGCCGTCCGCAGCGCCCGGCAGGCCCGCCGCGCCGCGCTCGCGGCGGGCGGCGCGGAGAGCGGCGAACTGCATATCGCGACGGTGCACGCACAGGCGATCGGGGTGCTCCCGGAGATCTGTGCACGCTGGGCCCGCGAGCATCCTGGCGTGCGCCTGGTGCTCCATGAGTACGCCACCACCGGGGAGTTGTCCGAGCAGATGGCCCGCGGCGTCGCCGATATGGCACTCGGCCCGCGCCCCGAGGACTGGCCGGGTCCGGTCACCGTCGTGGGACAGGAGCGGATGGTGCTGGTCGTACCGCACGGCGATCCGCTCGCCGCCCGGGAGTCGGTACGCCTCGCGGAGCTGGCGGACCGCCCGTGGGTCCGGTGCAGCCTGGAGCCGGTGGTCGACGGACGGCACTGGCTGGACCTGGAGTGCGAACGGGCCGGCTTCACCCCGCGCACCGCCGTCCGCACCCAGCACAGCTCGACCGCCGTCCGGATGGCCTCGGCGGGCGTCGGCGTGCTGCTGACCGCGGCCCATGAACTCCTCGGCCTGGACTGTGCGTCGGTGCCCACCGACCCGCCCTGGCAGCGCGACATCACCGTCTTCTCACGGGTCGAGCTGACGGGCGCGGCCGCGGAGTTCACCGAACTGCTGCGCGCGGGCGGGAACGCGAGCGGGCGGTAACTCGAAGCGGAGCACGGTTAATTGACGTGCCCTCATGCCCGCTACCCGGTGCCCCGCTCACTCACCGACGAACAACGCCACCGGCGACACCGCCAGCAGCTCGCTCAGCCCCACCACCGCGCCGCCCGCCAGTTCGCGGCCGGTCAGCAGCTCGTGCCAGGGGCCGCCGGGCGGCAGCCGCAGCAGCGTGTCCCACCACCCGCCGGTCTCCACCAGCCGCAGCGACAGGCGGGTCACCACCGTCAGCACCCGCCCGCTGCGGCAGAACGCCACACAGTGCTCGGCCGCCGGGCCCTCCGCATACACCGGCTCGTACGTCGCCGTGGCGCCGAACCAGTGCGGGTTCTCGCGCCGCAGCCGCAGCGCCGTGGCGGTAATCCGGAGCTTCTCGGCGGACAGATCGCGTGGCGCGGTGCCGGCGTCCAGCTCGGCGAGTTGCTCCGGACGGAAGCGCGCCGGCCGCCTGTTGTCCGGGTCGACCAGCGCGGCGTAGGCGAGTTCGGTGCCCTGGTAGAGGTCGGGGACGCCCGGCATGGTGAGATGCAGCAGCGTCGCGCCCAGCACATTGGCGCGGACGAACGGGGCGACTTCCGCGTCCAGCGCGGCGAGCGGGGCGGCCGTGGGACCGCACGGCCCGTTGCGTACGAACTCCTCGACCGCCTCCTCGTAGCCCGCGTTCGGCTCCGTCCACGAGGTGCGCAGCCCGGCCTCCCGTACGGCCTTGAGGACCGCGGGCGCCACGCGCTCCGCCGCGGGACCGTCGCCGGGCGCACCCAGGCCGAAAGCGGTCTGCCAGGCCAGCCACGACACCATCGGATCCGCCGGACCGGCTCCGTCCGTCCCGCCGGTTCCGACGTCGCACACCGCCCCGTCGGCCATCGCGCCCAGCGCGTCCCGCCAGCGGTCCGGGCACTCCGACAGCACCGCGATCCGCGCCCGCACATCGGCGCTGCGCTTGGTGTCGTGCGTGGAGAGCACCGTCCCGGACGCCGGCCGGTCCCGCTGCACGCGGGTGCAGTACGCATGGAACGCCTCCGGGGGGAGCGCCGGTTCGCCGGGGGCCCCGCCGACCTCGCAGGCCGAGAGCAGCACCGGATAGCGGTAGAAGGCGGTGTCCTCCACGGATTTGGCGTGCAGCGCGGACGCGGTCTGGGCGAACCGCGCGGCGAAGTCGGCGCAGTCCGTGCCGCCGTGTCCCGGGTCGTCCGTCAGCCGGCCGAGCGCCAGATCGTGGACCAGATCCACCGCCCGCGCCTCGTCGGGCACCCGGAAGGCGGTACGCGCCCCTGCCGCCGCCGCGCCCAGCATCGCCGCGTCCTGCCCGGTCCGCGCGGGGTCCGCGGCGTACGGGCGGTAGACCGGCAGCCGCACCATGAGCTCCCGGACGGCGTGGCGCAGCGCCCACGGCGCATGGTCGCCCGGCTCGGGGACGCGGGCGCTGATCCGGGCCGCGGTCCGCACCAGGCGCTCGACCTCCGCGGCCAGATCGTGCGTGATGACCTCGTACGCGGCCCGGCGCACCGTCTCCTCCCAGTCACCGCCTTCGTCGGCCAGCGGGGTGACGAAGTCCCGGTAGTGGGAGAACAGCCGGCCGGCGCCCTGCGGGCAGACGAAGAGACCGTCGATGTGCCGGAGGGCGTCATAGCCCGTGGTGCCCGCGCACGCCCAGCTCTCCGGCAGCTGTTCGTCGCCGGTGAGGATCTTCTCGACCACCGTCCAGCGGCCGCCGGTCTCCCCGTGCAGCCGGGCCAGATAGCCGCCAGGGTCCACCAGACCGTCCGGATGGTCGATGCGCAGCCCGTCGATGACGCCCTCGTGGACCAGCCGCAGCACCGTGCCATGGGTCGCCGCGAACACCTCGGGGTCCTCGGCACGGACCGCGATCAGCTCCGAAATCGTGAAGAAGCGGCGGTAGTTGAGCTCGCTGCGGGCCAGCCGCCACCAGGCGAGGCGGTACCACTGGGCCTCCAGGAGGCGGGTCAGGGGCAGCCCCTCCGTACCGGGGCGCAGCGGAAAGGCATGCTCCTGATAGCGCAGCACCCCGCCCTCGACGCGGAAGTGCCGCGCCTCCTCGCCCAGCCGGCCGCCGAGCACCGGGAGCAGCAGCCGGCCGCCGTGTCCTGCGTCCCAGTCGATGTCGAACCACCGCGCATACGGGGACGCCGGGCCGTCGCGCAGCACCTGCCACAGCGGCCCGTTCAGCGACACCGGCTCGGGCACCGCCATATGGTTCGGCACGATGTCGACGACCAGCCCGAGGCCGTGCGACCGGGCCGTCGCCGCCAGCGCCCGCAGCCCCCGCTCGCCGCCCAGCTCGGCCCGTACCGCCGCGTGATCGACCACGTCATAGCCGTGGGTGGACCCCGGCACCGCCTCCAGCACCGGCGAAAGGTGCAGATGGGAGATGCCGAGCGCGGCCAGATGCGGGACGGCCCGCTCGGCGGCCGCGAACGGGAAGTCCGGCTGGAGTTGCAGCCGGTAGGTGGCGGTCGGCGACGGACTCGGTGGCTGCGTCATGGGGACACCCGTACCCCGCTGACGGCCCGTTGTGTCATCCCCGCCCGGCATTGGTGTCGTCGCTTCCTCCAAGGGGGCGGCGCGGGAGGCCGCAGACCTTCGTGCGTCCGGTGCCTGGGGTGCGCGGGCCGGTGCCCGATAGCGTCTGGCGATGATCGCTGCAACGGCCACCTATCGCCGGGTGATGGCCCTGAGCGGGCCGGTGCTGCCCGTCATCTCCTTCCTGGGCAGGCTCCCCACGGCCATGTGCCAGCTCGGCAGTCTGCTGCTGGTGGCACGGACGAGCGGCTCGCTGGCCACCGCGGGCCTGGTCGGCGGTGCGCTGGCGGCGGGGCAGACGGTGGGCGGGCCGTTGCTCGGCCGGCTCGCCGACCGGCACGGGCAGCGGACGGTGGTGCTGGCCGCCTGCTGGTTCGATGCGTTCGCCGTGGCCGCGCTGGTGGCCGCCGCCCTGGCCCGGGCCGGGACTCTGCCGCTGGCCCTGATCGGGCTGCTCGCCGGTGCCGCCGTACCGCAGATCGGGCCGCTGGCCCGCACCCGGCTGGTGGCGCTCGCTCATCGCGCAGGGGCCGACGACCGCCTGATCAACACCGTGCTGTCCTTCGAAGGAACCCTGGACGAGACGTCGTTCGTGCTCGGCCCGGCCCTGGTCGGGCTGTCCGCCACGGTGGCCCACCCGGCCGCGGCGCTCGCCCTGGCCGCCCTGCTGCTCGCGGTCTGCGGCTCGGCGTTCGCGCTGCACCCGACGGCTACGGCGCTGCATCCGAGGGCCGAGGCGCTGCATCCGACGGCCGGGGCGCGGGGGGCCTCGGCCGGGGCACCGCCCATGACCGCGGCGCGCCCATCCACGACCGAGGTCCGCCCCGCCCGCGCCCGCACGCCCCGCGCCGTGCACGGCATGCGTGCCTCGATGGCGCTCCAGGGCGTCATCTTCGGCGCCTGCCAGTCCGGTATCACGGCGCTGACCGAACGTCTCCACCAGCCCGCCCAGGCCGGGCTCGTCTACGCCGCGATGGGGGTGATGAGTGCCGTCGCCGGACTCTCGCTGGCGCTGGTGCCCGCCCGGATCACGCTGCCGACGCGCCGGCGGGCGGCCGCCGTCGCGCTGGTCGTGCTGTCCGTACCGCTGCTGTTCGTACGGTCCCTGGGGGCGCTCTATCCGGTCGTCGTGGTGCTCGGGGTGGCCTTCGCGCCGCATCTGATCACGCTCTTCGGCCTCACTGAACGGCTGGTGCCCGCCGGCCGGCTGGCCGAATCGATGGCGTTCCTCACCAGTGCGGTGGTCGGCGGCCAGGCGCTGGCTCTGGCCGCCGCCGGCCGGCTCGCCGAGGCGTACGGCCCCTCCGCCGCCTTCGCCGTCGCCGTCGGAGCGGCCGTCCTGATCCTCCCTCTCGCCCTCGGTGCCCCGGCCCGGCGGCGGGCCGCCGCTCCTACGCCGGCCGCTGCAACACCAGCAGGCTCCGGCCGATGAGCGTCAGCCGGTCACCGGCCTTGACCTTGGCGCCGCCGCCGTCCGCCACCGCCTGCGGCCGGTCGGTGTCCACCACGATCTGCCACTGCCGGCCGAGGTGCTCCGGAACCCTGAACTCCTTCTCCTGGTCGTGGGCGTTGAACATCAGCAGGAACGAGTCGTCGGTGACCGGCTCGCCCCGTGGACCCGGCTCGGAGATCGAGCTTCCGTTGAGGAACACCGCCAGCGACTTGGCGTGCACCGACTGCCAGTCACGCGGCCCCATCTCCTCGCCGTCCGCCGTGAACCACACGATGTCGGACAGCTCGTCGTGGGCGCCCTCGATCGGGTGCCCCTGGAAGAACCGCCGGCGCCGGAACACCGGATGGTCGCGCCGCAGCCACACCATCTGCCGGACGAACGCCAGCAGCGCCAGCTGCTCCTCGTCCCCCTCCGCCGCTACCTCCGCCTCCTCGTCCGCCTCCTGCGCCCCCTCCGCTTCGTCGGACTCATAGGGGTCGTCGGCGCCCCCGACCGGAGCCCGCTCCGGCCAGCGCACCCACGACAGCTCGTTGTCCTGGCAGTACGCGTTGTTGTTGCCGTCCTGGCTGCGCCCGAACTCGTCCCCGTGGCTGAGCATCGGCACGCCCTGCGACAGCATCAGCGTGGCGAGGAAGTTGCGCATCTGCCGCGCCCGCAGCCGTCGCACCCCGGAATCGTCGGTCGGTCCCTCGGCGCCGCAGTTCCAGGACCGGTTGAAGCGCTCACCGTCCCGGTTGTCCTCGCCGTTGGCCTCGTTGTGCTTCTCGTTGTACGCGACCAGATCGTGCATCGTGAAGCCGTCATGGCAGGTCACGAAGTTCACCGAGGCCAGCGGCCGACGGCCGTCCTCCTGGTAGAGGTCCGAGGAACCCGTCAGCCGGGACCCGAACTCCGCCAGGGTGCGCGGCTCACCCCGCCACAGGTCCCGCACGGTGTCCCGGTACTTCCCGTTCCACTCGGTCCACAGCGGCGGGAAGTTTCCCACCTGGTAGCCGCCCTCACCGAGGTCCCACGGCTCGGCGATCAGCTTCACCTGGCTGACGACCGGATCCTGGTGCACCAGATCGAAGAACGACGACAGCCGGTCCACCTCATGGAACTGCCGGGCCAGCGTCGCCGCCAGATCGAAGCGGAATCCGTCCACCCGCATCTCCTGCACCCAGTAGCGCAGCGAGTCCATCACCAGCTGGAGCACATGCGGGCTGCGCATCAGCAGCGAATTCCCGGTGCCCGTGGTGTCCATGTAGTACTGCTTGTCGTCCGACAGCCGGTAGTACGAGGCGTTGTCCAGCCCCCGGAACGACAGCGTCGGGCCCAGATGGCTGCCCTCTGCGGTGTGGTTGTAGACGACATCGAGGATCACCTCGATACCGGCCTGGTGCAGCGCCCGCACCGCCGTCTTGAACTCCAGCACCTGCTGCCCGCGGTCGCCCCAGGACGCATAGGCGTTGTGCGGGGCGAAGAACCCGATGGTGTTGTAGCCCCAGTAGTTCGTCAGCCCGGCGTCCACCAGCCGGTGGTCCTGGACGAACTGATGCACCGGCATCAGCTCCAGCGCGGTCACCCCGAGCTTGGTCAGATGGTCGATGATCGCCGGATGCGCCAGCGCCGCATAGGTGCCGCGCAGCTCCTGGGGAAGCTCCGGGTGGCGCATCGTCAGGCCCTTCACATGGGCCTCGTAGAGCACCGTCTCGTGGTACGCGGTGCGCGGCGGACGGTCGTCACCCCAGTCGAAGTACGGATTGACCACGACCGACGCCATGGTGTGCGGCGCCGAGTCCAGGTCGTTGCGCACCTCGGGGCGTCCGAAGTGGTAGCCGTAGACGGCCTCGTCCCAGTCGATCCGGCCGCTCATGGCCCGTGCGTACGGATCGAGCAGCAGCTTTGCCGAGTTGCAGCGCTGCCCCCGTTCCGGTTCGTACGGACCGTGCGCCCGGAAGCCGTAACGCTGCCCCGGCATCACCCCCGGAAGATAGGCGTGCCGCACATTGGCGTCGCTCTCGCGCAGCTCGACGGCGGTCTCCGAACCGTCGTCGTGCAGCAGACACAGTTCGATGCGCTTCGCGGCTTCGGAGAACACCGCGAAGTTGGTGCCCGCCCCGTCATAGGTGGCACCCAGCGGATACATCTGTCCCGGCCAGACCTGCATGGGTAGACTCTTCCACTTTCTTCTCGGGCGCTGCGGCGACTCCACGACACACATCCGCGGAACGAATCGAAATCCTTCCCCAACTTTTCGCAACTTCTCGTACACAGAGGGCTTTTCGCGAGATCTCCGCTCAATGGTGGAGCAACCTGTCCCGATGTCGGATCGTCCTACTGGTCGTCCTACTGGAGGACGGACGGGGGACCGACATGCATGTCACGGGACGTGACAGCAGGGGGGAACCGTGCACCATCTGATGCACCGCCACCTCGGCAAGGTCGTCGCGGGGGCCGCCATCGCGCTGACGGGCACCGCAGTCATGGCCGCGATCACCTTGCCGTCCGACGCCGGCGCCGCCGACGGAACGGCCGGCCGGAACCGCCCCGGTGCGGTCGGCGCGCCGGCACCGGGACGCGACCAGGGACCACCACCACCGCCCGGCGTCGTCGAAGGGGCCCGCCCCCAGGGCGAGCGCGGCCAGGGCAGGGACCCGCTCACCGACGACGAGCTGCGGCGCGCCCAGGACCTGGCGCTGCCGCGGACGCCGCGCGGCGCAGCGGTGGACGTCACCGGACGCCCCGGCCCCGAACGCCTCACCACCGACCTGGCCGAACTCGCCCCCTCGGAGGCCGGGCTCGCCGACCCGCCGCGCCGCGCGCTGGTCTCCTTCTACGACTACAAGAGCGACAGCTACCTCACCAGGACCGTCAACCTCACGACCTCGAAGGTGGAGTCGACGGACACCCAGCACGGCGTCCAGCCGCCGCCCAGCCACGCCGAGGCCGTCGAGGCGGCCAGGCTGCTGATCGCCGCCCCGCTGGGATCCGGGCTGCGCCAGGACTACCGCGACGCCACCGGGCGCGACCTCACCGGCCCGGACCCGCTCTCCGTCACCGGCTTCGTCTACCGCGGCCGCGCGGAGGGCGAGGCGCCGGGCGCGCTGGGCGACTGCGGGGAGCACCGCTGTATCCGGCTCTTCACCAAGGTGAAGAACGGCCGGTGGATCGACACCCGCCGCTTCGTGATCGACCTCAGCGCCCGCACCGTCGCGCGCCTCGGCTGACGCGCCCCGCACCGCCGACCCCCACCACTCCTTCCCCGGGAGCCCTTGCCATGCCCGAAAGACGCCCCGCCGGTACCCGCCGCCCGCGCCGCCGCGCCGCGGTCCGCACCGCGGCCCCCCTGCTGCTCGCCGCCACCGCCCTGCTGACCGGCCCGTCCGCCCAGGCCGCCCCCGAAGCCCCCGCCGCACCCGCACCCGCTCCCCGTTGCAGTGCCGCCTATCGCATCACCCAGACGCTCGACGGCGGCACGGTCTGGCGCATGTGCTGGCATTACGAAGGCAACGCCGGGCTCGTCCTGGACGACGTCTCCTACCAGCCCAAGGGCGAACGCACCCCGGTCAAGGTGCTCACCACCGCCAAACTCGCCCAGATCCACGTTCCCTACGACGACGGAGGGAACGAATACGACGACCTCACCGGCCAGGGCTTCGCCCAGGGCCTGATGAAGCTCGACCCCGCCGAATGCCCCGGCGGCACCATCAAGACCGTCAGGGTGCCCGGCGCCTATGACGCCGCGCACCCCGACGTCAGCGGCCTGTGCGCCACCACCCGCGCCCGCGGCCATGCCTACCGGATGGGCCCCTACCCGGGCGAACACGCCAAGACCTACCAGCTCCAGGGCAAGGACCTGCTGCTCTACACCGTCAACAAGGTCGGCTGGTACGAGTACATCAGCGAGTGGCGGTTCTCCGGCGACGGCACCATGACCCTTCAGGTCGGCGCCACCGGCACCGTGTCACCCGGCGACTACGACGCCGGTGACGGCCGCGGCGCGCCGATCGGCAAGGGCGCCAAGGACTACGCCACCAGCCACAGCCACAACGTCTTCTGGCGGCTCAACTTCGGCCTGGACGGCAGCGCCGCCAACAAGGTCGAGCAGTTCGACTCCGCCACCACCATCCGCCCCGGCGGCCAAACCCCCACCATCCGCACCACCCGTACGCCCGTCACCAAGGAGCTGGCCGGGGACTCCGGCGCGCTGCGCTGGTGGCGGGTGGTGAGCGCCACCGGCAAGAACAAGGACGGCCACCCGCGCTCGTACGAGATCGTCCCGGGCCCCACCAGCAAGTACACCGGGCGCAGTTACACCACACACGACATCTACTTCACCGAGTACAATAAATGCGAGCAGTTCGCCAGCAACAACCTGGCCAACTGCGGGGCCCGTGCCGGCAAGAGCGTCGACACCTGGGTCAACGGCCAGCCGCTGAAACACCCCATCGCGTGGGTCAACATCGGGTTCCATCACATCGCCAGGGACGAGGACCAGGAGCCGATGCCCGTGCACTGGCAGGGCTTCCAGCTGGTCCCACGCGATGTCACGGCTATGAATCCGCTCACTCCACCCGCGCTGTCCGGGCACAACGGGCACTATAGGTAAGGGGAGTTGGCAACCGACTCGATCCATCCTGCTGCACCGTCTCCCGCACCGCAGTAGTCTGCCTTGATCGTTGGCACGGGGGTTCGGGAAGGCGGTGGCAGGTGAGCGGCGGGCTGGAGTTGCCCCCTGGTGACGAGAGTCAAGAGGGTCATGAGGGCGGCTCCGTCGACGCACCGCCCGGCGCGGTGTCCCTGGCACGCCCGCTGGAGATCGGGGCGGAGCTGGACTGGGGCGCCGACGCCTGGAGCGAGGTGCGCACGCGGGCCCGGCGGGCCGGCCGCGCCTACATCTGGCTGAATCTCGTCGAGCAGCGGCTGCGGGCCGTCGTCGCGGCCGTCCTGCGGCCCATCTACGAGCCGGTGCACGGCGACGAATGGGTCATCGCCGCGGCCGGTCCCGCCGGACAGGAGTGGGTCCAGCGCGCGGTGGCCGTCCGCGAGGTCAGCCGCCGCAAGGGCTACCTCCTCGACCCCGCCGACGACAACATCGTCAGCTTCCTGACGCTGCCGCAACTCCGCGAACTGATGGTCCAGCACTGGCCCTGCTTCGAGCCGTACTTCGACGACCGCCGCGAGGTCGAGCTGGCCCTCGACGAACTCGAGGTCGCCCGCAACATCGTCTCCCGCAACCGCGCCCTGTCCGAGACGGTGCTCGCCCAGGCCGAGCGTGCCTCCGCCCGTCTCCTGGACATCCTCGGCTCCGGCGTCGGCACCCGTATCTCCGGACGGCTGCCCATCGACGCGGTGGAGGACCTCGTCGGCGACCGCTACGCCGACGTCGTCGGTGTGCACTCCGACCGGGTGCGGCTTCAGCGCCAGCTCCCCGCCGAGGACCTCTTCGGCAACGCCCGCCGGCTCGACGCCGTCGGAATAGGGCTGAACCTCCTGGTCCAGAACTACTCGGGCCGCCGCCTGGTCCGGCTCGCTGAATCGGGCTGCCGCGTCCGCCTGCTCTTCCTCAACCCGGCCAGCAGCGCGGTCCGCCGCCGGGAGCGCGAAATCGGCCTGAAAAAGGGCGAGATGAGCCGCTCCATCGAAATGAACATCCTCCACATGCGACGGGTGCGCGCCCGGCTGCGCGACCCCGGTGCCTTCGAGATCCAGGTCTTCGACGAGACCCCGCGCTTCACCGCCTACCTCGTCGACGGCGACGGCCCCGACGGCGTGGCCGTCGTCCAGCCCTACCTCCGCAAGAGCCGCGGTATGGAGTCCCCCGTCCTCGTCCTCCGCGGCGGCGGCCGCGAGGTCGTCCGCCAGGACGGCCGGGACGCCGGCGACCACGGCCTCTTCGAGACCTACCGCGAGGAATTCGAGAGCATGTGGGCGGATTCGCGGCCGGTCTCCTGACGGGGCCGCCGCCGCCCGTCGTCGGGCTGCTGCCGGCGCCTTCGGAAGGCGAGCCTGGTGCGGCTGCGGCTCGCACCGGGCCACTTCGCCCACTCCATTGCCCGATTCCTACGACGTCCCCGTGATCCCGCCGTCGACCCGCAGCTCGATCCCGTTGACGTAATCGGCGCGCGGGCTCGCAAGGTAGGCGACCGCGGCGGCGATGTCCTCCGGGCGCCCCAGCCGTCCGCTCGGGTTCGGCGCGTACTCCGCGACGATGCCCGCCTCGTCGGGTCCGCCCTCCGGACCGGCCCCGTTGTCCTCGCCCGCCGCCGCCCGTTCCTCGAACATCCGGTACATGGACGGGGTGACGATCACCCCCGGACTCACACAGTTCGCGGTGACCCCGGTCCCGGCGAGGTGCCCGGCCAGGCTGGTGGTCATGTTCACCACGGCGGCCTTGGCCGCGGAGTACGCCGCCATATGGGGGAGCGGCGTCCGCACGGCCCGGCTGCCGATGGTGATCACCCGGCCCCAGCCGTGCGCGCGCAGCGACGGCAGCAGCGTCTGGCTGACCCGCACCGTCGGCAGCACATTGCCCTCGAAGGCGGCCCGCCAGTCGGCCGGCCCGGAGCTCTCCCAGTCCTGCTCGGCGAACGGACCGGCGTTGTTGACGAGGATGCGGGCCCCGAAATCGCGTGCGGTGAGAGCGACCTGCTCGGCGACGCCCGGCTCCGTCAGATCGCCGAGCACCACTTCGGCCCGTACACCGCGCGCCGCGACCTGCTCGGCGACGGCCGCCGCGGCCCCCGCGTTACGCCCGTGGACGAGGATCTCGCAGCCCTCGTCCGCCAGCGTCTCGGCGATCGTCGCGCCGATCCCCGAACTGCTGCCCGTCACCAGCGCGCCATGTCCTGCCAGCCGTAGGTCCATGGCGGTCAGCCTAGGGGCGGCCGGGGACCACGGCTCCTGTGCCGCGACAGGTGGCCGGTCGATTGTCAGTGGTGCGTGGGAGAGTGGGCGAGCAACGGGGGAAGTACCACCGAAGGAGGCCGCATGAGCGAGGGCAGCGAGCGGATCGATAAAAGGTGCGCGCCGAGCGAGTGCGAGGCCGAGCGAAGCGAGGTATCGGCATGAGCGAGGGTCACGAGCGAATCGATAAAAGGTGCGCGCCGAGCGAGTGCGAGGCCGAGCGAAGCGAGGTATCGGCATGAGCTGGCATCAGGAGCTGTTGGTCAGCTTCGATCTGGAGACCACGGGCACGGACGTCGAGCAGGACCGCATCGTCACGGCCGCGCTGATCCGGATGGAGGGGGACGGCCGCGCGGTCGAGAAGCTGACCTGGCTGCTCGACCCCGGCGTGCCGATTCCCGATGAAGCTGCGGCCATTCACGGCATTTCGACCGCATATGTCCAAGAGCACGGCCGCTCGCCGGTGACCGCCATAGAGGAAATCGCCGAGGCGCTGGCCGAGGCCCTGCGCGCGGACATCCCGCTGGTGGTGATGAACGCCCGCTATGACCTCTCCCTCCTGGACCGCGAGTGCCGGCGCCACGGCCTGCGCACGCTGACCGAGCGCCTCGGACACGAACCCGCACCGGTCATCGACCCCCTCGTCCTGGACAAGCATGTGGACCGCTACCGCAAGGGGAAGCGCGCGCTCCAGGCGCTCTGCGGGCACTACGGCGTCCGGCTGGACGGCGCACACGAAGCGGGCGCCGACGCGGCGGCCGCGGCCGGGGTCGCCCGGCGCATCGGGGAGAAGTTCCCGGCTGTCGCCATCCCCTCGCCCCGTGCGCTGCACGCCCTCCAGGAGCAGGCGGCCGCCGAACAAGCCGCCGCGTTCCAGGCGTATTTGCGGCGCTCCGGCGACCCCCAGGCGATAATCGAGCCGGCCTGGCCCCTGATCCCGTACCAGGCCAGGGGCTGAGCGGGAACGGAAGCGGGGACGGGGTGGGGACGGGAACGGGGCGCTACGGCGCTGTCACGACCGAGACCGGCTCAGAAGGGGTACCACCGCACTGTGGCGTCCTTGTCGCGCAGTGAGGCGATCCGGCGCCGGAACTCCTTGAGCGCCGCCGGGTTTCCGGGCGCGTGCTGGGAGACCCAGGCGCAGCTCGCCGTCTCCCGGGACCCGCGCAGCACGGCGCAGCCCTCCCAGTCCCGTACGTCCCAGCCGTAGACGGACACAAAGGTGTCGTACGCGTCCGGGGACAGGCCGTAGCGGTCCCGGCTCAGTGCCATCACGACCAGGTCGTGTTCCCGCAGATCGGAGGAGAAGGTTTCCAGGTCGACCAGCACCGGTCCGTCGGGGCCGATATGAACGTTGCGGGTCAGCGCATCGCCGTGGATGGGGCCGCGGGGCAGTTGCGGCTCCAGGGCGGTGGCGGCCGCCGTGAACGCATCCCGCCGCCCGCGCAGATACTCCGCGTCCGGCGCCGACACGGCGTCGCCGGCCAGCCGCAGCCAGCGCTCGACGCCGCCGAGCAGTTCGCGCCGGGGCAGCGTGAACGGCGGCTCCGGCAGGGCGTGGACCAGCTTCAGCAGGGCGGCGAGATCGTCAGGACCGGCGGGGCGGACGGCCTCCGGCAGCCGCTGCCAGTACGTCACGGGATGCCCGTCGACCAAGGTGGCCACGGGCTCCGCGGCCCGTACGGCCGGCACGCCCTCGGCCGCCAGCCACTGCGCCACACCGAGTTCCCGCTCGGCCCGCTCCAGGAGTTCGGCGCTGCGGCCCACCCGTACGACCGGCCCGTGGTCGCCGAGGGCGAAGACGGCGTTTTCGCCGAGCGAGAGCAGCGCGGCATCGGCTGCCGCATCGGGGCGTCCGGCCGCGGCCAGTACATCCCGGGCGCGCGCCTCCGTGAAGGCGGCAGGGCTCGGTTCGGTCATCGGGATGCCTCCTGAGGTGCGTGAACGCGACCAGTGTCGCAGGTCCGCCGGGCAGCTCCGGGAGACCTCCCGGGTGGGGAGATCCTTCAAGGAATCCGGCCGGGACCTTGACTGAGGTGGCCGCCGTCACGACGATGACGGCGGCCGGAAGCGGCCGACGGGGCAGAGGGGGAGCGATGGCAGACGTGCCAACGGCTTGGGCCTGTCGTTGGGATCAGGCCGAGCCCGGCCTGATCCAAAGGACAGGCCCTGGGGCGTGTCCTGAGGAGTCCCTGCTGTGACCCTGGCGACCGCGCCACGGCGGTCCACCGCATCGGCCGCGGACCGCACCGACCGGCGCCGGCGTGACCACGGCGTCTGGTTCCTGGTGCTGCCCGCACTGATCCCGATCCTGGTACTGAGCGCGGGGCCGCTGCTCTACGGCATCGGACTGGCCTTCACCGACGCCCAGTCGGGCCGGACCCAGGCCACCCGTTTCGTGGGGCTGCTGAACTTCTCCGATCTGTTCCAGGACTCCCTGTTCTGGGACTCCTTCCGGATCGGACTGGTGTGGGCCTTCGGGGTCACCGTCCCGCAGTTCGTCCTCGCCCTCGGTCTTGCCCTGCTGCTCAACCTCAATCTGCGGCTGCGCTGGCTGGCCCGCGCGCTGGCGATCATTCCGTGGGCGATGCCGGAGGTCGTCGTCGGCATCATGTGGCGGCTGGTCTACCACCCGGACGCCGGCATCCTGAACGAGACGCTGCGCGGCCTCGGCCTCTCCGGAGCCGGGGACGGCCGGGACTGGCTGAGCGGGCTGGCCACGGCACTGCCCGCGGTCATCGTCGTCGGCGTGTGGGCCGGGATGCCGCAGACCACCGTCACCCTCCTGGCCGGCCTCCAGAACGTGCCACGCGAATTGCACGAGGCCGCCGCCATGGACGGCGCGGGCGCCTGGCGCCGCTTCCGTACCGTCACCTGGCCCGCCCTCAGGCCCATCGCGCTCGCCGTCACCGCGCTCAACTTCATCTGGGAGTCGAACCATTGGGGCCCGAAAGTGGCCTGACCTGCGGGTTCCTCACTGGGAAACCCCCAAGTGGGAAACAAGTGGGAGATGATCTAGGAATTGGCTTCCCGGATCTGCTGTTGCAGCGTCTCCCAACGCGCCTGCATCGACTCCATGATGGCACGCTCCATCGGCACCGTCACGCTGGAGTAAACGCCCTCGACGCCCGGTACCTCATGGCCCATGCGGGACTCGGTCGCGAACTTGCTGTGCCCGTCCTCGTCCAGCCACGCCTTGTGCCCGTGCCGCAGCAGGTACAGGCGTTTCCCCTGGAACGTTGGTACGGCCGGGATCGCAGGCCGAGGCTTGCGCACGCGGGGCCCCTTCCGTTCCTCGCAGCCGTCGGCGATCGGCCGCCAGTATTTGTAGTCGAAGTTCACCGCGCCGAGGCTCCCGCCCTGGATCGCGGGGAACACCCACTTACTGGTGTGGCTTGCTTGCAGCTTGTCCAGCATCTCGGCGAGGAAGACCGGCACCACAAGAGGGCGGTACGAGTCGTACTTCGGGGGGAAGAACTGCAACGTGCCCCCTGAATACTGAACTTGGCGCTCTACACGAATCGCTGGCATCAGGCCGTCGCCCTTGCCGTACCGCTCCATGTCCTCCGCGTACCGTTCCTCCTCGTCCGGATCGGTCCGCGGGTCGGTGCCGGGCCAGGTCGGGTAGCAGTACTCACGTGTGAGCCCGTACAGCTCGGCCGGCCGCATACCCGTCATCGCCATGGTCCACATGAAGACGTAGCCGGGGAACCCGAAGAAGATCTCGGCGTTGTGCGCCAGCTGCTCGACGACGGCCGGTGCCATGTCCTTTTTCCGCTCGCGCTTCTTCTTCGTGAACTTCCCGCGCCGCCGGGTGCGTTCGACAGGGGACGTCTTGATGAGGCGAGGCACGGCGTCATCGAGAACCATGCCCAAGACCATCATCACGTTTCCTGCGCTGCCCGCGCCGAGGACGCTGTTCACGTGCTTCCGGAATGCCCGGTACGCGAGCACGTCGACGTCAGCCACAGTCTTCCGGGCGAAGTACGGCCGGATGTGGTTTTCGACGACCGAGCGGTATTGGCGTTCGGTGAGGTGGCCGTGGTCCATGCCGGTGAGCCAGTCGTCCAGCCACTCGGTCATGAGCGTGGCGCCGTCGCGGTTGCTGACGTGGGTGCCGTGCCGGATCTCGTACAGCTGATCGCGCCCGTAGTCCATCGCCGATTCCTCGTCGAGGAAACCGCCCTTGGACTCGTACCTCTTCCGGCCGTTGGGCAGGAATTCGCCTGACCACCACTTCACGCGGCACGTGCCGCCCCGCCACTCGATGTGGATGTGTTCGTCTGGCCGGGCCATGGTTTCTCCCCTCTCAAGGCAGCGAGGCCGGCGGAAGTATCCGCCGGCCTTCGCGCTGACTGCGTTCAGTTTGCCGTGCCGAAGAAGCATCCGCGGCAGGTATCGCAGTCCATCCCCTCGCGCCTGGCCAGTTCATGCAGGGCTCGGCGTGCCATGCCGTTGACTTGGACCTTGGGCGACGCCACGCAATACGCCCTCCCCGCCCTTTTGTTGATCGACCCGGTGAAGTTCTCGCCGAGATCGGCTATGACGAGCTGACCGTGCTGCACCATGGCTCCCCTGGATCGTCGTCGGGAACCCCCCAAGGCGTTCACCCACTGTCGCATATTCAACCGGTTCTGTGGCCGGTTCGTACCAGGGTGATTCCGCTTGTGTACGTTGCGTGTTGATAACCCGCGAAGGTTGTACGGATAAGGCTTGATCTTTTAGGGGATCAGGCCTCGTTCCCGCAGAGTCTCGACGACCTTTGCGCTCAGGTCTCGGATTTCTTGGGCCGTCAAGTTGTTCGTGACGGCGATCGATGCGGACTCGACCGACTGTCGTACGGCATCCCCCATGTCCTCGACGGGCACGGTGGCGGCGACCACGCCGGGCGCCAGCTCCCCCTCTTGCAGCACGACCGGCTCATGCCCCTCGGCCACGGATACGCAGCTGCCGACCGCCCAGGACAGGGCCTTGTCGACTTTCGCGTAGTTCACATCGCGGATCGGCGAGCCCTGTTCGAGGCGAGTCCAGGTGCCCTTAGCGAGGCCAACGGTGCGTGCGATGGCATCGCGGCCCATGCCGAATTCATGCCTTCGTTTCGTCACGTACTGCGCTAGGCGCTTGAGGTCTTGGTCCTTGGGGGTGGCCATGACTCGCATCATCCCAGGACCCGCCAGGACCGGCCAGCACGGGGGTCAAGTGGGCCGAAATTAGTTACTGAGTAGTTCCTTGTTGACCCATGTTGCCTCTGATGTCGATGAACGTTGAACCATGTTAGGTCAACTAGGGCTTGCGCAACGGGTCAACTAGGGTTAACTTCTACTCATGCACAGACCCCAACCCACCATCCAGGTGAACGGGGCGGCGATACGCCAAACCCGCTTGGACGCAGAGCTCGGTACGGCTGAGACGGCCAGACGCGCAGGCATCAGTGACTGCTACCTCCGGCACCTCGAAACGGGCTACCGCGACCGCATGGGACCGGAGCGTTACGCCGCACTCCGCAAGGCGCTCGGCCTGCGGGCCGGCGACAAACGGCTGAGGACCCCGGCCCCACCCGAGGACCACACACAGGAGCAGTGACGTGATCGACAAGACGATCTACCACACGCCGCAGAAGCCCGAGGACCCCGACGCTCCGTATCTGACGGTCCAGGAGACGGCCTACGTCATGCGGTGCAGCGTCAACACCGTTCGCCGCAAGCTCCGCACCATCCGGCGGGGCGGCGGCCCGGGACGGCGAATTCTGGTCAGCCGCGAGGAGCGCAAGGCCCTCCACGCCGGCGGCATCAAGTCCCGCTACCCCTCCGGCCGCAAGCCCGTAGCTGCCTGACCCCCCTGACGCGAGTCGGGGCCGCGACCGGCGACACCCGGCGCGACCCCTGAACGGCTCGCCTCACCACTCTCGAAAGCGAGGCTCCCCGTGAGCAACGACTCTACCGGTCCCGCTGCTGTGGCTGACGCTCAGCGTCGCGGGCACATGGCTGCCCTGGCGGTGGCCGAGCGCATCATCCGCATCTGCCCGCAGCTCCCGAGCTGGGTGACCACCAACTGCGGTCCCTGGGCGCCGGATCAGGTTTCGGTCCGCTTGTACTTCCACAACGACGAGGCGGGCGTGGCCGCGCTGGCCCGTGAGCTGGATGTGGAGACGACGACCCGGCCGCACAGCGACGACAACCCGGCGCCGTACACCTCGCTGAACGCGATGGTGGCTGGTGTCCCGGTCGAAGCCTGGACGCTGGGCGACGACCCGGCGGATGCCGAGGTGTCGGCATGAACGTCCGGGCGATCAGCGCGGCGGCGGATCTGATCTGCCGCTCGATGAAGAGGAAGCACACGGCAGCTGGCATCGCCGCGGACCTCGACGCGGCGGGGATGCTCCAGTCGCCGGAGACCGCCGCCGAGCTAGAGCAGCAGGCCACCACTGGGCGCATGGCCGTGATCGAGGACGTGGCCGCATGGCTCAAGAGCGTAGGTGAGACCGGCGCCGCCTATCTCGTGAGCACCTGTGACATCTCCGAGGGGCAGGCGCCGGGCGCCGATGTGTCCCCGTGGCAGCGTGCGGTGGACGGCCTCAACGCTCTGGCCACTGCTGGGATCCCGGTGCACGTCGAGCCGGACGGCCACATCTCGAACCCGTGCGGCACCGAGCACATCGAGTGGGACCGCGCGGCCGAACGGTGGGTGCTGACCCACGACGAGGACGACGCCGACGCGGAGCCGCACCCCGAGCCGTGCCGGTGGCCCGCATCCCCGGCCTGCACCTGCGCTGGCCCGGTGCCGTACGCGCTGACGCCGCAGGCCACCAGTGCTCTCGCCCGGCCGGCTGTCGACAAGCTGCGCGGCATCCTCGCGCCGACCCAGACGGCGGGTGCGTGATGAGGCACATCAAGGCCAGCCGTAACCGGCGGGGGCTCGTCGAGGTGGATGTCACCCGCGATGCCGAGGGCATCCTCGACCGGCTCGCCGACCTGCACGTGTCCAACCCGGACTTGGTCGATGACCTTCTGCTGGCGCTCGGTTGCGCGCTGCGGTTCCGGGAGAAGGCGCAGGCGGACGGCGACGACACGGGGGCCACGCTCGCCGCGGCGCAGGCCGACGCTGCCCGCGAGGAGCTGACCGCGCACATGGCAGCAGACCACATGGAGCCGGTGACCGCTGAGATGTCTCGGCAGGATGCGGTCGATCTGGCTGCGGAACTGCACATCGCGGCCAGCGTCGCCCGGCAGATCCGAGGTGCCGCATGACCCGCCGCACTGGGGTAGTTGGCCACCTCCCCGCGGGCAACAACGCGGCCGCCACCAGGCCCCTGCCCAAGACCCCCGCTGAGAAGCGGGACCGGGCGCCGGTACGTGGCCAGCCGCGCCACCGACGCCGACGACCTCGCCCAGCTCCTCGACGCCCTCGACCTCAACGAGGGGGACTCATGAGCCTCACCGACGTTTCCCGCCGCCTCGTCCTCGCGGACGCCGTCCGGGCCGAGGGCGGTGAGTGGACCACGAAGCGCGTGGACCGCACGTACCGCTCTGCTGGCCTGTCCGTGCCACACCGCAAGACCTGGCGCGACGACCTCGAACATCTCACTCGGGACGGCGTCCTCACCCGCCACGACGCCCCGAACCGCCGCTACTACACCCGCAAGGACGATGCCCGATGACCGGAACCGAAACGCTGCTGACAGCCGCTGAAGGCGCCACGCTGCTCGGCACGCCGCAGGCCCTTCGCCGTCGCCCGGCCCCGGGAAAGCCGGTCGCGTGGGCCACTGCCGACGAGCGTGAACAGTCCATTGCTGAGCGGTTCCGCAGGGACAGCGCCCGGCACCAGATGACTGTGCTCCACGAGGACGGCCTCTACCGGCACCTGCGGTTCAGCAGCAACCCGAGCGGCTACAGCGAGTACTGGTTCGACATCGTCACCTGGCCCGGCTCCCTCGCGATCCGCGGGGACATCGACGGCTACATGTTCAGCCGGACCCGGGACATGTTCGAGTTCTTCCGCGCCGACCGCCGGTGGGGCATCAACGCGCACTACTGGGCGGAGAAGACGGAGGGCGGGCGCCGGTCGGTGCAGGTCTACTCCGAGGATCTGTTCCGGCAGTTGGTGGTCGAGCACTTCGTGGACGCCGCACGGTGGGGTGGCGTTCCGGCCGGCTTGGGCAAGGCGGTCCGGACCGAGATCCTCGACCGGGACCTGACTCACGAGGCCGAGGCGCGGGAACTGCTGGAGGGATTCAGCTTCAAGGGCTTCGAGTTCGACGACGTGTGGGAGTGGGATTTCCACGACCACGACCGCTCGTTCCTGTGGGCCTGCCACGCGATCGCGTGGGGCATCGCCCGCTACGACCGGATGCGCCGGTATGGCCTGCTGCCCCTCGCTGCCCCCAAGGCGGTGGCGGCATGAGCGCCTACGAGCCCCTGTCTCCCGAGCACCGCGCGGCGCTCGCCGAGCTGATTGGTGACGCCGCCCGACCCGCCACCGCCGACTTCCTGCTGCGGCTGGGGCACACGGTCAAGGACTGCCGGACGCACGACCACGGCACCGGCGAGGGCATCTTCTGCGGAAACCTCGTCGGCTGGATGGGCGAGCGGATGGCGCTGGTCGTGCGTCGCCTGCTCGACGCAGAAGCCGAGCTGGAGAAGTACGTGGGCAAGGAGCCCACCCGCGACGAGGAAGCGCAGCACGTGAACCGCTGCCTCGACGCCGTGTACCACCTGTGTGAAGAGGTCAAGCGCGCCGCGGGTCGGTGGGAGAACCCCCTGCCCGTCCCCGAGTGGGTCGCAGCAGTCGAGCAAGCCGCCGACGGCAACCGGCCCGACAACCCCGACGACAAGCGCCGCCGCATCTACCTCGACGGCAAGGGCAATGCCTGGATCAGCCATTGCACCGACCCCGCAGACGGCGAGCTGATCGCGCGCCTCGACAGCAACCCCTTCCACGACGGAGAGCCCGTACAGGAAGTCCGCGAGCACACCGGCGGCCTCCGCGAAATCGGGAGGTGCTGGTGACGAACACCGCGCTGGCCGGGGAGCGATCCCCGGCCGCCGGCCCGGTGGTGGTCGGCCATTTCGAGCCCGGCTCGGAGGAGTGGCACGCGGCCCGCAGGTCCGGGATCGGCGGTAGCGAGATCGCTGCGGTCCTCGGCATCAGCCCGTACGAATCCCGGTTCTCCCTGTGGCACCGCAAGCAGGGGCTCATCGAGCCGGTCGCCGAGTCCGAGGAAATGTACTGGGGAAAGGTCCACGAGCCCGGCATCTGCCGCAGGTTCGCCGAGCTGCACCCCGAGCACCCGGTGACCGTCGCCCCGACGTACGCCGCGGCCGCCCGCCGGTGGCAGATCGCCAACCCGGACCGCATCTGGGGCCCGGACATCTTCGAGGCCAAGACGGCCCGGACCGCGGACGGCTGGGGCGAGCCGGGCACCGACGAGTTCCCCGTGCACTACCGGGCGCAGGCCATGCAGTACCTCGACGTACTCGGTCGCCGCCGCTGCCACCTTGCCGTGCTCATCGCAGGGTCCGAGTACCGCGAGTACGTCGTGGAGTACGACCCGGCCGAGGCCCGCATCTTGCGCACCGCGGGCGCCGAGTTCATGCAGTCGCTCGCTGACGGCGCCCGGCCCGACATCGATGGCCACACCGCCACTTACCAGGCGATCAAGGCACTGTCCGACGGCCTCGACGACATCGACATCGAGATCAGCGAGGCCCTGCGGGACGAGTACTTCACCGCGCTGGCCACCGCCAAGGACGCCGACGACGAGAAGCGCCGTCTGGCCGGCCTGGTCCTCGACGAGATCGGCACCGGCCACCGCGCCGTCGCCGCCGGGCGGACCGTCGCCACCCGCACTGTCCGCGACGGCCGCACCTACGCACTCCAGCCCGCACGAAACAGGGGGACCGCAGCATGACCGGTCAAACCATCGGCAACGCCGTTGCCGTACGCGACAACGGCCCCGGCGCCCTCGTCGCCCAGCACCGCGCAGACATCGAACTCGTGATGCCGAGCCACATGCAGGCCCGCGTGGGCGCATGGATCCGCACCACCCAGGGGCTGCTGCGCCGGGACGAAAAACTGCTGGAGGCCGCGCAGAACGACCCCGGCCAGTTCATGTCCGTGCTCCTCGACGCCGCCCGCCTCGGCCTCGAACCCGGCACGGAGCAGTACTACCTGGTCCCGCGCTGGAACAAAAAGAAGCGCTGCACCGAGGTGACCGGCGTCCGCGGCTACCAGGGCGAGATCGAGCTGATGTACCGGGCGGGCGCCGTCTCGTCCGTCATCGTCGAAGTTGTCCGGGAACGCGACAAGTTCAGCTACCGGCCCGGCCGCGACGAGCGCCCCGCGCATGACATCGACTGGGACCTGAGTCTGGAGGAGCGCGGGGAACTGCGCCTCGCCTACGCCTACGCCGTCATGAAGGACGGCGCAACGTCCAAGGTCGTCGTCCTCAACAAGGGCCACATCGCCAAGGCCCGCGCCAAGTCCGACAGCGCGAACGGCAAGTACCCCCACCGCTCCCCATGGGCCACGGACGAAGAGGCCATGTGGCTGAAGACAGCCGCGCACCGGCTGACGAAGTGGGTGCCCACCTCGGCCGAGTACATCCGCGAACAGCTGCGCGCCAAGGCCGATGTGGACGCCGAACAGCAGCCGGCGCCCCTCCCCGCCGGGCCCCTGCCGCAGCCGTTCGACTCCTCCGAGCCCGACGAGGACGACGACGCGGTTGACGCCGAGTTCGTGGACGACGAGGGCGAGGCGCGGTCATGAGCCGCCGGAGTCGCCGCATCGCCGACCTGCGGGACCAGGTCGTGGACCTCAGCCGAGCCGTGGCATGGGAGCGCACGGAGCGGGAGGCACACCGGTGCCCGGCCGGCCGGTACGCCGTCCGCCTCGCCCGGATGGCCCGAGCCACCCTGCGCCTCCGTGCCGAGCTCGCCGCGCAGCAGCGCGTCAACGACCAGCTCTCGAACCAGCTGTTCAGCGCCCTCGGCTACACCGACGCCGGCCTGAAGGCCATCGACGTCCCCGTCCAGACCACCGGCCGCGAGCCGGGAGAGGTGGCGTCATGAGGAACATCGTTATGCCCCGTCGGGTGTCCGCTGAGGACTGGCGGAGGCACTCCGCGTGCCGCGCCAAGGACGTGGACGCAGAACTCTTCTTCCCCACCGGTGACACGGGCCCGGCGCTCTTGCAGATCGACGAGGCCAAGGCCGTGTGCCGCCGCTGCCCGGTGATGATGCTCTGCCAGGAATGGGCGCTGACCAGCCGGGAGCCGGACGGCGTCTGGGGCGGGCTGTCCGAGGCCGAGCGCCGTAACGTTCTCCGACGCCGCGCCTACTCCGCGAGGGCAAGGGCGGGGGCCACGTCATGAGCCCCACCGAGATCAGCCTCGTCATCGCCACGTGGGTAATCGTCGCGGTGGCCGTCGCGGCCCGGCTCGGGCCGTTCCTCCGCCGCCACCAGCACGCCGCCGTCCCGCCGTACGCGACGTTCGCCGAGCAGCCCACGGGCGCCCGCTGGCTCGCCTGCGACACCACCATCTGCGGCCACATGACCACCGTTCACACCCCCCAGCCCGGCGGCGCCTACCGGTGCACCGGATGCGGCCACACCAAGGGGCACCAGTGAGCGACACCACAGACGACCACCTCGAAGAACTGATCGACGCCATCGGGCTGAAGCGCCCCAGCCGCGGCCCTGGTGCCCGCGCCGCATGCGGAACATCTGCCGGGTACGCCCGGCACCGCAACAACGGTGAGGAGTACTGCGACGACTGCCGCGCCGCGAAACGCACAGAACGCGCCTCCGCAACCCCGGCCGGCCACCGCCAGCCGATCGACCACGGCACGCGCCGCGGCTACCGCCAGCACAGGTACCGCAACGAGACCCCCTGCGACCCGTGCCGTCAGGCCGATCTCGCCTACCAGCGCCAGCGCTACGCCGTGAGGAAGGGGCACCAGTCATGAGCACACCGACGAAGATCCGCCCAGGGAAGAAGCCAGCGGCCAGCGTCGAGGAACTGTTCCACGCACGCACCGAACCCGTCGAGGGGGGACACCTGCGCTGGACTGGCTACACCAGCAAGCGCGGCCTGGCCAGCGTCCGCTACGCCGGCCGCATCCACACCGCGCTCCAGATCGCGTTCCGTATCCACAACGACCGCGAGCCCGTCGGCCACTGCTCCACCGACTGCGGCATGGCCGGCTGCGTCGCCCCCGCCCACGTCGAGGACGACACCACCCGCACCCGCAACCGCGCCACCTACGCCGCCCTGATCGGCGTCGAGAGCCCGGCGGAGGCCTGCGGCCGCGGACATGCCGCCGCTGACCACCGCCGGTACCGACGCGACGGACGCCCCTACTGCCTGCCCTGCACCACCGGTAAGGGGGAGCAGTGAGCCACTGGCGCAATTCCGCGGCATGCCGCGATGGGGATGCTGACCTCTTCTTCCCAACCGGCAACAAGGGCCCCGCGCTTCTGCAAATCGAGCAGGCCAAGGCCGTCTGCCAGCGCTGCCCTGTGATGCAGGACTGCGGGCAATGGGCACTGGACACCGACCAGGAAGCCGGGGTGTGGGGCGGACTGTCCGAGGACGAACGCCGAGCGACCCGGCAGCAGGCTATGGCCGACAAGCCGAAGCGACGCGGTGGCCGTCCGCCCGCCGGCTGCGGTACACCCGGCGGATACACCCGGCACAAACGGCTCGGGGAAGAGGCCTGCCCGCCGTGCCACGCCGCGATGCTGGAGGACTCCCGCCGGCGCCGCGCTGACAAGCGCTACAGCAAGCCGAAGAAGGGCCGGAAGCTCGCCCCCTGCGGCACCAACACGGCGTACAAGCGGCACCAGCGCATCGGCGAACCCATCGACGACGCGTGCCGCGAGGCGCACAACGAGATGAACCGGCACTTCCGCAAGACCGGCAGCACCAAGGTCCCGGCGTGACAGCCGCCCCGCGTCCGTGCGAGGCACTGGGCGGCCACACCGGTCCCGTCCGTCTGTACGCCACCGGATGGCTCTGCTCCCAGCATTCGCCGTGGGGCCGGGCCGGCCAGCCCGAGCCGCAGCCGGGCCCCGGCTGGCCGAGCGACGCATGGTCCACACCCAGCCCCGACAGCGCCAGCCGCGTCCACGACGCCCGCGCCGTCGCCTCCGGCAAACGCCGCTCTTCTCCTGCCACCTACCGCGCCGCGCAAGCCGCCGTCCGGAAGGACAAGACCACATGACCAACATCGACGGCCCGTTCACCGAGGACGCAGACACGATCACAACCGCGCTCGCCCACGGCGTGATCGGTGACACCGAGGCCGGACTCACGCTCCTCGAACCGATCGCGCAGCGCGGCCCGGTGCAGGCGGCCGGAATCTGCGCCGCCCTCGCCGAGACCCTGAGCGCCGAGGCCCGAGCGAAGCAGCCCCCGGGCCATTTCTTCGGCTTCCTGGTGGCGACCACTGACGGCCAGTTGGCCAACGCCAGCGACCTGCCGCCCGGCGTTCGCTTCGCCGCCCAGTTCAGCACCGCATGGGCCAACGGCGAACACAGCACCGCTTACAGCCTGTTTGACGCCCTCATCGACGGCCAGACCGACGAGCAGATGCGGGCCCTGGGCGAGGGCATCAGCGCCCTGTTCGAGATGGCCAGCGCGTCTCTCGGCGAGGTCGTCGAACGTAAGCGCACGAAGCAGGGCGGCCGGTGATTCCCATGCGCCTCCGGATCCAGTACACGGATTGGCCGCAGCCGGCCGTAGAGCTGACCGACACCCCGCGGCCCGGCTGCTGGGACTGCGCGGGCGCCGGCGGCATCGAGTACGGCGGCGCGGTCGGCGACAACGGCCAGGTCATCGCCGACCCGCTCACCGACTACTGCGACTGCTGGCAGCCCGAACGCGCCTGGCTCATCACCTACGTACCGCGCTGGATCGCCCGCCGCTGGCTCGGCTGGCAAGAGCCCCAGTACTCCGACGTCCCGCCGTTCTGACTAGAGGAATCTTCATGAACCACACCCTCGCCACCTCCGCCGGCCCGCTCACCGTGGACGCGACCGAGCCCGTGCCCGGCCTGCGCGTCTTCGAGACCCCCGCCGCCGTGAGCCCGCTCTCGACGTACCGCTGGGTCCTCGCCCACCACGACGAGCAGGCCCTCGCCAGCTTCGAGACCGAGGAAGCCGCGACCTCGGCGGCCGAGGCGGTCGGCCCGCTCGCCGACTGGACACGGAACGCGATGACCACCGCCAACGAGATCAGCCTCGGCGGGCACGTCGACCGCCTGACGACCCTGCTCCGCGAGGCCGGCGGCCAGCACCCCAACGCGTAGCCGCAGCACCACCTGCACGGCCCCGGGGCGGGGTGACGACCACACGCCCCTGCCCCGGGCGCAAGCACACCGCACCAGCAGAGAGAAGAGAGCCCGTGACCATTGACGCACAGCACTGGGTGTGGAACGAGTCCCGCAGCCGCGGGAACGTCCGGCTCGTGCTGCTCGCCGTGGCGGACAAGATCCAGACGGCGGACTGCACGGTGCGCATGGGCACCACCGAACTTCGGAAGCGGCTGAACACGGGCAAGTCCGTTGTGGTGCCGGCCGTCGACAAGGCGCTGGAGTCCGGTGAGTTGAAGATCGTTGAGGAGGCCCGGGGGAGCCGCGCCGCGCTCTATCAGATGCCACTCGCGGTCGGCTATGTGCGGCCGATGGCAGGTTCTAGGGGTACGGAATCCGGACCGGTAGCGGCGCGGCAGGGGTCCGGAATCGGGACCCCTAACTCTGAACAGGGGTCCGGAATCCGGACCGAGAACGAAAACGCTAGGGGTACGGAATCCGTACCGGGGGGGTCCGGAATCGGGACCCCTATGGGTCCGGAATCCGGACCCCTTAACCAGACCACTCAGACCAGGCCAGTAGTAGAGAGCTGGGAGACCGCCACTCCCGCCGAACGCATCCCGGATGTGGTCCGCCCGCTCGTCGACGGAATGAGCCGCAGCGGCCTTACCGTCCGCTGGCCGTTCCAGGGCCCCGAGTGGTTCCCGATTCACGCCCTGATGAAGCGCTCCGGCGTCCCCGCCCTCATCGAGTACGCCCACCGAGCAGCAGCCGGCGCACGCACCCCCGTCGTCTCAGCGAAGTACTTCGTCAGCGGCTGGAAGGAACTCCCCCCACTGCCCGCCCCTGACGACTCCGTCACGCCCATGGCCCGCCCGAACCTCCGCGCGGTCGGCAACGGCTGGCCCGTCCCCGACCGCCAGCAGGCGGCCAGCGACGACATGTTCGACCGCGCCATGCAGCGCGCCCACGACCGTACGCAGGAGCAGCGATGAACCCTCAAGAGACCGTGGTACTCGCCCGCTACGTCCGGGCACTGTGCCCCCAGCAGCGGTTCGACGAGTACACCCCCGACGCCTGGCACGACGTCCTCGGCGCATACCCCCTCGATGAGGCCCGCGCCGCCGCCGCCCGCTGCGCGAGCGTCCGCCCGTTCGTGTCCCCCTCGGAGATCATCGCCGCGATACGGCAAGCCCGCTCCGACCGTGACCGCGACCTGCAAGGCCCCGGCCAGTACGCAGAGATTCCCGACGCCGACCCCGACGATGTCACCGCGTACCTCGCAGCCCTCCGCGGCCAGCGCACCCGTGCCGCAGCCGGCCAGCAGCTGGCAACCCGGCCCGTCGCCGAACTGACGTCTGGTGTCACCCGCGAAATTCCCGTGGCCGACCCAGCCGTGCCCGCCGTCCGCCGACAGGGGCCGCTCGGTGTCGAGTGCCCGCGGTGCGGTGCGCCGATCGGAAAGGGCTGCCGCAGCACCTACCGCAAGCGGCGCCTGGCCGACCCGCACCCGGCACGCATCGACGCCGCGCGGAGCCGGTGATGGGCGCCCCGATGCCGGCCAGCCTCCGCCGCGGCCGCCCCGCGCAACTCGCCGCCGAATGCCCCCGCTGCCGAGCCCAACCCGGCGCCCGCTGCACCAGCCCCCGCGGCCGAGTGCTCGCCGACCCCCACCCCTCCCGCCTCGACACCACCGCACCGAAGGAGCCGACGCCATGACCGCCACCGCGATACCCGCCGCCGCGCGAGCCGTGGTTCTCGCCGCCCTCGACGACTACTGGCTGACCGTCCCTCCCGCGTACGCAACCGCCGCCGAGGCCGCACGCCGAGTCGCCGAGTACCTGATCAGCAGCGGATACACCGCCCGCCGGCCCGGCATCCTCCGGCCGAACTGGCGACGCAAGGAGTTCCCCTGCGCGGCCGCCCACGAGATCCGCAATGCGCTCGTCCTGTACCACCTGCTCGCCGACCCACAGCAGGTATCCACCGCCGCCCAGGCCGAGCGGATCGTCATCGATCTCACCGAGGCGGGTTGGTTGATCGTCCCGAACACCCGCACCAGGAGCGCCGCATGAACTGCACCGCCTGCACCCGCCCGCTCGACGCCCCCGCCCAGCTCTGCACCGCCTGCACCCGCGGCCTCGACGTCCGCCTGGCCGAACTGCCCGGCCAGTATCTGCTGCTGGCCACTCACCTCCGGCCCGGCGCGGCCCGCGGCGACGGCCCCGTGGCCCTCGTTCGCACGCCGCCGTTGCCGGTACGCGAGGACGTGCTCGACATGCGGGCCACCGGCGGTATGGTCACGATGCTGGAGGACTGGCGCGCGGCCATGCAGAACGCCCGCGGCTGGGGCCCGCCCGCCCGCACCGGCACGATCGAGCGCCGCGTCATGGCCGCCGCCCGCGGGCTGCGCATCAACCTCGACTGGATCGCCGAGTTCTTCGAGGGCGCCGGGGACATGGCCCGCGAGATACGCGCCTTGGCCGGCCAGGCCGCCGCGCTTCTCGACCCGGCCCCACCCACGCTCGCCGTAGGCGAGTGCGCCGCGGACCTCGGCGGCGGCGACATCTGCGGCGCGCCCCTCCGCGTTCCCACCGGCACCGGCGCCGTGGAGGTCCGCTGCCGCCGCTGCGGCGCCGACTACCCGCCCCACATGTGGCTGACGTTGGCCACCGGCGCGTGGGCCGACGCTCAGGGAGTCGCAGCGTGACCCCGTACGCCCGGCTGCACGCCCGCCTGAGCGCCGCACGCCCCCTCTCCGCACTCCGAGGACGCCGAGCCCGACGAGCCGCCGCCGTACGAGCCGAGAGAACCGCACGCCCCACCCGCCCCGCTCACCCGGCCCCGCTCTTCACGACCTGCTGCCCCACCTGGCCCGCCACCGGCGGCCGCGCCCACCACCGCACCTGCCACATCACCACCGAGGAGACCGGCCGGTGAGCATCTACTACAGCGACGACGCGGCGACTCTCCACCTTGGCGACAGCCTCGACATCCTCCCCACCCTCCCCGACGCCAGCGTCGACACCGTGATCTGCGACCCGCCGTACGAACTCGGGTTCATGGGCAAAACGTGGGACGCCTCAGGCATCGCCTACAACGTCGAGATCTGGCGGCAGTGCTGGCGCGTCCTCAAGCCCGGCGGCCACCTCGCCGCTTTCGGCGGCACCCGCACCTACCACCGCATGGCCTGCGCCATCGAAGATGCCGGGTTCGAGATCCGCGACTCCCTGCACTGGATCTACGGCAGCGGATTCCCCAAGGGGCAGGACATCAGCAAGGCCATTGACCGGCGCCGAGACGACCGCGAACAGGTGCTGAAGGTGACGGCCTGGCTCAAGTCTGCTCGCGACGCGGCCGGTTGGACCAACGCCCGGTTGAACGAGCTGTTCGGGTTCCACCGTGGCGGACAGGCACAGCACTGGACGACGCAGGGCGTTGCCGCCGCGGTGCCGACGCCGGAGCAATGGGACCGGCTGTGCGACGCCCTCGGGTTCGATGACACCGCCATACGCCCGCTGGTCGCCGAACTCAACGGACGCAAAGGTGCGGTCGGCGAGGCGTGGGCACGGCGCCAGGTGATCGGGCGCCGACACTCCGGCCGCGCGAATGGGGCCACCAGCATCTTCTTTAGGGGCACGACCGGGCCTGCGCCGGATGGATCGATCCCTGTCACTGCCCCGGCCTCCGACGCTGCAAAGGAATGGCAGGGCTGGAGCACTGCTTTGAAGCCGGCCCACGAGCCGATCGTGATCGCCCGCAAGTCCACCGGGTTCGACACGACGGTCGCCAACGTACTCAAGCACGGCACGGGCGCCCTCAACATCGACGGATGCCGCACCGTCGGCCGATGGCCAACGAACGTGCTCCTCACACACCTGCCGCTCCTCGATGAGGCTGGCCAGCCGATTGGCGACGCGTGCACGAACGGCTGCGTACCCGGTTGCCCCGTAGCCGAGATGGACCAGCAGAGCGGCGTCCGGACCAGCGGCAAGATGCGCGCCGGAGTCCAGCGCAGCAACCGCGCCGGGTGGGCAGGCGACATGCCGGCCACCACGGGCGCTGAGACGTACGGCGACAGCGGCGCATCCCGCTACTTCCCCGCCTTCCGATACGAGGCGAAAGCCCCGGCCAGCGAACGGCCCCGCGGCGAGGACGGCACCGCGCACCCCACAGTGAAACCGCTCGCGCTGATGCGGTGGCTGGTCCGGCTCGTCACCCCGCCCGCCGGTGTCGTGCTCGACCCGTTCGCCGGCTCCGGCACCACGCTGGAGGCCGCCGCGATCGAGGGGTTCCGCGCAGTCGGCGTCGAGCAGCACGAGCCGTACGCCGCGCTGTGCCAGGCCCGCCTATCCAAGCCGATCGCCGGCGTCCTCGACTTCGACACCGCCTGATGGGCGCCGTCGTGCTGCTGGTGCTGCTCATCTGTGTGACCACCAGCGCCATCACCGCTTCCCCCGACCACAGCCGGATCACCGGCCGGCCCAAGGAGCCGAAGCGATAACCGAATGCGAGGACTGCGGGCGGCCGCTGCGCCGCCCCAGCCCCGACTGCCTCGGCCCCGTCTGCCGCCGCCGGGCAACTCGCCATCCCCGTACAGCCCTCCCTCGACGACTGCGAACCCGCCTGGCGCCGACGCCGAATCACCACCACCCCCGGCCCCGACACCTGGGAGGACCGATGAACCAGCCGACCACCGAGCACGTCATACGCACCCTGCTCCGGAATGTCCGCCCCGCACCATCCGGCTGCTGGGAATGGACCGGGCCCCGCGACAGCGACGGCTACGGCAAGGCATCCGCAGACGGCCACACGGTCAGCGCCCACCGCTGGCTGTGGACACTGCTCCGCGGCGAACTCCCGCCCGAGCAGCACCTCGACCACCTGTGCCGGGTACGCCACTGCGTCAACCCCGACCACCTCGAACCCGTGTCCTGCGGCGAGAACTTGCGCCGCGGCCACGTGGCCCGCGGGACGCATATCTGCCCCGAGCACGGCCTCAAGAGCCGCCGCGCATCCGGCCGGCTCGTCTGCCGGCCGTGCGACGCAGCCGCCGCCCGCACCCGCCGCGCCACCCAGCCCCAGGAGACAGCCGCATGACCACGCCCGCCAGCCCAGCCACCCCCGACGTCACGAGCTACCTCTACCGCGAGGCCCTGCTCACCCTGCTGTCCCGCATGCAGCGCGGTGTCCTGCTCGACGCCGAGCGGGGCCTACTGCACGAGCACGTCGAGCACCTGGTCCGCGACCGCGACCGCCTCGCCGCCGCCATCGCGCGGGTGGTGGCGTTCGCTGACCGGCTCGACGCGGATGCCGACCGGCTCGCGGCTGGCACGGTGCACCCGGTCGCCGCGCATGTCCGAGCCGCCCTCGACGAGCCGGCCGCCGACGCGTAACGACGCAGGCAGACGCCCCGTCAGTCCTCGGCGGGCGGGGCGCCGTCACGTCCACACGTCCGGGCCGCCACCCCGCCACTCGATCAGCTCGGCGTCGTCGAGGGACACCTCGTCAGCGTCCAATCCGGCGCGTCGCAGGAACTCGAACAGGTCCGGCAGGCTGTACGCCAACCCGAGAATCTCGCCGCGCACCGTCACCCGCCGGCCCCCAGTCAGGGACGGCGGATGCACGATCACCGGCGGATGCACAGCCATGAGACCACCGTGCCGCTGGACGCCCAGCCCCGCATCCCGGGCGAACCAGCCCCAGCCGAGCCGGCCGGGCGCTACCGTCACCGAGTGCGCTACGTCCACTACTGCGAGCCCTGCGACGCCCGATCGCCCGAGCGAGCCACCGACCACGAAGCGAAAGCCGATCGCGCCGTGCACCGGCGCCGCGCCCACCACGAACTCCGCCCGGCCGACCGGATCGAGGAGATCCCCGGCCCCGTGTCCATCGCGGCCAGCGCCATCCTCTCCGCCCTCGGGCACGCAGCGCGCACCGGCGCCAAGAAGGCCATGGCGTCCGACGCCGTCCGGCAGATCCGGGCATCTGCGTACTGGCAGCAGGCCGTACGCCTGCTCTCGATCGGCACCGGCGTACTCGTCCTCGGCGCGATCGTCATCCGACACCTGGGCTGACCGTCCGGCCGGGCGATCAGCCCGGCCGGACCTCGGGTTACTCGCTGCGTTCCGCCTCGCGCGGCCAGCGGGCAGTGTCGTCCCGCTGAACCTCGTACGACACGGCGAAACGGTCGGCGGGCATGCGCGTACAGTTCACCTCGACGACCATGTCACCCACGCGTGAGACCCGGGTAACGACCAGTACCGGCAGGCCAGCCCCTATCCGCAGCTGCTGCTGCTCGGCATCGTTCGCCGGCCGCGACGAGACGGTCTCTTCCCACTCGATCGCCGCGTCGAGGTGTTCCTCGATCCGGTCATAGATGCCGCCCGGCCCCGTCTTGGCAGCACCGAGGACCGGCAGTTGCCCGACCAGCGACATTGGCAGGTAGCTGGTGGCCAGCTGTAGGGGGTGCTCGGCGTCCGGCGGGCCGACGGCCCGATCCCGGATCATGACGTGCGCGCCGTGCGCGACCCCGAGCAGGTCCGCGACATCGTCCGGCGGCACGCCCACCTCCTGCGTTGGAGTGCCGACGCCGCGCCAGTTCTGCGCGCCTCGGTCGAAGAAATAGCCCAGCTCGTCGCGGTAGGCGTGCCGGTCCCGCGCGACTATCGGCGCCGGAGCGGGCGGGCGAATGAAGGTGCCGCGCCTGCCCTCGCTGTAGAGCAGACCCTCGGCCACCAAGTGCTTGACGGCCCGGTGCGCCGTTTCGCGTGCGACTTCGTACAGCTTCGCCAGTCGTTCGATGCCGGGGATCGGTTTGCCGACTGGCCAGAGGCCAGCGTCTACATCGCGGCGAATCTTCGCGGCGACGTCCCTGTAGCTGGCCATTTCATCGTCCCTTCGGGTCACTCCAACCCTCCTATCCTATACAGATGCTCGTTATGTGGGGTAGTGTCGTTGGTGTTGGAACGCAGGCGGCCCTGAACCGGTGTGAGAGACCAGTTCAGGGCCTATGCGAACCCCCGCCTCATGTCGCCAGGAGGAATCCGCATGGCCACGAACACTATCCCGGGTAGCCCGTCCCTGACGGGAACCGCCGCCGCCCTGGCCCCGCGACGCCTGATCGCCGCGGGCATCTTCACCAGCCGCACGCCGGACGCCCCGGCCCCAGTCGCCCCGTCGCTGAACGCCCATCTCCGCGCCGCCCTCGGCCTCCGCCACCTCCCCGCGCCCCGCCCCGAGATCGACGAGACCGACACCCGCCGCTGCGTGTGGTCCGTGCGTGAGCTGGACGCCGTCCACGCCCGCACTGGCGGCACCGTGACCGCCCGGAAGGCCGAGCGGACCATCACCGACGGCAGCCCGTACACCGTCATCGAGGTCACCGTCACCGTGGACGTGCCCAACGTCGGCACGGTCGAGATGTTCACCGACTGGGAGCCGGCCACCGAGCTGTACGGACTCGCCCTGCCCGTCATCCGCGCCCTCGCCACCGGCGCCGCGCGATGACCGCCCCCGGCCGCGCGCCCCGTGACTGGCTCCTCGCCACTACCGCGGGCTACCTCCCTACCGGTGCCCCGGATGCGCTGCTCACCCCAGATCACCTCGCCCTCATGGCCGTACTGGCTGTGTGGGAGTGGCACGGCCCCGGTGCGCCCACCCCCGAGTCGATCGCCGACAGGCAGGCCCTGCGCGACGCCCTCGACCGGATCTCGATCAACGGTGACACCCGGGCCGAGTACGCCGCCCGCCTGCGGCTCGCCGCGAAAGGGGCCGTGCTGTGACTATCGCCGACCACCGCCCCGCAACCCCGGCCTCCGACACCGTCCGCGAACTCCTCGCCTCGGCCGCCGCCGACTACGCCGCCGCCGAGGAGCACCGCCACCACGCACAGGCGAACGCCACGGCCGACGCCGAGAAACGCGCCCGCGCCGCCCGATCGGCAAGCGACCAGTACGACTGCGCCACCATCACGCACCGCGTCACCCACTGACGCCCTGACCGGCCGCGCCCGCCAACCCCCAGCCGCGGGCCGGCCACCCCAGGAGACCCACCGTGGACCTCACACCCGCCGCCGGGTGGGCGGTCGCCCACCCCTGGCCCGCAACCGCGACCGCCGCCGCCGTCGCGGCCATCCTCGCCCTCGCCGTCTGGCGTCTCGGCCACGCCGTCCTCATCGCCGCACTCGCCGCCATGGCCTGCACCGCCTACAGCGCAGACACGTCCTGGGGGTTCGCGAAAAACCGCCTCGGCATGACCGACGACACCGAACGCCTCGCCATGTTCGCCGCCGCCGAGATCGCGCTCATCGCCTGCGGCCTGCTGGCTCGCGCGACGAAGAACGCCACCGCCACCGACGACACGGCGGGCACTGCCGGGGTGCCCGGCATCCTGGTCTGGGTCATCACCGGCGTCCAGATCATCCCCGCCTTCAGCGAGTCCGGATTCGTCGGCGGCACCGTCCGCGCCGTCATCGGCCCGATCATGGCCGGCCTGCTCTGGCACCAAGCCATGGGCCTGGAAATCCGCATCATCCGTCCCGGCGCCCTCTCAACTGGCCTCCCTGCTCTCCTCGGCCGGGAACTGCGCGAACGCATGCTCTCCTGGCTTGGCCTCGCCACCCGCGACCGCGACGCCGCGCAGATCACACGCGACCGGGCCCTGGCCCGCGCCGTACGCCTCGGCTCCCGCAAACGTCTCTACCCCTGGGGCCGCAACCGCTGCGCCGCCGCCCTCACTCGCGCCGGAGTCGCCACCGACCCCAACCAGCGCCACCGCCTCATGCTCGAACTCGCCGCCCGTCGTGGCGCACCCGACCTCAACACCATCGCCCTGCCCTCCCTCTGGGAGCCGCCGCAGGAACCCGCGCAACCGCGCACCATGCCCGCACTCGCGCACCAGCAACTCGCCGAGATGCACCCCATAGAGGCGATCCAGCGAGTGCACTCCGCGCATCCGGATGCGCACCCCGCCGCCCTCGCCAGCATCACCACCGCCCACGGGGTCGTCGTCTCCGAGCAGATGGTGCGCATCGCTATCGGCGCCGGCAACCCGCCTCCGCAGCCCACGATCCCGGCCGCATCTGCCCCCGCAATCGCCGCCGCACCCACGGATGCACCCCGGGATGCACTCGTGCTCGACATCGTCACCGCATCCGAGGTGCACCCCGAGATGCGCGCGCCCACACCCGCATTCGCCGCAGGCCAGCGCAGGGATGCAGTGCACGCCCGCATCCCCGAATGCGCACCCGCAGATGCACCCGAGGAGCACGAGACTCCGCCCGGCAACGAGCCCGAGCCCGTTCCAGACGTGGACCCGGAGCCCGAGCCGGAGTGCGCCGACGAACCCGAGCCAGATGCACACCCGGATGCGAATGCGCTCCCCGCCGAACTCGTCGAGCAGGCACGCGCACTCGGCCGCCCCGCATCCCTCCGCACCCTCCAGACCGAACTGCGCATCGGCCAACCGAAAGCGCAGCTCCTCCAAAAGATCACCCGGGACGACAAATGACCGCCGACCCTGGCACCGACGGGAACCGCATCTCACGCTGGATGCGCCGCATCTCCCGCCACGAGACCGAGCCCGAGACGCCACCGCCCACAGTAGAGATCACCGTCACCCCTTCCCCAGGTGACGAGGACTGGCTCGACCGCCTCTTTGCCCAGCAGGCGGAAGACGCCGAGGCCGAAGCATCTGCCGAGCCTGACGAGAACACCACCCCCTGGTACTCCCTCGGCAAGCACCGGCCAGCCCCAGCCGCCGCGCCGGAATCCCACCAGCCAGCGCCCGGCGTACAGGTCAACATCAACCCGCCAGCCGCGCCGTCACCCGAGGACGAACGCACCCGCCAACGCCGCATCCGCATGCAGCTCTGGGTCGCCTACCACGGCTCCGCAGCCGGAGTCGGCTGGTACATCGGCCTCGGCCCGCAAATGGCCGATCTCCTGAACGCCTCAGGCCAGGCCGCCCCAGCGGTCGGAGTCGGCCTGATCGTCCTCACCGGCTGGCCGTTGGCATACCTCAAGCCGCATCACCTCCCCGCCAGCCTCCAGCCCGTCATCACCTGGGCGTCCCGCATCGCCCCATCCACCGCCGCGCTCGTCCTCGCACTCCACGCCTCCCACCCACTCATTTAGGAGCCCCACCACCATGAACCTCGCAGCAGCAGGCGGCGGCGCGGCCTTCGGCGAACTCGGCGCCGGCGGAATCGCCCTCGCCGCCACCGTCCTCCTCGTCCTCGGCGTGAAGGGCGAAGGCAAGGTCAAGCTCAAGGACAACCCCGCGCTGATCGTCGCGTTCATCGCCGGAACCGCGTTTTCCGCAGCGGGGAAGATCTGGGCGAACCCGGAAAAGATCACCAAGCAGGGGCTGGCAGGCCTCGGAGTCGGCGGTAACTCCGGCGTCTTCGGGCACGTCGGTATCGGGGCTATCTCCCTCGTCCTGTTGATCATCATCCTGTGCTGGAAGCTGACACCGTTCCGCGGTGCCGTCCTCGGCCTGATCGCCGCATTCGTGTGGCCCCTGGCCGGCTCCGACGCCGTATGGTCCCTTCCCGTCCAACTCGCCCTGGCCGTCCCGACCATGCTGGGCGGCTGACATGCGCGTATGGATCGCCATCTGGGTCGGCTCCACCACCATCACCCACTGGCTCGCCGCCTGGATCGCCGGGGGAGCAGTACTACGCCTCCTCGTCATCGGTCTGGCCGCCGGCTTCGCCAAGGGCCTGCCCTTCACCACCGCCCTCTGCTGGCTCGCCGCCCTCGCCTGGCTCGGTCTCGCCATCCTCCTCGGCCTCCGCCAAGCCGCCGCGGAAGAGGCCGCGAAGACCACGCCGAAGGACGGCGCCACGGACGCCGAGAGCGCAGCGGGGGCCGAACCTGCCACGGTGGCCTCCGGTTCCCCGAAAGCCACCACCGCCGACCCCACCCGAGACGACGTCGCCAGCCTCCTCCACGACCTCCTCGGCGACACCGGAGGAGTGCACCTCTCGGCCCTCGCCAAGGCCCTCCCTGGCGGCCCCTGGCCCACCCGCAAAGTGCGCTCCCTCCTCGCCTCCCACGGCACCCGCGTACGGGCTGGCGTACGGGGCCCCACCGGCGCCGTACGAGAGGGCGTCCACCGGGACGACATCCCCACCCCCACTTCCCCCACCGGCCAACCCCCCACCGATGCCGCTGTTGCCGCAGGTCAGAGCAACAACAACAACGACAACAACGCCGAGCCCGTCCCCGCCTTCACTGTCACCGACGACCCCGACGACCCCGCCCGCAGCCACGTCCACTTCGCGAAAGGCGCCCACCCGTGACCCGCACTCGCTACCGCTGGAGCTGCTGCCGCGGCGGCTCCCTCGCCCTCACCCCTGCCGAAGTCCGGGCAGAGGTCCGCGACCACCGTGCCACGGAACACAACGGCCACCCCGGCCCCACCGAGGCGCTGTACTCCTGCCCGGCCGACGACTACGCCGCCACCACGCCGCTCGGCCTTCTCCGCCGCCTGTACGTCCGCCTCTGACGGCTGCCTGTCCGCCCTGGGCCACCACCGCCGGGTCGGGCAGGGCGCCGGCCAGCAGGCCGGACCACCACACCGAAGGGGGATCACCCATGGACCGTAAGCAGGCCATCGAGGCCGCCGCCCGCGCCGTCATCGAGCACGGCGGCCCCGAGTGCCGCACCGACCCGCGCACCGTCACCGACGCCATGTCCGCTGCCTTCGAACTTGGGGCTACGCACGACGACATCACCGCCGAGATGAAGCGTCAGCGGGAGCAGGCGTGACGGAGCAAACCGCGATCTTGTTCGTCGGGGACTTTCATTCCGACTGCGGCAGATGCCATCTGCCCGCGGTCCCCCAGGACACCCACCACACACGAACGGCCGGCGGCCGCCATGAGCCTCCCTGCGGCGCCCGGTTCACCGCGATTCGGCACGTCGACGGGAGAGGCAAGGAACACGCCCTCCGCGCGCTCCGGCCAGACCTGCCGTTCGCCTGACCAACCACCAAGGACTAACCCATGCCGCGATACGCCTACGTGATCACCCGTACCGACGACGACCGAGAAGAGGAAGACCGCGTCATGTCCCTCGGCACCAAGGTGCTCGCCGACAACGAGGACCCGGCAACGTTCGCCGCCGACCGGCTGGCCCAGAACCGGGTGGAGCACAGCTACTACGACGGACCGCGCCGCATCTCCTACTGGCCGCACCCCGACGACCAGCCCCTGCCGCGCACCGCACCCGACGGCGCCCAGCGCCTCGACGGCTGACACCGAACACCCACCCCGGGGCGGCCGGCTCACTGCCAGGCGAACGGCCGCCCCGGTCCCATCCCGCACACGAGACAGGACCACCAGCATGGCATCGGAGAAGAAACGCGCACTGGAGAAGAGCATCCCCCTCGCGGAGCTGGTGAGGCGCAACGCCGAGAGCCAGAAGGACCGCGCGGAAGAGAAGGCCGCCAAGGCAGCGAAGAGATGACCGCGGCGGCTGGGGCGAGCGCGACGCGCAGCCGGCACCCGGCACCCCGAAGTGATCAACATGCCTGAATTTGACAGAAGTTGATCTAGTTCAAACCGCAACTATCGCCCCGGCTCGCACGTCTCACGTACAGAGCCACCACATACCCCCCACAACTTCATAAGGAGATTCCGCATGCGCAAGCCTCTCGCGTGCGCCGCCGCTGCCCTCGCGGCCTGCGCCCTCACCACCACCCCCACCCACGCCGCCACCCTCAAGACGGCCGGCACCGGATGGAAGCTGGCCAGCCAACTCGGCGTCACCAGCATCAGCCCTTTCAGGCAGTACACGATCACGTTCGCTACCACCGCCATGAAGGCCCGGTACACCCCGCTCCTTGCACCCGCCGTCGCCCAGATCAAGGCAGCAGGAGTGAAGATCACCATCGGCGGAGTTGAGGCCGTCAACCCCGCCAAGTGCGGGCCCGTCGGCCACATCCAGATCACCGAGCTCTACCGACCCATGGGTAAGGCCGGCTTCAGCCAAGGCATGCCCTGCCCCAACCCGGCCAAGGGCGTTGGAGTCGGCGGCATTGTCGCCTACGACTCCGAGTACTGGACGGGCTACCGCATCGAGACGTACAAGTTGCGCAACACGCTGGTGCACGAGCCGCTGCACGCCCTCGGCCTCGACCACCCGAACAGCCGCGACGCCGCCGGGCAGGAGATCCCCTACGGCTGCGTGGCCACCAGCTACGGCAACACACCGGTCATGTGCTCGCCGAACGGCGGCTACAAGACGGCCACGAACATGGGCAAGCTCACCGGCTACGACACCAACGGGCTGAAGGCTCTGCTGGCCAACGCTCGGGCGCAGGGCATCAAGTAGCCCGCACCACTGCCACACTGGAACTCGGCCCCGCTGCGTCCCCCGTCGCGGCGGGGCCGTCCACCACCCGGGAGGACACCGTGGCCACCAAGAAGATCGAACACCAAGCGTCCAAGGGGCACTTCCTCACCCTCGACGAACTCGGCGCCTTCGTCCGAGAAGCGCTCCGCAACGGCGCCGACGGCGGCGAGGTTGTCCACGCACGCGTCAGCTTCGGCAGCAAGCTCCAACGCCTCGCAATCGACGTCCCACAAGCCGCCACCGCTCCGGCCGACGGCACACGGTAGAACCCTGCCGTTGTCAGTGCCCCGGCGTACCGTCGACCACGTAACTATCCGAGCTGCTGGCGCTCCTCGGACCCCGCCCCGCCCCCGGAGCAGCGCCCGGACGGCGGGGCGAACCACGTTCGCCGCCACCTCCACCACAATGGGCACATGGAACACCTCGCGCTCCCGCCCGGCTACCTCACCACCAGCATGGCCGCCATGGCCGTCGGCAGGCAGCCCGCCACCATCCGCGACTGGGTCCGCCGCGGCATCCTCCACCGCGCAGGCGGAACCCCCAAGCGCCCGTACTTCCGCGTCGAAGCCGTACAAGCCGCCGCCGTCGCCGCCAAGCCCAACAGGCCAGGTCAGCGCGCCGCTTGACACAGATCGAACAGCGCGCCACGATTTGCCCGTACAGCTGTGCCCAAAACCAGCTGAACACCACACACCTCACGAAGGCCCCGACCGGTACCGGTTGGGGCCTTTCGCTTCCCCCGCGTAGCCCAAGGCCCGCGGCCCTACCGCGGGAGGTCGCCATGGGAACGGGCTACAGCTTCTACCGCCCCCAGGTCACCCCTGTCAGCATCGGCGCCTACACCGCGTCCGCCGGCGCCGCGCTGGAAGCGCTCCGCCCGGACTTGCCGGGCGACCAGGGGCTGCTCGCGTGGACCTACGACCCGAACATGGCCGGCCACGTCACCTCTCAGTCCTCGGGCGGCGTAGCCGGACGCATCACCCTCGTGCGGATCATCATCCGCAAGCAGATCACGTGGTCATCCATCTGGCTCGGCCTCGCCGGAGTCGACACCGCGGCGACCTTGTCGAACTGCTACCTCGGCGCCTACGACTCGGCGGGCACTCTCAAGGGCGTGACCGCGGACCTCTCCACCCAGCTCGTCAACGCCGCCAACGCCAAGGCTCTCGGCTTCACCCTCACTGCCCCGTTCACCGCGGCGCCGGGCACGTACTTCATTGGCCTGCTGCTCAACGGGACGTGGACGACCAACACTTTCACCCTGAAGGCGAGCGGAGCAGGCATTTCGGTGAACGCAGGCCTGGCCGCGCCGAACCTGCGCTACTCCACCATGCTCACCGGGCAGACCAGCCTGCCCAGCACCCTCAACCTCGCATCCCAGGCCACCAGCACCATCGCCACAGGGTGGGGCAGCCAGTGGTACGGCGTCAGCTGACCGAACGGAGGACACCGTGGCCACACACACCGTAGCCAGCGGAGAGATAGCCGCACACGCCATCACCCTGGTGGCCAACACCGTAGAGACCATCGCGTTCGAGGGCGGCCTCGGCACCGTCACCGTCCTCTCCCACGACGGCACGTCGGCCGTGTACTTCACCACCGACGGCACCACACCCACCGTGGCCGGCGCGCACTGCTGGTGCGTACCCGCCGCAGTGGGCGCCTGCACCGTCCCCGTATCCACATACGGGCCCAACAGCATCAAGGCCATCTCGGCAGGCACCCCCACCATCAGCGTGCAGCGAGGCACCTGACCCCCCGGGCCAGACATACCCCCACCCCTGGCAC
>NZ_JOHB01000039.1:0-62370 GCF_000719605.1 Streptomyces sp. NRRL S-1813
TCCGCCCAGGCCGGAGACTCCCCGCGTGACCCTGATCGGGCCGACCAAGACCAGGCCAACCCGCCGAAAAACAACCTAAATCACCGGTATTGCATCTAGTCGGTCAGGTACTGCCGCAGCAGATTTCGCAGTTCGGCCTCGAACTCGGCGTAGTGGGTGCGGAGTTGGGCGCCGGGCCAGTCCCCGGGGAGCAGTTCGGCGGGCAGCAGTGGATCGGAGAGGAGATGACGGAGGGCGGCGGCGGCGACCGTGAAGCGGTCGGCGGGGGTGTCGGCGCGGTCCAGGGCGGAGGTCAGGGCGCGGGCCCGGCGTGCCCAGCCGGTCAGGTCCCACAGCCGGGCGGCGAGTGCGGCCGGATCGCCTTCCGGGGTGCCGGTGAGCCAGGTGCACTGCTCGGTGACGACGGTGGGGCGGGTCCGGTCGAGGTTGGCGGGGCGCAGCCAGCTGCCCTCGCGGAGCTCGGCCAGTCGCAGCGCCGCCATGGCCTGGCGCAGCGCGGTGCGCTCGGCGGCGGGCCGGCGTTCGGCGGTGGCGACGACGGCGATCTCCCAGTCCCCGTCCCAGGGCCGTGTTGCGGGTGAGCGGCTCTCGTCCTGCCGGGCCTGGCGCGCCAGCAAGCGGGTGGTGAGCGCGTACGAGCCGTCGGCCTGCCGCAGGTCGTCGGCGGCCACCATGCGGGAGAGCGCGACCCGGACCGTTCCCTCGGCGATGCCGAACAGCTCGCCGACCCGCACCAGGACGCGTGCGGGCAGCCGGGGCGGGTGATGGCCGAGGAGGGTGCTCAGCACGATGGAGCGCGCGGTGAGCGGCCGCAACGCGAGGGCGGCGGCTTCGGTGTCGTCGGGGGTGGCGGTGTCGTCGTTCATATGTGCACGAAATTCTAGCGATGCCGACCTGCGGCATTACAGTCTTCCCACGGCTGTTCGGATTCTGTAACGTCGATGCCATGACCGTCACCCATGAAGTCGTGAATCAGGCCCCGCCGCTGACCGGGTTCAGCACGGCGGACGAGCCGGCCCTGCTGGAGGCACTGCGCCGGGACGGCGCCGAGTGGGGCACCCGGGAAGTGTCCGAGCTCGGCGCGCTGGCGGGTTCCGCCGCGGTGCAGGACCAGGCCCGCTGCGCGGAGGAGCAGCCGCCCCGGCTGCACACCCATGACCGGTTCGGACACCGCATCGACGAGGTCGAGTTCCACCCGGCCTGGCATCAGCTGATGACCGTCGCGGTGGAGCACGGTCTGCATGCCGCGCCCTGGGCCGACGACCGCGCCGGGGCGCATCTGGTGCGTGCCGCGAAGTTCTACGTCTGGTCGCAGGCCGAGGCGGGACACGGCTGCCCGATCTCGATGACGTACGCCGCCGTCCCCGCCCTGCGCGCCGCACCGGAACTCGCCACGCAGTACGAGCCGCTGCTCGCCTCCCGCAGCTACGACTTCGGGCTGCGGGCGCCACTGACCAAGTCGGGTCTGATCGCGGGCATGTCGATGACGGAGAAGCAGGGCGGCTCCGACGTACGGGCCAACACCTCCCGCGCGGTTCCGGCCGGCGACGGCAGCTACCTCCTCACCGGCCACAAGTGGTTCACCTCGGCGCCGATGAGCGATGTGTTCCTGGCGCTGGCGCAGACCGAGGAGGGCCTCGGCTGCTTCCTGGTGCCGAGGGTGCTGCCGGACGGCACGCTCAACGGGATGCGGCTGATGCGGCTCAAGGACAAGCTGGGCAACCGCTCCAACGCGTCCTCCGAGATCGAGTACGACGAGGCGGTGGCCTGGCCGGTCGGTGAGCCGGGCCGCGGGGTGCGGACCATCGTCGAGATGGTGAACATGACCCGGCTGGACTGTGTGCTGGGGTCGGCGGCCGGGATGCGGGCGGGGCTGCGGCAGGCGCTGCACCACACCGCGCACCGGCAGGCCTTCGGGCGGGAGTTGGGCCGCCAGCCGCTGATGCGCTCGGTGCTCGCCGATCTGGCGGTCGAGTCGGAGGCGGCGACGCTGCTGGGGATGCGGCTGGCGACGGCGGTGGACCGGTCGCAGGCCGGCGACGCCGGGGAGGCCGCGCTGCGCCGGCTGGCACTGGCGGCCGGGAAGTACTGGGTGTGCAAGCGGGGCAGCACCCATGCGGCGGAGGCCCTGGAGTGCCTGGGCGGCAACGGCTACGTCGAGGATTCCGGCATGCCGCGGCTCTACCGGGAGGCACCGCTGCTGTCCATCTGGGAGGGCTCGGGGAACGTCGCCGCGCTCGATGTGCTGCGGGCGCTGGGCAAGGAGCCGGCCGCACTGGACGCGTTCCTCGCGGAGGTGGAGACCGCGGCGGGTGCCGACCACCGGCTGGACGCGGCGGTGGCCGGGGTCCGCAAGATGCTCGGCGGGCTCGCCGATCCGGAGCGGGCGCAGCTGATGGCGCGGTCGCTGGCGGAGCGGCTGGCGTTGGTGCTCCAGGGTTCGCTGCTGGTGCGGTACAGCCACCCGGCGGTCGCCGACGCGTTCTGCGCCTCGCGGCTCGACGGGGAGTGGGGCAATGCCTTCGGCACCCTGCCGGCCGGGGCCGATCTGGCCTCGATCCTGGAGCGCGCCCGTCCGGCGACGGCGGATGCGGCCGGAGGCGTGGCCTGATGTCGGTACGGGTCGAGCGCGCCGGGCCGGTGACGACGGTGGTGCTGTCCCGGCCGGCGTCCCGTAACGCCGTGGACGGCGCGACGGCCGCGCAACTGGCCGCTGCCTTCCGGGAGTTCGACGAGGACGACGGCGCGCGGGTCGCGGTGCTGTGGGGCGAGGGCGGGACGTTCTGCTCCGGCGCCGACCTCAAGGCGATCGGCACCGAGCGCGGTAACCGCGTGGCCTCGGACGGGGACGGGCCGATGGGGCCGACCCGGATGCGGCTCGGCAAGCCGGTGATCGCGGCGGTCGCCGGTCATGCGGTGGCCGGCGGTCTGGAGCTGGCGCTCTGGTGCGATCTCCGGGTGGCGGAGGAGGACGCGGTCTTCGGGGTGTTCTGCCGGCGCTGGGGGGTGCCGCTCATCGACGGCGGTACGGTCCGGCTGCCGCGGCTGATCGGCGCGAGCCGGGCGATGGACCTGGTGCTGACGGGGCGGCCGGTCCCGGCCGCGGAGGCGCTGGACATCGGTCTCGTCCATCGTGTGGTGCCGGCCGGGACGGCCCGTGCGGAGGCGGAGCTGCTGGCTGCGGAGATCGCCCGCTTCCCGCAGGCGTGCCTGCGCAGCGACCGCGCCTCCCTGCTGGACCAGGAGGGCAGGGACGAACGGTCCGCGATGGCGGAGGAACTCCGTTACGGGCAGGCGGTGTTGGCCGAGTCGATGGAGGGCGCGGCGCGGTTCGCCGCGGGGGCGGGGCGGCACGGGGCGCCGGACGGGGGCGGCGGACCGGAGTGAAGGGCGGCCGCCGGATGACCGGCGGCGCGGAGGCGGCCGGCCGCGGCTCGGCGGGCGCTGCCCGTCATGGAGGTGCGCTCGACCCGGGCCGATGGCCGTTTTTCTGCGATTTACAGCCTCGGATGGACATTCCTCTTTACCTCTCCGGAGTTTTGCGCCGGGCCCCCCGATAGTGGCGCGCACGCACACCGCGCCACGCTCCGGGACGAGGTAGGTATCGATGAAGCTATGGGAACGGAACTCCCCACCGCTGGATGGATTGCTGGGACGAGTCGAGCGATGGGTCAACCGGCTCCCCCATCCGTTCGTGCTCTTCGCCGGCATCTTCTGTTTCGTCGCCGTGCTGTCGACGGTGATCGCCGGCTTCGACGGGTCGGTCCAGGTACCGGGTGAGAAGAACCCGACACCCGTGCTCGGCGCGCTGACGCCGGAGGGCCTCAGCCATCTCCTGGGCACGGCCATCGATTCCTTCATGGCCTTCCCCGCGCTCGGCCCCGTGCTGGTGATCGCCATGGGCATAGGTGTCGCGCAGGGAACCGGCGCCCTGGAATGTCTGATGCGGGTCGTTTTCCTGCGGGTGTCGAGACGCTGGGTTCCCTACCTCGTCGCCTTTGTCGCCTGCCAGGGACACGTACTGGCCGATTCCGCCTACATCCTGCTGCCGTCACTCGCCGCGATCGTCTTCAAGGCGGTGGGACGACACCCGGTGGCGGGCCTGCTCGGCGCCTTCGTCTGTGTGGGGAGCGGCTACGACGGCGGCATTCTGCTCGGCACCCTCGATGTGACCACGACCGGCATCACGCACAGCGCGGCAGATCTGCTGCCGGGCATCGACGGCTATCACATCCACATCGCCATGAACTGGTTCTTCACCGCGGCGACGGGCCTGCTCCTGCCCCTGATCGGCGGCTTCCTCATCGACCGGGTACTCGAACCCCGGCTGGCGCCCTGGAACCCGGAGCACGACCCCGCCCATTCCGCTCCGGAGGGCGAGGCCACCGGGACGACCGCGACTCCGGCACAGCGCCGGGCGCTGCTGATCAGCGGCGCGGTGACGCTGGCGGTCGCCGCTGCCGTGGTCACCGCCTGGCTGCTGCCGGGAAGCCCGCTGCGCGGAGAGGGCGGGGTGCTGGCGCCCTCCCCGTTCGTCGACAGCCTCGCCCTCGTGCTGTCCGGGCTGTTCTTCCTCTTCGGCCTCGTCTACGCCCGCTGTGGCGGGGTCGGGAAGGAAGCGCGTGCCGTCTACCCGCACATCATCGGCGCGGTGCGGGACATGTCCGGGTTCGTGGTGCTCGTCTTCGCCATCGCGCAGACCATCAATCTGCTGACGTGGAGCAACTTGGGCAAGTTCTTCGCCATCGGCCTCGCGGACGGAGCGAAGTCCGTGGGGCTCGGCGGCTTCGGGATTCTGCTCGCCGTCGTCCTGGTGACCTCGCTGCTCAACCTGGTCATCACCTCGGGCTCCGCCCTGTGGTCCATCCTGGGCACGGTCATGGTGCCGGCCGGGATGCTGCTCGGCCTCTCCCCCGCCGCCATGCATGCGGCCTTCCGAATAGGCGACTCCGTGACCGGGGCCATCACGCCCATGCAGGTCTTCCTGTACTTCGCCCTGGTCTCGGCGCAGAAGTACCAGCCCGAGCTGAGACTCGGCACGGTCATCTCCCGGCTGGTGCCGTTCGCCCTGGCCTTCGCCACGGTGTGGACCGTCATCCTCACCGGTTTCTACTTCCTCGACCTGCCGCTGGGGCCCGGCGCTCCCATCCACCTGCCGTGAGCCCGTCATCCGACACCCGACACCCGAGACAAGGACTGCTGATCTTCGTGACCGAGAATGACCTCCTGTGGCTGCCGGCCCGGGAACTGGTGGAGCTCCAGCGGCGCCGTGAGGTGTCCGCGCGCGAGATCCTCGACGCGCACCTCGCCCAGATCGACGCGGTGAACCCGAAGGTCAACGCGATCATCACGCTCGCCGAGGACCGTGCCCGTGAGCTCGCCGCCCGCGCCGACGCCGTCGCCGCACGAGGCGAACTGCTCGGCCCCCTGCACGGCCTCCCGGTCGCGCACAAGGACCTCGCCCCGACCAAGGGCATCCGTACGACCTACGGTTCGAAGCTCTACGCCGACCATGTGCCGGATCACGATGCGCTGGTCGTGGAGCAGTTGGTGCACGCGGGTGCCGTGACGGTGGGCAAGACCAATGTGCCCGAGTTCGGAGCGGGCATCCAGAGCACCAACGAACTGTTCGGCCCCACCCGCAATCCGTACGACCTGAAGCTGACGGCCGGCGGCAGCAGCGGCGGGGCGGCGGCCGCGGTCGCGACCGGCATGGTGGTCATCGCCGACGGCGGCGACACCGGAGGATCGCTGCGCAACCCGGCGACCTTCTGCAACGTCGTGGGGCTGCGGCCCTCGGTGGGCTCGATTCCGATGTGGCCGGCGAACGACCCGTTCGCGCCGCTGAGCATCCAGGGCCCGATCGGCCGTACCGTCGACGACGTCGCCCTTCAGATGAGCGTGCTGACCCGGGCCGATCCGCGGTCCCCCTGGGGCCTCGGCGACCCGTCCCGGTTCCGTGCCGGTCTGGAGTACGACTTCTCCGATGTGCCCGTGGCGTGGAGTCCGGACCTCGGCGGCCAGCTCGCGGTCGACGACGCCGTACGCACCGCGATGGGCCCGGTGTTCGACGCCCTGACCGGGATCTCCGGCAAGGTCGGCGTGGCGGCCCCTGACATGACCGGGGCCGACGAGGCGTTCCGCACCCTGCGCGGCTGGTACCGGGCGCTCAACTACGGCGACCGGTACGCCGCGCATCCGGAGTCCTTCGGCACCAGGGTCAGCCAGGACATCGAGCACGGGCTGGCGACGACCTCGGCCGGCCTCATGCGCGCGCACAGGCTCCGGGGACAGCTCTTCCAGCGGTTCGCCGCCTTCACCGGCACCTACCGCTATCTGGTGACGGTCACCACCCAGGTGCTGCCGTGGAGCGCGGATCAGCTGTGGCCGGAGCGCATCGGAGCCACCAGGAGCGAGAACTATCTCGACTGCATGCGCTCCATGTACTGGTTCACCGTGCTCGGCGTACCCGCCCTGTCGGTTCCGGCAGGGTTCACCCAGGACGGGCTTCCCGTAGGGGTGCAGATCGTCGGGCGCAGCGGCGACGACATCGGCGTACTGCGACTGGCCCGGCAGATCGAGCGGACGCTCGGCGCGGGCCTGCGGCGCCCGCCCGTCGCGGTCCCCCTTCGTGGCGGTGATACCGGCGGTATGCGTTGCGGTGGTACCGGCGGTATCCGCCTCACCGGCTGAGGCCGCTCGGACGCCAGATGTCGAGGGGGACGACGCCACGGCTTCGTCCCCACCCGTCCAGCAGATGACCGCACAGCTTGTCCTGTCGCAGCACCACGGAACGGTCCGCGATCTCCGCGTACGGGAGCGCCTGCCGTAGTTGCACCGCCCAGTCGTGCAGCGCGTCCACCGAGTGCAGGGTGACGGTGACCAGCAGGTTGCTGGCGCCGGACAGCGCCGCGCAGCTGCGGGTCTCCGGGAAGGCGCCGAGCGTACGGCCGGCTTCCTCCAGCAGTTCGTCCGGGACGTTGAGCCACAGCAGCGCCCCGGTCGGCCAGCCGGCGAGAGGCCGCGCGACATCGCAGCGCAGCAGCAGGTCGCGGTTGCCCAGCAGCCGGTTCAGCCGGCGCTGCGCGGTCCGGGGCGTGACACCGAGCCGGGTGGCGATATCGGTGTAGCGGAGCCGGCCGTCGTCGCTCAGCGCGACGATCAGGTCGCGTTCCCAGTTGCTGTACGCCACGGTCTCCGCGCCGTGCGGTTCCGGCCGGGTGCTGCGCAGGGCCCGCTCCTGGTGCTGGTTGAGCACGCCCAGGCGCCACTGCGATCCCGTACGGAAGTTGCGGGTGACCAGGTGGGAACGGACGCGGACCACCCCCTCGTGCCGAGGCAGGCCGGTGAGCAGGTAGTCGGACATCGAAGGGAAGTCCGGAGTGAAGGCGATCGCGAACAGATCGTAGGTGCCGGCGACATGCTGAATGGTGAGCAGGTGGGGCTCACGGGACAGCTCGGCCGCCACCTGCGCGGCGCCGCCCGGCTCGCAGTGGATCTCGACGAAGGCGCGGCACGTGCGGTACAGGAGGCCGGGCCCCAGCGCGGGTGTCACCCAGGCCAGCCCTTTGCTCTGGAGGCGCTCCCACCGGCGGGCCAGCGTCACCGCGTCCGGCCCGAGCACATGTCCCAGCTCGCTCCAGGTCGCGCGGGACGTGGCTTGCAGTGCGTTGGCCAGCAGCAGGTCGTCCTCGTCCAGCTGCCCGGGCCGCGGCACCTCGGGATCGATGCTCACCCGAGGAGTCTATAGAGGAGGTACTCCCCCCTCCAGGGAGGAGGCGCCTCCCTGGCCGGCCGGCGTCGGAGGAAAGGACCCGCAGCACAAGCGCCCCTTCCGCGTCGGCAACGGGATGATCCGCGTGCCGGCCCGCTGCCTGCGGGCCGGTCAGATTTCGCCCATGCCGAACGAATCGTGGACGTGCCGCACCTCGACCGCTACGACATGGCCATCGACGACGCGTTCGGCGATCGCCCGCGCCCGCTCCGGGCCCGTACAGTCGATCACGAAGTAGGCGGTCAGCTGTTCGGGGCTTCCCGTGAGCGGCCCGTCCGTCGCCGTCGGTCCCTCCCGGCGCCACCGGAGGGTCGTCGTGTCCTTCGGGTAGGCAAGCCCGGCTCCGTTGAGCATCTCGCCGGTGCCCGCCAAGTCTTGATGGAGCGCTTCGTGTCGGCGGAACACCTCGGCGCGGTCCGCGGCGGACATCGCTCCGGTCGCTGCGGGATCGGCGTACATCAGCACCATGTACTTCACGCCACCACCCTGGCACCGAACCCCGTGCGTATGCGGTCACCGCACCGGGCGAGCGTCGTTGATCGCCGGTGGTTCACCCCGTACCGTCGCCCTCCCGCGCCCCGCCCGCCCCCGAGGAGCCGCACCGCATGAGCGATCTGAACTACTCCGAGGAGGGCGGCACTCGGCGCACCCCGCTGCCGCCGGGCTACCGCCACCTCCGCGAGGAGCTGCCGATCGGCCACGGACGGGCGGTGCTGACCGCGGCGGGCGAGGCGATCACCACCTTCCGGATGCATCGCGCGGCCGGCACCCGTATCCGGGCCGACGCCCCGCGGGCCGCGCCGGGCGTGGGCGTCGAGGTCTCGCTGGGCCTCGGACCGCTGCGGCTGCGGGCGCCGTGCACGGTGGTGTGGACGGTGGCCGAGGAGGACCGCATCGGCTTCGGATACGGGGCCAGGAAGGGGCATCCGCAGTGCGGCGAGGAGGCGTTCGTCGCCGAGCTGCGTGCCGACGGCTCGGTGTGGTTCACGGTGACCGCCTTCAGCCGCCCCGCCCGGGCGGTCACCCGCCTTGGCGGCCCGCTGGTGCCCGTCTTCCAGCGGCAGTACGTCCGCCATCTCGGCCGGACCCTCCGCCGCCTCGCGAACCGGTGATCCAGCACACTCCCACCGCCTCGTCCGGCGATCCGCTCACCCCCTGATGGCCCCTGGAACACGCTTTGTTACCGACGCGTAGCGAAGCGGCCCGTGATCGCCATACGTCCACCCCCGCTTCATCATTTCGTCACCATCACCTCTGCCGACCGTGAAAGAAAACCAGTCATGTGTGAAGACGAACTGATCCCGCCGCAGGCGGACATGACCGAGCAGGAGTGGCTGCGGGCCGGCTCGGCAGCGACGGCCGGGGGGCCGCCGACGCGTACGACGGGGCGCGTTCCGCAGTGGGTGAACCGGCGGACGCTGCTGGGTGGCGCGATGGCGGGCGCGGCGCTCGCGGTGCTGCCTTCGCCGGCCCAGTCGCCCGCGTCCGCCGCGCCCCGCCTCGGGAGCCCGGGAGCCTTTCCGTTCCCGGAACACCCCAATGGCAAGGGAGAGTTCGCCGTTCTGGTCACCGGGGACGCGGGGACGGGGGACGAGGCGCAGTACGCGGTGGCGGCCGCCGCGCGCGATGTCTGCCGGGCCGAGCACATCGGCCTCGCCGTCGGTCTCGGCGACAACATTTACGAGAACGGGCCGGAGTCCGACGACGACTCGGAGTTCCAGGACAAGTTCGAGAGGCCGAACAGCGGCATCGACGTGCCCTGGCTGATGGTGCTGGGCAATCACGACTGCTCGGGCCTGATCCCCGGCAGCGGCGGCGACCCCTCGCGCGGTGACCGCGAGGTCTCCTATGCCGCCACCTCGCGGCGCTGGTACATGCCGAGCCGCTACTACAGCGTGCCGCTGCCGGCCGCCGATCCGCTGGTGGAGTTCTTCGCGATCGACACCATTCCCTGGTCGTCGTACGTCGCCCAGCTCGACCCGCACTACCGGTGGGACGGGCCGTACATGCGCGAGCAGCGGAGCTGGCTGGACGGTGCGCTCCGTGCCTCGCGGGCCCGCTGGAAGGTGGTGATCGGACACCACCCGTACCTCAACAACGGCAAGCACGGCAGCGCCGGATCCTATGACGGTTTCGAGATCGGGAACTACACCAGCGGGGTCCACCTCAAGGACATGTACGAGAAGGTGGTGTGCGGACGGGCCGATCTGATCCTGTCCGGCCACGACCACACGCTTCAGATCCTGGAGCCGACGGCCCGTACGGGCGGCACCCGGCAGGTGGTGTGCGGTGCGTCGGCCAAGACGGAGGACGGCACGGCGCACTTCGGGCACCCGGCGGCCTGGCAGAACTTCTCCGACCACGGGTTCATGGTGCTGAAGGTGTCCGGCGCACGGCTGACCATCGATGCATACACCGTCGATGTGGCGACGCGGAAGGCCACCCTGCGGCACCGGGCCCACCAGGCCCGGCCGGTCGCGGCGCCGTCGCGGGTGCACGCCTGACGGCAGGAGCCGTCCCGGAGCGGCGGCCCCGGGACGGCTCACCGGCGGCGCGGTGCTGCCGGAGCTACCACGTGAAGGTGGCCGCGGCGCCGGCCGGCAGGTCGTAGGTGACATGCCGGCCGCCCCAGTTGACGGCGGTCCGCCGGGTGCTGCCGGTGTCGTTGTAGGCGATCAGCGCCCTGGATCCGTCGGGGTTGCGCCAGGCGACGTTGGGGACGGTGGCCGAGGCGGTGGAGCCGATACGGTGGGCGCCGGGCCGCACGAACTTGGTGAGGTGGCCCATCGTGTAGTACTCGACGGTGTAATCGACCGTGCCGTGCCCTCGTCCGGCCCCGTGGTGCACGGTGATCAGTCCGGTGCAGTTGCCGCAACCGCCGTGGTGCGGGCCGCCGTTCCGGTCGACGGCGAGCGACCACTTGACCCAGCTGCGGCCCCAATTGCGGGTGTAGTCGATGAGGTTGTGCATGTCCTCCCGCTGCTGGTTGCCGATCCACCGTCCGCCGGAGTGCTCGGTGTCGTAGGCGGGCATGCCCGGGTAGCGGTCGTGCGTCCGGGTCTGCTGCCCGACGTCACCGCCGTAGCCGTGCCAGGCGATACCGCCGAAGTTGGGGTGGCGGCGGATCGCCGGGTCGTCGACGGTCTCCCGGGCGAAGGCGTCGTAGCGGTCCCAGTTCCAGTCCAGCGCGAGGACCTTGGTGGTCAGCCCGGCCTGCCGCAGGGCGGGGAGCAGGTCGTTCCTGGTGAAGTAGGCGAGCCCGGAGGCGTTCCACCGCATGGACGGATAGCCGGAGCAGCAGGTGGGCTCGTTCTGGACGGAGACATAGTCGACCGGCACCCCCCGGTCCCGGTACGCCTGGAGGTACTTCACGAAGTACCGGGCGTAGGTGGCGTAATACCTCGACCGGAGATGCCCCTGCTCCAGCTTCTCGTTGTCCTTCATCCAGGCGGGCGCGCTCCAGGGCGAGGCCATCACCTTGACGGCCGGATTGAGCCTGCGGGCCCGTGCGGTCAGCGGCAGGACGCCGGCGAGGTCGTGCGCCAGGGAGAAGTTCCTGAGGTCCGGGTCGGTCCGCCCGGCGGGCATGTCGTCGAAGGTGTAGCCGAACCGGGCGAGGTCGGAGGTGCCCATGGGGTTGCGGATGAAGCCGAGGCCGATACCCGTGGCGGGGTCGAAGAGCTTCTTCAGCGTGGCGTCGCGGGTGGCCCCGCTCAGCGCGCCGCTGCTCTTCAGCAGCCAGGCGGCGGTGTCGGTGAAGGACGCGCCGCCGCCCTCGAACCGCTGGTAGGTCTTCGACTCGTCGACGGTGATGCCGGTCGTGCCGCCCTGGATGAAGGGAAGGGGAGCCTGCTTCTCCAGCCCCTTGACGACCCGACGGCCCGCGGGGTCGGAGGTGGTGGTGAGGTAGACCTGCATCCGCTCCGGGCCGGCGGGGTAGGGGGCGGCCTCCCACAGCGGTACGAGGATGACCGCGGCGGCCCCGACCGCGGCGGTCAGGGCTCGCCGGGCTGTTCGGGATCTCATGCTGGGGGGTGCCTTCCAGTAGCAAGGGCAGGCGGACACCCACCGGACGGGCCCTGGGCCTCGGGCCCTGCGGTTCGGGTGGTGTGACTCGCGTCTTGAACGTACCGCGTCAAGAGCCCCGCCCGACGGGCGAGTTACCGGGACGCAACACCCGCACCGGGAACGTCGTCCGCCCCGCGGGCCCTCATGGGGCGGCGCGGGACAGGAGCCCGGTGCCACCGCCGGCCCTTCACCCGTCCTCCGTACCCCCGAAAGGCATCCGGAGCACCGGACATGCGGGGTGTCCGGCCCGCGCCTAGGGTGAGCGCATGGCCGCGTTCCGGTGGATATCGGCCCCGGTCAACGGCCCGCGACCGTGGGCACGAGGCAGGCTCGGCCCGGTGTCGACGGCCGCCGCCCCGATGCACCGCTGCCGTCGGCGCATGCCTGCGCACGTCCGGTGCCACGGGGCGACGAGGTGTGCGACGCCATGAGCAGCGGCCCCCTCGACCCGTTCGGCGAGGACTACGACCCCCGGCCCGGCCGGGACCGGCGCCTCGTCGAGGAGGACGCGCCCGGGGTGTCGCACCGCGAGCCCATCGGGCTGCGCGAGCGGCTCTCGCTCAACCGGATGGGCACCTTCGACTGGGATCTGGACCGCGGGTCCATGGACCTGGACTCCGGTGCCCTGGACGTCTTCGATCTGCGCCCCGACGAATACGACGGCACGCCGATGTCCCTGGTCACGCGGGTGCCGCGGGAGGAGGGCCGCCGGCTGGACGAGGCGCTCTCCCAGGCCCTGCTGGACGGCCACTCGTCCTACGGCGCCTACTTCCGGGTCCAGTGCCGCGACGGGACCCAGCGCTGGACGCATTCCCAGGGGCGGATTCTGCACACCGCGGACGGGGTGCCGTACCGGGTCATCGGCATCGTCCGGGAGGCCACCACCGAACTGGCGGACTCCGCGCTGCTGCGCTCGCTCCAGCAGGAGCGGCAGCGGCAGACCCTGATGGTGCAGCAGACCACCGCCGCGCTGGCGCGTGCCCTGTCCGTCAAGGACGTGACCCGGGTGCTCACCGGGGCCGGCGGCGCCCGGCGGTTCGGCGCGGACGGGCTGATCCTCGGCCTGGTCGAGAACGACCGGTTCGAGGTCATCGCCACCGCAGGGCTGGAGGGCGAGGTGCCCGACGACATGATGACCTCACGGCTGGACGACACCCTGCCGCTGGCCGACACGGCGCGCTCGCGCCGGCCCGTCTTCCTCAGCACCCGCGGTGAGCTGATCGCCCGCTATCCCCGGCTGCGCCCGTATACCGAGGTGCTGCCTGCGGGCAGCGCGGCGTTCCTGCCGCTGGTCGCGCAGGACACCGTCATCGGGGCGCTGGGGCTGCTCAACGCCGAGCCGTCGGTGCATTCACCGGAGGCCAGGAACCTGGCGCTGGCGCTGGCCGGTGTCGTCGCGCAGTCGGTCCAGCGGGCGACCCTCTTCGACCAGGAGCGGGAGTTCGCGACCGGCCTCCAGGCGACCATGCTGCCGCGCCGGCTGCCGCCCATCACGGGCGGGGCGGTCACCGTCCGCTATCACCCGGCGAGCGTCGGGCGGGACATCGGCGGCGACTGGTACGACGTGATCGCACTGCCCCAGGGACGGACCGGGCTGGTGGTGGGCGACGTACAGGGCCATGACACCCATGCGGCCGCCGTGATGGGTCAGCTGCGCATCGCCCTGCGCGCCTACGCCGGCGAGGGGCACTCGCCGGAGACCGTGCTGGTGCGGGCGTCCCGTTTTCTGGCGGAGCTGGACACCGAGCGGTTCGCGACGTGTACGTACATCCAGGCCGATATGGAGTCCGGGGCGCTGCACATCGCACGGGCCGGTCACCTCGGCCCGCTGATCAGCAACAGCTCCCGGCACATCGACTGGCCCGTGGTCCGCGGCGGGCTGCCGCTCGGTCTGGCCACGCACTTCGGGCACGACCACTTCCCGGAGACCCAGCTGTTCCTGGAGCCCGGCTCGACACTGCTGCTGTGCACCGACGGCCTGGTCGAACAGCCCGGCCAGGACATCTCCCTGGGCATCGACGCGTTGTCCGCCGCGGTCCGTGCCGGGCCCACGGACCTGGAGGCGCTCGCCGACCGGCTCTCGGACCATCTGTGGGCGGACCCAGGCTCGGAGGACGACATGGCCCTCCTGCTGCTGCACCGGCTGCCCGGCCCCGGGGCCGCCACCATTCCGAGGCTGCGGCTGCACGTCCATCAGGCCGACCCGTCGGGCACCGCGGAGGTCCGCTCCGCGGTGCGCCGCACGCTGGACCAGTGGCGGGCGGGCGCCGTCGTGGACAACATCGAGGTCGCCGCCTCGGAGCTGATCGCCAACGCGCTGACCCACACCGAGAGCGGCGCCCTGGTCGCCATGGAGCTGCTGCCCGGCCCCCCGCGCCGGATCCGGCTGGAGGTCGAGGACCGCTCCAGCCGGTGGCCGCGGCGGCGCAGCCCCGGCGAGACCGCCACCTCCGGCCGCGGGCTGATGCTGGTCGAGGCGCTCGCCGACGAATGGGGCGCCGAGCCGCGCGGGGCGGGCAAGGCGCTGTGGTGTGAGTTCGCGGTGCCGGACGGGCAGGACGCGGCGCATTGAATGCCTGACGGAACAGCGATAATGACGCTACGCCAACTCATGGGCCGGGCCTGACAATTGCCTCCCGCCGCTCGGCGGAAAGTGGCCGGGCCGACCAACCTGGCCGTTGGCCGGCCCGACCTGACCGGAACGTACACCCTCGCGTCCGCGACGGAAACTGCTCCGGCGCATGCGCCCACCGGGGCGGCTGTTCTCGGCGCTCGGTTCAGTCCTCCGGCCCGTACCAGAGCGTCGTCATATTGCAGAACTCCCGGATGCCGTGCCCGGAGAGCTCCCGTCCGTAGCCGGAACGCTTGGCCCCGCCGAAGGGGAGGCCCGGGTGGGAGGCGGTCATCCCGTTGAAGAAGACACCGCCGGCCTGTACGTCGCGGGCGAGGCGCTGCTGCTCCTCGGGGTCCCGGGTCCAGGCGTTGGAACTGAGCCCGAACGGGGTGTCGTTGGCGAGCCGCACCGCCTCGTCGAGGTCGGCGACGCGGTAGAGCGTGGCGACCGGGCCGAACGCCTCCTCCTGGTGGATACGCATCGCGGGGGTGATGCCGGACAGGACCGTCGGCTCGTAGAACCAGCCCGCGGGGTGCTGGGGCGGCCGCCGGCCGCCGCACAGCGCTTCGGCGCCCTGGTGGACCGCGTCGTCGACGAGTTCCTCCAGGTCGGAGCGGCCCTGTTCGCTGGAGAGCGGCCCGACATCGGTGTGCTCGTCCATCGGGTCGCCGACGGTCAGCGCGGCCATGCGGTCGGTGAACCGCTCGGCGAAGGTGTCATAGACGTCCTCGTGCACGATGAACCGCTTGGCCGCGATACACGACTGTCCGTTGTTCTGGACGCGCGCGGTGACCGCGATACGGGCCGCCTTGTCGAGGTCGGCGGAGGGCAGGACGATGAATGGGTCGCTGCCGCCGAGTTCGAGGACGGTCTTCTTGATCTCGTCGCCGGCGGTGGACGCCACCGCGCGGCCGGCCGGCTCGCTGCCGGTGAGCGTGGCGGCGGCGACCCGCGGATCGCGCAGCACGTCCTCGACAGCGCCGGACCCGATCAGCAGGGTCTGGAAACAGCCCTCGGGGAAACCGGCCCGGCGGAAGAGCTCCTCCAGATAGAGCGCGGTCTGCGGGACGTTCGAGGCGTGCTTGAGCAGCCCGGTGTTACCCGCCATCAGGGCGGGCGCGGCGAACCGGACGACCTGCCAGAGCGGGAAGTTCCAGGGCATCACCGCGAGGACGGTACCGAGCGGGCGGTAGCGCACCACGGCACGGATCGCACCGGAGTCGCTGACGTCGGCGGGGTCGGGAGGCTCGTCGGCGAGCAGCGCCTCGGCGTGCTCCGCGTACCAGCGCATGGTCTTGGCGCACTTCGCGGCCTCCGCGCGCGCCTGGGCCAGCGGTTTGCCCATCTCCGTGGTCATGGTGCGGGCGATGCCGTCCTGGTCGGCGTCGAGCAGGTCGGCGGCGGCGAGCATCCGCTCCTTGCGGTAGGCGAAGCTGCTGTTGCGGTGCTCCTGGAAGGCCTGGTCGGCCCGGACCAGGTGATCTTCGATCTCGCCCGCGTTGAGCGCGTCGAAGGTCTTCAGGGTCTCGCCGGTGGCCGGGTTGACCGTCGCGATGGCCATGATCAGCACCTCCTTGGTGGTGCGGGACGGGGCGCCCGCGGTCTACGGGGCGAAGGGTCCGGGCGGCTCCTAGGAGAGCGGCGACGGAGCCGGGGACGGCTCCGGGACCGGGTCGGGATCGGGTCCGGGCGGACGGGGTATCGGCGACGGTTCCGGCGGTATGGGATCCGGCGGCCCAGGCGGGCTCGGCGGGCCGGGAAGCGGGTCCGGGACGGGCGGCGGGCCTCCCGGATCCGGGGGCGTGGGCTGCGGATCACGGTCGAGCGTGCGCTCACTGCGCGTATGCGGTTGCCGCTGCACTGCGGGCCTCCAGACTGAGACGGCTAGTGGCACATGAGCCCCCGTACCCGAGTTTCGCCCGTCCATGGCCCCGGCGCACGGCGGATTGCCGCGGACGGGTTGCGCACGGGCCGGGTGCGACGTATATGACCCGATCGGGCGGCGCCCCGCGAGCCCGTCGCGCCCTACATTGCCGTCATGCCCATGACGCACAGGACGACGCATCCGGCGACAGACGGCACCACGACCGCGGCCGGGAGCCCGGTCAGGGCGGTCCGGGCCGGGCCCGGGGTCCGGCCCGCGGCACTGCTGTCCGCGGTCGCCGCGGTGCTGGTCGCGCTCGCCGCGCCCGCCCCGGCGGCCACCGCCTCCCCCGTCCACCGCATCCCCCTTCCCGCCCTCATGGCCGACACCGGCGGCGGCGACCAGCTCATCACCGCCCGTGCGCCCACGACGCGGGCCACGGCCGGGACCGTGCGGTGGTGGCAGCGGCACAACGGCCGCTGGCGACAGGCCGGTTCGGTGCCGGCCCGCTTCGGCGCCGGCGGGCTGACCGAGGGCAGCACCCGGGTGCAGGGCACCTCGACCACCCCGACGGGGCTGTACGACCTGCCGTTCGCCTTCGGGACCGCCCCGCCGCCGCCCGGCACGGCGAGCCCGTACCGCCGGGTCGGCGCGGACTCCTGGTGGTGCGAGGACAACGCCTCCGCCTCCTACAACCGCTGGGTGGCGCCACTGCCGCCGGACTGCGCGGCCGGTGAGTCCGAGCGGCTGGCGGACTATCCCACGCAGTACGCCCGTGCCCTGGTCATCGGCTTCAACTACCACCGCCCGGTGCACGGCCGCGGCGCCGGGATCTTCCTCCATGTCAACGGGAAGGGCGCCACGGCCGGCTGTGTGTCCGTGCCGGCCGGGGCGATGGCGCGGATCCTGGCCTGGGTGCGGCCGTCCGCACATCCGCATATCGCCATCGGTACGGCATACGGGCCGACCGCCCTCACCCGTTACTGACGGCTTCCACGGTGAGCGGGAAGTGGCAGGCCACCCGGTGCCCCGCCGTCTCCGGCTCGGCCGGCGGCGGCTCCGTGGTCGCGCACAGCGCGGTCGCGACCGGGCAGCGGGTGCGGAACCGGCAGCCGGAGGGCGGGGTGGCGGCCGACGGGGCCTCGCCGGCGAGCGGGGCGCCGGCCGGGGCGGCGTCCGGGCCGGGCGCGTTGACGGTGTCCAGCAGCCCCCGGGTGTAGGGGTGCAGCGGGCGGGCGAAGACCTGCTCGGCGGGGCCGGTTTCCACGAGCTTGCCGAGGTACATCACGCCGACCGAGTCCGCGAGATGCCGCACCACCGCCAGGTCGTGCGAGATGAAGAGATAGCCGATCCCCTTCTCCCGCTGGAGCTCGCGCAGGAGGTTGAGGATCTGAGCCTGGACGGAGACGTCGAGCGCGGAGACCGGTTCGTCGGCGACGACCAGGGACGGGGCCAGCGCCAGGGCGCGGGCCAGGCCCAGGCGCTGGCGCTGGCCGCCGGAGAACTCGTGCGGATAGCGGTCCACCGCGCCGCGCGGCAGCCCCACGTCGTCCAGCAGTCCGGCGATCCGCCGCCGCTGCTCGGCCCGGTCGCCGATGCCCTGGATGACCAGCGGTTCGCGCAGCACGGCGCCCACCCGCATCCGGGGGTCCATGGACGCGTACGAGTCCTGGAACATCAGCTGGACCTCACGCCGGTGGGCGCGCAGCTCCCTCCTGTTCAGGGTGCTGATATCGCGGCCGGCGAAGTGGACGGTGCCGGTGGTGGGCGCCTCCAGACCGACGGCTATCCGGCCGAGGGTGGACTTGCCGCAGCCGGACTCCCCCACGATGCCGAAGGTCTCGCCGCGCCGGACGGTGAGGGAGACGCCGGCCACCGCGCTGACCTCGGCGCCCCGCCCGCCCGGCTTCCGGCGGGTGAAGGGGCCGCCGTGCAGCGGGTAGCTCTTGCCGACGTCGGTGAGCCGCAGCAGCGGTTCGTCCGTCCGTACCGGGGGCGCGGCGGGCGCGGGCGGGCGCAGTTCGGCGGCCGGGTCGGCGCCGGGGGCCGGTCCTGCGGGGTGGAAGCAGGCGAAGGCGTGGGCGGTGGCGGCGGGCGCGGTGCCGTCGGGGCCGTCGGTGAGCTCCGGCTCGGCGACGCGGCAGAGGTCGGTGACGAAGCCGCAGCGCGGGGCGAAGCGGCAGCCGGTGGTGCGGGTGACGAGGGACGGCGGCAGGCCGGGGATGGTGGCCAGCGGCCTGCCGCCGTCGGCAGGGGGTGCGCCCCCGCCCGGCGGGAGCCGGGGGAGGTCGGGGAGGGCCGCGAAAAGCGCCTGGGTGTAGCGGTGCCGCGGGGTGGCGAACAGCGGGCGCACCGAGGCCCGTTCGGCGATCCGGCCGCCGTACATCACCGCGACCCGGTCGACCCGGCGGGCGATCACGCCGAGGTCGTGGGTGACCAGGATCAGCGCCATGCCGAGGCGGGCACGCAGCTCGTCGATGAGTTCGAGGATCTGGTGCTGAGTGGTGGCGTCGAGGGCGGTGGTCGGTTCGTCGGCGATCAGCAGCCGGGGCTCGCAGACCAGCGCCATGGCGATCGCCACGCGTTGCCGCATCCCTCCGCTGAGCTGGTGGGGGTAGCTCGTCAGCCGTTCGGCGGGACGCGGCATGCCGACCAGCCGCAGGGTCTCCTCGGCCCTGCCCCAGGCGTCGGCCTTGGTCAACTGCCGGTGCAGCAGCAGGGGTTCGGCGACCTGGGCGCCGATGGTGAGGGTGGGGTTGAGGGAGGTCAGCGGGTCCTGGAAGACCATGCCGACGGTGTTCCCGCGGACCTTTCGCAGGGCGGGCTCCGGGGCGGCGGCGAGGTCGGTGCCCCCGAGCAGGATCCGGCCTTGGGTGATCCTCCCGCCGGGCGGCAGCAGGCCGAGGACGGACAGCGCCGTCATGGTCTTGCCGCAGCCGGATTCGCCGACGATGCCGAGCGCCTCCCCCGGGGCGAGGTCGAGGTCGATGCCGTCCAGGGCCCGGACGGTGCGGCCGCGGCCGGCGATCTCGACATGCAGGTCCTCGATCCGCAGGAGCGAGTCGGTCATGGTGTGGGTCCTCGCTTCAGGTCTTCCGAAACCGCGTCAGTTCTTCTTCAGCCGCACGTCGAAGGCGTCCCGCAGCCCGTCCCCGATGCAGTGGAAGGCGGCGACGACCAGCACGATCGCCAGGCCCGGCGGGAAGATCAGCCACCAGTGGCCGACCTGGGTGTAGGTGATGCCGGCGGAGAGCAGGGAGCCCCAGTCGGCGGCGGGCGGCGGGATGGACAGGCCCAGGAAGGACAGATAGGCGACGTAGAGGATGGCGTCGGCCACCTGGAAGGTGGCGTTGACGACGACGGTGCCGACGGCGTTGGGGACGATGTGCCGGAAGACGGCCCGCCCTCCGCCGCCGCCCATCAGCCGCATCGCATGGATGTAGTCGCGGCTGCGCAGCGCCAGCGCCTCGCCGCGGATGAGCCGGGCCGGGGAGAGCCAGGCGACGGAGGCGATGAGGAGGATGAGGACGGGCTTGCCGGGAGTGACGATGGCGGCGACCACGACGAGCAGGAAGAGCGCCGGGATGGCGAGCGCGGCGTCGGTGATCCGCATCATCACGGCGTCCGTCCATCCGCCGAAGTAGCCCGCCACGGAGCCGTAGAGCGTCCCGAAGCACGTCGCCAACAGCCCTGCCGCCAGGCCGACTTCGAGGGAGGTGCGGCCGCCGTACATCAGCCGGCCGAGCAGGTCGTAGCCGAGGTCGGTGGTGCCCAGGAGGTGGCCTGCGCCGGGGGCGCGGTTGGCCTGGGAGAGGTCGGTGTGGATCTGGTCGGTGGGGTGGACCAGCGGTCCGAGGAAGCAGAAGGCCAGCAGGGCGAGCAGCACCAGAGCGCCGGTGAGGGCGAGCTTGTTGCGGGCGAAGACGGCGAGGGTACGACGGGTCAGGCCGGGTGTGGCCAGGGCCGCGTCCGGCTGCGTGGCGTCGAGGGCGGTGGTCGTCACGTCACGCTCCTGATGCGCGGGTCGAGGACGGCATAGGCGATATCGGTGAGCAGGGAGCCGAGGACGGTGGCGACGCCGACGACGAGCGTGACGCCGAGCAGGACGGGGAAGTCCGAGCTCTGGGCGGCGTTCCAGAACAGCAGCCCCATGCCCGGGTAGTTGAACATCGACTCGACGACGAGGGTGCCGCTGAAGAGGGTCGGGAGGTAGAGGCCGAGGAGGGTGGCCAGCGGGATGAGGGCGTTGCGCAGCACGTGCCGGGCCAGGAGGCGGGCGTTCGACTGGCCCTTGGCGCGTGCGGTGCGTACGTAGTCCTCGCCTAGGTTGTCGAGGACGGCGGAGCGCATATAGCGGCTGAAGGCGGCGATGATGCCGAGCGCGGCGGTCAGCACGGGCAGGACGAGCGCGGCCGGGGCGGCGAGGATGCCGCCGACCGTGTCGGCCTGGGGCGCCTCGGCCGGCAGCAGGGGCAGTTGCTGGCTGAAGACGAGGATGAGGACCAGACCGAGGAAGAACACCGGGGTGGCGTAGGCCAGGAAGGCCGCACCGGTCAGAACGTAGTCGGCGGCCTTGCCGCGCTGCACGGCCTGGAGGACGCCGAGCGGGACGGCCGGCAGCACGGCGAGACCGAGGGCGAGACCGGCCAGCAGGGCGGTCTTGGGCAGCCGCTCGGCGAGCAGGGCGGCGACGCTCTGGTTGAGCTTGTAGGACTCGCCGAGGTCGCCGGTGAGCAGTCGTCCCATATATCGCACGTACTGCTCGGGCAGTGAACGGTCGTACCCCTGCTGGTGGTTGAAGTGGGCGACGGACTCCGGGGTGGCCTGGACGCCGAGGATGGCGCGGGCCGGTCCGCCGGGGAGCAGGTGCAGCAGGACGAAGACGATGACGGAGACCAGCAGCAGCACGACGAGGGCCTGCGCGAGGCGCTTGGTCAGGAATCGGATCACCGGCGGGCCCCGCCCTTCTTCACGAAGTACCAGTTCTGCGGTGCGAGGGACAGCGTCGGGTTCTGGTCGACGCCCCGCAGATCGTTGCGGATGACGGAGACCTGGTAGGCGGGGTTGGGGGTCCACAGGACCGGGAGCCGGCGGGCCACCTCACGGCCGTAGGTGCGCATCGCGGCCGGGGCGTCGGAGTACTCGGTGGCCCGGATGAGCCGGTCGGTGCGCGGATCGGACCAGTTGCCCATGTTGGAAGGGGCATGGGTGGCGAAGAGCTTCTCGCCGCTGGGGTCGGGCGGGAAGTACCAGCTGCCCTGGGTGCCGAAGAAGCCGAGCTGCCATTGCGCGCACAGGGGCTCGGTCCGCTTGCAGGGGACGGTGGTGCCCAGGACGGTGTTCAGCGGCTGCTGCCGGATGTCGAGGGTGATGCCGGCCATGCCGAATGCGGACTTGACGGCCTGCATCGTGTTGGAGGTCTCGGTCGAGCCGGACTGGGAGAGCAGCGTGAGGTGCAGCTCCTGGCCGTCCTCGATGCCCGCGCCGCACTCCCCCGCGCCGTCCCCGGGCCGGGTGCAGCGCAGCGTGCCGTCCCGGCCGGTCCAGCCGTGCCCGGCGAGCAGCGCCTTCGCCCGCCGGGGGTCGTACGGATACGGGTCGCGGTCGAGCAGACCGGCGGGGATCGGGCCGAGGGTGGGGGCGGCGCTGCCGTGCCAGATCACCCGGGAGATCGACTTCTGGTCGATCAGATGCTGGAGGGCCTGGCGCAGATAGGCCTGGCGCAGCAGCGGTCCGGCGGTGGGGTGCTGGAAGTTGAGGACGATATAGGTGACCGCCCAGCCTTCCCACGGGTCGATGCGATAGCCCCGCTCCTTGAACTTCGCGGACTGCGCCATGACGGAGGGCGGGATATAGCCGTAGTCGACGCCGCCGGCGCGCAGCACATTGAATTCGGAGTCGGCGGTGGTGAAGGGCTTGAGAACCACGCGGTCGAGATGGGGTCTGCCGGGCCCGCGGTATTTCCGGTTGGGGACCAGGGAGACCTGTCCCGACGTGGTCCATTTCTCGATGCGCCAGGGCCCGTTGACGGTCTTCCACAACGGGTCCGTGGCGAACTTCGAGAACTGCCTGGCGTGCCGCATCAGCCGGGCGAAGGCCCGCTCGGGGCTCTGGTGGCCGGGGTTCCAGGCGTGTACGGGCAGGGCGACGAAGTCCTGGAGCTCGTTGGCGGTGAACCATGCCGGGTTGTAGGCGCGGTCCAGCCGGAGGCGGAAGGTGTGGTCGTCGACGGTTTCGAAGGCCTTGACGTCGTCCGGCAGCAGCTTCGGCGCATATCCCGCCCAGTCCTGCTTGTTGTGCTTGATCAGATCGAACCAGAACTTCACGTCGCGGGTGGTGACGGGCTTGCCGTCGGACCACTCGTACCCCTTCTTCAGCGTGATGCTGACGGTTTGGTTGCCGTCGCTGTAGCGGGGCATTTCGGCGAGGCCGCGCGGCGAGTCCATGGTCAGCGCGGCACCCTTCGGCTCGGGTGTGTACAGCGGCAGGTACAGCAGGCTCTGGATGGCGCTGTTGTACGTGGCCAGGTAGCCGGGGGCGCCGATGGGGAAGATCCAGTTGGGGGTGGCGGCGGGCGGCAGGGCCATGGTGGCGGTGCCGCCCTCGACGGGTGTGCCGCCGGTGGCGCCCAGGTCGGTGACAACGTTGCCAGAGAGGTCGCAGCCGGTGAGCGCGGAGGTACCGAGCAGGACGGCGGCCGCCAGACGCCCCAGGGGCCCGCGTAGGCGTGGACTGCGCAGACCCATACTGCCTCCGGATGTCGACCGGTCGAAGAGTGCGAGCAAAGTACGGAGGGCCGAGAAAAGAAGTCAAGACCTTGGCGAAACAACGCCGACTGCGTTCTACTGGCGGCGAGTTGGTTCCCGCACTTCCTTCGACCGACGAAGCAAGTTCCGCTGCGGCACACCTCCCCTCGCTGCCACACGGCGGCCCTCCTGCCGCCCGCCCTGCCCCGTGTCCCGTCACCCCCATCCGCCACCCGCCACCCGCCACCCGCCCGCCATCCGCCCCGAGCCGAAAGGCGCCCCATGACCGCCTCCGAGGAGCAGCCCGGCTCCGCCGCGCATGTCCTCGCACTCGTCGCGAACGGCTCCGCGGCCTCCCGCGCCGACCTCGTACGCGAACTCGGGCTCGCCGCGTCGACCGTCTCCCTCCGCGTCCAGGAACTCGTCGAGGCCGGGCTGCTGACCGAATCCGGCGAGGGCGCCTCGCGCGGCGGCCGGCGCCCGAGGCTGCTGCGGGTCGCGGACAACGGAGCCGTCGCGCTCGCCGCCGACCTGGGCAGCCATCACATCCGCACCGGCGCGGTAGGGCTGACCGGCGAGGTTTTCGACCTCGACGAGCACGCCTTCGATCTGACCGCCGGGCCCGAACCCGCTCTGGACGTACTCGCCGAGCGGCTGACGGCACTGGCCGGGCGACAGCGTGCGGCCGGCCGTACGGTCCGCGGTGCCGGCATCGGCTTCCCCGGCCCGGTCGATGCGGGCGGCGTCCGGATCATCGCCCCGTCCCGGATGCCCGGCTGGCATCTGTTCCCGCTGCGCGACCGGCTGGCGGACCGCCTCGGTCTGCCGGTGCTGCTCGACAACGACGCCAACATGATGGCGCTGGGCGAGCATCGCGCCGCGCACCCCACCCGACGCCATCTGGTCGTCGTCAAGGCGGGCCGTGGCATCGGCTCGGGTGTCATCAGCGACGGCCGGCTGCACCGCGGGGCGCGCGGTTCGGCCGGCGACATCAGCCATGTCCGGGTGGACGAGGCCGCCGAACTCCCGTGTTCCTGCGGCAACATCGGCTGCCTGGAGACCGTGGCGAGCGGCGCCGCGATCGCCGCCGCACTGCGCGGCAAAGGCCTGGCCGCCGACTCGGCGACCGACATCCTCCGGCTGGTCGAGAACGGCGAACCGCATGCCACCACTCTGGTGCGCCAGGCCGGCCGGGACATCGGCGCGGTGCTCGCCGTCGTCGTGAACTTCTTCAACCCCGGGGCGGTGATCCTCGGCGGGGCGCTCTCCGGCGCCCAGCCGCTGGTCGCGGCCGTACGCGGCATGCTCTATGAGCGCTGTCTGCCGATGGCCACCAGCGAACTCACCATCAACGCCGCCGTCTGCGGCCCGGACGCGGGGCTGCTGGGCGCCGGCCACGCCGTACTGCGCCGCCCGGCCGCCGCGGACGGACCGCCCGCCCCCGCAGCCGGGCGCGGCTGACCGCCGCCCCGGAGCCGCGCCCCGGAACCCGCCCGCCCGCCCGCCACCCACGGAAGGTGCGCCCCATGCCCTCACCGACCAGCCGCCGCCTCCGCATCGGCATCGGCGGAATGGCCATCGAATCCAGCCAGTTCTGCCCGCACCGCTCGGCCTACGACGACTTCCGCGTCACCCGGGGACGTGCCCTGCTGGACCGCTACACCTGGACCCGGCCGGACGGCGACCTGGCCGAGCGGGTCGAGTGGGTGCCGCTGGTGCATGCCGTCGCGGTGCCCGGCGGGCCGGTCGAGCGCGCCACCTACGACCGCCTCAAGGGCGAACTGACCGACCGCATCAGGGAGTCGGGTCCGCTGGACGGGCTGGTCTACGACATCCACGGCGCCATGAGCGTGGTCGGGCTGGACGACGCCGAGGCCGATCTGACCGACGCGGTACGGGCCGCGACCGGCCCCGGCACCCTGATCTCGGCCGCCATGGATCTGCACGGCAATGTCTCGCGCCGCTTCGCCACGCAGCTCGATCTGCTCACCGCGCACCGTATGGCGCCGCACGAGGACGCCTGGGAGACGCGGGAGCGGGCCGCCCGCAAGCTCGTGGAGCGACTGGTCCGCGGGACGGGCCGCCCACACCGGGCCTGGGTGCAGATTCCGGTCCTCCTGCCCGGCGAGAAGACCAGCACCCGGCTGGAGCCGGCCAGATCGCTGTACGGGCGGCTGGCCTCGGTCGAGGCGCTCGACGGGGTCGTGGACGCGGCACTCTGGGTCGGGTACGCCTGGGCCGACGAGGAGCGCTGCCGGGCGGCGGCGGTGGTCACCGCGGACGATTCCCACCTCGCCCTGGCCCAGGCCGGGTCACTGGCCCGCGCGTACTGGGATGCCCGCCGGGACTTCGTCTTCGTCGGCCCGACCGGGGACGCGGACACCTGTATCGCCCGCGCCGTCGCCTCCCCCGCCCGCCCGTTCCTGATCAGCGACTCCGGCGACAACCCCACCGCGGGCGGGGCCGGCGACCTCGCGTACATGCTCGGCCGGCTGCTGGCCGACGAGGAGTTGGCGAGCGGCCGGGTCACCGCACTGCACCCGGGCCTCACCGACCCGGAGGCCGTCGCCGTCTGCTTCGACGCCGGGGTGGGCGGTGAGGTCACGCTCGCCGTGGGCGGCCGGTTCAGCGCGGGCACCGGCCCCCACACGGAGCCCTACGAACTCACCGGCACGGTCACCGCCCTGGAGGACCCGGCCGGCCCCGGCTCCGCCGGCCCGCAGGAGAATCCGGCCTACGACAGGGGCGGCCGGTCCGCGGCCGTCACCCGCGGCGGGGTGACGGTGGTACTGACCGAGCGCCGCCGTCCGTTCCACACCCGCGCGGACTTCGGGTCACTGGACCCGCTGTCCTACGACCTGGTGGTCGTCAAGATCGGTTACCTGGAGCCCGAACTCCACGCGATGGCGGCGGACTGGCTGCTCGCACTCACCCCGGGCGGGGTGGACCAGAATCTCCTGCGACTCGGACACCACAAGGTCAAGCGCCCCCTCTATCCCTTCGACGACAAGGGATTCGAGGAGCCGGACCTGACGCCGACGCTGCTCTAGCGGGGCGGTCGTGTGGCGTCCATCGAACGCCCGGCGCCCGTCGATCGCGGGGCGCCCGCCGGCCGCCGACCGCCGCACAGAGCAGGGCGACTTCGTGGCGGGCCAGGACAGCTCCCTGTCGAGCCGGGGCAGATCCCTCCTGCTCCAAAGAAGCTCCCTTCCGGGCCTCGGATGCGCCCTCATCTGCCGGCGTCGCCTCAAAAAATCATTGCGCTGTCGAGGCGTGAAAGCCCAAGGATGACGACATGACTACGTCCCGCCGATGCGGCATGGTGCACGTCGACCACACCTTCTCTGTTCCCCTCGACCACCAGCGGCCCGCAAGCCGGCAGATCCAGGTGTATGCGCGCGAGATACACGCCGCAGATCAGGCCGGCCGCGATCTCCCTTGGCTGTTGTTCCTGGGCGGCGGCCCCGGATCGGCCGGCCCTCGCCCGATGGGCGGTGAAGGCTGGTTGAACTACGCCCTTCGGAACTTCCGCGTGCTCATATTGGATCAGCGTGGCACCGGCCGTTCCACTCCTGTCGACCGCCGTCTTCTGGCTCAGCTCCGGGATCCCGGCGCACAGGCCGCGTACCTGTCGCACTTCCGCGCGGACGCGATCGTGCGTGATGCCGAGATGATCCGCCGGACTCTCATAGGGGACCGGCCCGGGAGCGTACTGGGCCAGAGCTTCGGCGGCCTGTGCACGATCACCTACCTGTCCTTGGCTCCGCACGGGCTCGCCGAAGCGTTCATCACCGGCGGACTTCCTGGCGTGCGAGCGACCGCGGATGAGGTCTACCGTGCCTTGTATCCCAGGGTCACCATCAAGAACACCGACCACTACGACCGGTTTCCAGGCGACGTGGACCAAGCCCGGGCCATCGCCCGCTACCTGCGCGACCAGCGGGTGATCCTGCCGAGCGGCAGACCGCTGACCATCGAAACCTTCCAGGCTCTGGGCAACATACTCGGCGGCACCGATGGAAGCCTTCGCCTGCACTATCTTCTCGAAGACCCCTTCGCCGGCGGAACCGAACCGTCAGATGCGTTCTTGTTCCAGGTCGACCGCGAACTGGCCGACGTAGCCGGCGGACCGCTGTACTACCTGCTGCACGAGGCCACTTACGCACAGGGGACGCAAGCCACACTCTGGTCAGCTCAGCGCATCCGCGGCGAGTTCCCCGCCTTCGACGCCGCGGCCGCGCTCGACTCGGGCGCGCCCGTCCTGTTCACCGGGGAAATGATCTACCCCTGGATGTTCGATACCGACCCGGTGCTGCACCCGTTCCGCCAGGCTGCCCACCTGATCGCCGAGCGCCCGGCCTGGCCGGCCCTCTACGACATCGATCGGCTGCAAGGCAATACTGTTCCCGTCGTCGCCGCCATCTACCACGACGATATGTACCTCGATCGTGACCTGTCGCTCAGCACGGCCCAGATCATCCACGGCCTGAGACCCTGGCTCACCGACGAGTACCCACACGACGGCCTGCGCACCAGCAACGGGGCCGTGTGGGAACATCTCCTCGCGCTGATGGACGAGCACCCGTGGGGCTCATCTCACCCGCGCCCACCGCGTCCGCTCCGCTCAGCCGAGCGACCTGCTTGAGTGTGTCCAGATCATGCTGTCAGGAGTTCTAAGGCTGCGGATCCCGCGCGTCATAGCGGGCGAAGGCGCGGCGGCCGAGACCCAGGCCGGTCACCACCAGGACGCAGGCCAGGCCGCCGCCGAGCACCGCGGTGGACGGGGAGGTCAGGTCGGCGGCGGAGCCGGCGAGGAAGTCGCCCAGCCGCGGTCCGCCGGCGACCACGACGATGAAGACGCCCTGGAGACGGCCGCGCATCGCGTCCGGCGTCGCGGCCTGGAGCATGGTGCTGCGGAACACCATCGAGACGGTGTCCGCGCAGCCGGCCACGGCCAGGAAGAACAGACCGAGCCACAGGTTCCTGGAGAGTCCGAAGCAGGCGATGGCGGCGCCCCAGGCGGCCACCGCGATCAGGATGGCCAGGCCGTGGCGGCGGACCCCGCCGAGCCAGCCGGAGAACAGCCCGCCCAGGACGGCGCCCACCGCGGGCGCGGCGACCAGCAGGCCCACGGTCTTGGCGTCACCGCCGAACCAGAGCACCGCGACCGCGGGGAACAGTGCGCGCGGCTGGGCGAGCACCATCGCCGCCAGGTCCGAGAAGAACGTCATCCGCAGATTAGGCCGGGTGGCGAGAAAGCGCAGGCCGTCCAGTACGGAGGCCCGCCGCCGCGGCCCCTCCCCCTGGTCGGGCCGCATGGACGGCAGCCGCCACATCGCGTAGAGCGAGCCGCTGAAGGCCACCACATCGATCAGATACGCGGCCTGGAAGCCCCACAGACCGACGATGACACCGCCCAGCATCGGCCCGCCCATCAGGCCGAGGTTGCTGGTCAGGGAGTTGAGAGCGTTGGCGGCCGGCAGTTGTTCGGCGGGCAGCAGGCGCGGGATCATCGACGAGCGGGCCGGTGAGTTCATCGCGAAGCAGACGGCCTGGAAGGCGACGACGGTGTAGAGCAGCCAGACCCGGTGGTATCCGGCCAGCGCGGCGGTGGCCAGGGTGAGGGACATGACGGTCGCGCCCGCGGCGCTGTAGAGGCCCAGTTTGCGGCGGTCGACGGTGTCGGCAATGGCGCCGCCGTACAGCCCGAAGACGACCAGCGGGACCAGTGAGCACAGGCCCACCAGACCGACCGCGAAGGTGGAGCGGGTGAGGGTGTAGACCTGTAGGGAGACCGCGAGCGCGGTCATCTGCTGGCCCATCCAGGAGACGGTGTTGCCGCACCACAGTCGGCGGTAGTCCGGGGAGAGGCGTAGCGGGGTCAGATCGGCGAATATCCGGGAACGCGGGGGTATTTCGCTCTTCTCGGGGGTCGTTGTAGGGGCCACCCGGCGCAGTAAAGCACGCCGCGGGGGCGCGGCGGGCAGCAGGGCGGGAAGTGGCGCTCGCGGCCGTCGCCCCTTACGCGTGCGGCCTCCGGTGCGCTCGGCTCGTACGGCCGTGGCCGGCCCGCCCGTTATCCGCGCGTACGGCCGTGCCCGGCCCGCCCGTTACCCGCAGGTGCGATCCGCCCGGCTGTCCGGAAGGCCGTACACCCTGCGGGCGTTGTCCGCGGCGATCATCGCGCCGACCCGCCGGGCGTCCTCGGCCGACCATGCCCCGGAGGCCGTCCAGTCGCCGAGCACGGTCGCCAGCGCGGTCCGGAACAGTGCGCTGCCGACGACATACAGCTCCGGGAGGCCGTAGGCGTCGGTGGAGAAGAGCAGTTTGCCGAACGGGGCGAGCTCCAGGAATTCGGCGAGCACGGCCGCCGCCCGCGGGCCGGTGTGGGTGAGCGTCAGCCCGATGTCGGCGTAGACGTGCGGGAAGACGCTCGCCAGGTAGGCGGCTTGGCGGTGGTACGGGTAACAGTGCAGCAGCACCAGGTCCGTTCCGGTGTCGGCGGTGGCCCGGACCAGGTCGGTCAGCAGCGCCGGGTCGGCGTGGTCGAGCCGGAGGTCGGGGTCACCGAAGCCGGTGTGGAGCTGGAGGGGACGGCCGGTGGCGACGGCCAGCTGGACGAGATGCCGCAGCAGGACCGGGTCGGTGAGCCGGGGCGCGCCCGCGGCCAGCCAGGAGCGGGCGGCGGTGTGCACGGCGCCGGGGGCGGGCGGCGCGGGGTCCAGGGCGAGACCGTGGCGGTAGGCGGCGACGGTTTTGAAGGCGACGGCGGTGCGTGCGGCGTCCCGGACCGCGCGGGCGAGGGTGTCGGTGAACTCCTCGGCGTCGCGGACACCGGCCGCGGTGCGCTCGGCCAGCGTCTCCAGCCGTACGACCTCGAAGCCGGCGCCGCCACCGTCCTCGGCGGTCTCGGTGGGGCCCGTGAGGTCGCCGGGCAGCCCGGTGTCGAGGAGGTAGGTGCCGATGCCGGTGGCGCGCAGCAGACGGCGCCGGGTCTCGTCCGGGCCCAGTTCGCGGCGGCGGGCGAGGTAGCGGTCGGGCGGGCAGTGCACGGGCAGGTCGAGCAGCGGCGGGCACCAGCGGCGTACGGCGAAACCGGCCTGGGTGTCGAAGAAGGTGGTGCCCGCCGCGGGCGGCCGGTCCGATTCGGTGAGGTACGCGGCGAACGTCCCGGGGTCCGGTGCGTGCCGGAGCACTCCGTGGCAGTGGTGGTCGACCAGCGGCGGCAGACCGTCGCCGGATCCGGGGCCGGTTCCCGGGACGTCCTCGGGCATCACCAGCGCCAGCGGGTGGCGGCGGCGATCGCGTCGTCCTCGCTCTCGGCGAAGTGGGCCTCCTCCGCGCGCCGGACGGCGAGCACCGCGCCGTGCAGCACCTCGCCCATCGCCTCGTACAGCGGGGCCGACTTCTCCAGCCGGTCGGCCGCCTCGGTGAGGGTGGCGGGCAGCCGGACGATGCCGCGCCGGGCGCGCTCCCGGACGCCGAGCACGCCCGGGTCGCCGGTCTGCGGTTCCGGCAGCCGCGTGGCGGACTCGATGCCGTGCAGTCCGGCGGCGAGGACCGCGCCGACCGCGAGGTAGGGGTTGGCGGCGGCGTCGAAGGTCTTGACCTCGGCATGGCCGCCGTCCGGGTCGTCGGGGGCACCGGTGATCAGACGCAGCGCCGCCTCCCGGTTCTCCACGCCCCAGCACTGGTAGACGCCGGCCCAGTGGGAGGGCTGTAGCCGCAGATAGCTGGCGGGTGAGGGGCAGCCGATCGCGAGCAGGGCGGGCAGGGCGGCGAGGATGCCTCCGAGGAAGGCCGACGCGTCCGGCGCCAGGCTCCATTGGGCGTCGGGGGTGCGGTGCAGGCTCGTGCCGTCGCGGTACAGGCTGAGGTGGAGGTGGCAGCCGTTGCCGACCTGTCCGGCGACGACCGACGGGGCGAAGGAGGCCCGCAGGCCGTGCCGGACGGAGACGGCGCGGATGGTCTCGCGGACCAGCACCACGTCGTCGGCGGCGCGGACCGGGTCGCCCGGGGCGGTGGTGACCTCGAACTGGCCCGGGGCGTATTCGGGGTGGAGCTGGAGGACGTCGATGCCCTGGACGCTCAGCGCCTCGGTGACGTCGCGGAGGTAGTCGGAGAGTTCGACGACGCGGGTCATGCCGTACGCGGGGCCCGTGCAGGGGTAGTCGAGCGGTTCGTCCGCACCGGTGGCGGCCGGGTGGCCCGCCGGGGCGCGGGTGACCACCCACTCGGTTTCGAAGCCCATCCGCAGCTCCAGCCCGGCCGCGGCGGCCCGCTCCGTCATGCGCCGGGCGAACTGCCGCTGGCAGGCGGGGTGCGGCAGGCCGAGCTGGTCGTAGCGGTCCGCCGGCGCCCAGGCCCAGCCGGGCTGGGCGGCGAGCGTGGTGACCCGCTCCAGGTCGGGGAAGAGCCGCAGGTCGCCGTCGGGCCCGCCGAGGTGGTCGGATGCCGTGATGGCGTCGTCGGAGGTGAACACGTCGAAGACGGGAGACATCCCGACTCCGCGTTCCGCCGCGGCGGCGAGCCGCTCGGCCGGGACGGTCTTGACGCGGGCGATGCCCGCATTGTCCACCCAGGTCAGCGCCACGTTCCGGACGCCTTCCGCCGACAGACGGGCCGCCAACTGGCGGGCCTCCTGGCGCTGTTCCGCAGCCCGCGATCCCATAGAGCCGTCCGTCCTCACTGACCGTGCCGATACGTACCGTGCCGACGCCTCGGCGCCCGTTGCCGCTGTGTGCCCCTTGCCGGTCCGGCTCGACGCCTCCCGGTCAGGAGCAGTTGAACTCGCACCATACGCACTTTCCGCTGCCGCGCGGTTCCACACCCCAGACATCGGCCAGGCGGTCCACGAGGAGCAGCCCGCGACCGGAGACGCCGGCCTCGCCCGGTTCGCGGCGCCGCGGCAGGCTGCTGGAGTGGTCCTCGACCTCCAGCCGCAGCAGCCGTCCGACGCTGTGCGGCATACGGATGTTGACGACGGCCTCGCCGTCGGTGTGCAGCAGCGCATTGGTGATCAGCTCGTCGGCGACCAGCTCGATCTCCTCGGCCCGCTCCGCCGCGCCCCAGGCACGCACCGCGGCCCGGATCATGTGCCGGGCGGCGGAGAGGCCCTCGGGGTCGGCGGGAGCGATGTGCTGGCGGAACCGTCCGACGATGTCGTGCTCCGGGGCACCGAGGCGGCGCAGCAGCAGGAGCGCCATATCGTCCTCGCCGGTCCGCTCGTCCGCCGACTCGCAGAGCCGGTCGGCGAGTTGCTGGACGTCCTGGGGGCCCTGGCGGACCTCGCGGGCCAGCTGCCGCATCCCGTCGTCGATGTCGGTGCCGGGCTGTTCGACGATGCCGTCGGTGCACAGCACCAGGGTGTCGCCGGGGGCGAGCAGGACGGTGGTGACCGGGTAGTCGAGCCGCCGGAATTCGGAGGAGATGCCGAGCGGCAGCCCGCCGGCCACCGGCAGCCTGCGGCAGATGCCCTCGGCGTGCCGGAGCAGCGGGTCGATATGGCCGGCCCGGACGATCCGGGCCGCGCCGGTGCTCAGGTCGGCGTCGACGTAGGTGCAGGTCGCGAAGCGGTCGGTGTCGAGCTCGTTGAGGAAGGCGGAGGCGCGGGCCATGACGGTGGCCGGGGCATGCCCTTCGGAGGCGTAGGCGCGCAGCACGATCCGCAGCTGGCCCATGAGCGCCGCGGCCTGGGTGTCGTGGCCCTGGACGTCGCCGATGACGGCGGCGACCCGGCCGTCGGGCAGCGGGATCACGTCGTACCAGTCGCCGCCGATGTCCCGGCCCATCCGGGCGGAGCGGTAGCGGACGGCGATCTGCGCACCGGCGACACCGGGGATCCGGCGCGGCAGCATGGCCTGCTGGAGGCCCGCGGCGAGATCGTGTTCCTGGTCGTAGAGCATGGCGCGGGCCAGGCTCTGCGCGATGCTGCTGCCGAGCGCGACCAGGACATTGCGCTCCTGGTCGCGGAAGTCGCTCTCCCGCTCGAAGAAGAGGCCGATCACACCGATCGGGCGGCCCTGCGCGATCAGCGGCAGATAGGCGGCGGAGTGGACGTGGAGCGGCTCGATGGCCGGCCACAGCCGGGGGTAGTCGCGCTTGAATTCCGCGCGGCTGCCCACATATCGCGGAGTGAGGGTACGGACCACCTCGCTCATCGGGAATTCGTCCCCCACCCGCGTGTATTCGAGATCCGGCACAAAACTCCCCGCCTTGCCCTCGGAGATCAGCCGGATACGTCCCGCCTCGACGAGCCCGAGGATCACGTTCTCCGCGCCCAGGCGGCTCAGTCCCTGCTCGTCGGCGAGCACCGCGATGACTTCGCCGACCGTCCGGGCGTGTGCCAGGGCGGCGGTGGTGCGCTCGACGACGCTGGTGTGCCGGCGGCGCTCCTCATCGACGGCGAGCCGCTCCGCCGCGTGGGTGTATTCGTGGCTGGCGTCGCGGACCACGCCGATGATGCGGCGGGGCCTGCCGGTGCTGTCCCGGCGGATGCTGCCCTGGCTGTGGGTCCAGCGCAGCTCCCCGTCGCGCAGCCGCACCCGGAAGTACGCGCCGTAGGAGTCGCTGCCGTCCTTGAGCGCCCGCGCGACCAGGGCGTCCAGACGGGCCGCCTCATGGGCCGGGACGCGGCAGCCGAGCGTGGCCGGACGGTCGTCGTACTCGTCCGGCAGCATGTCGAACACCTCGAGGGCGGGCGGGTCCATGTGCATCAGCCCGCTGTCGAGGTCCCAGTCGAAGCCGCCCATGCCGTTGAGGGCCAGGGTCAGGTCCGGGTGGGCGGGCCAGTCGTCCGGCACCGACACGGTGGGCCGCTTCGCTCCCCGGTCAGCCATGCCGTCACTTTGCCACATTCACCCGGATTGCGGCGTGTCCAGCCCGTCCCTCCCTCCACCCCGGGCTTCCTCCACCGCAATACTGACTCGCTCATCAGCAACCTCATCACGACACCCTCCACATCCCACGAGAACAGGCCCTGTGCCACTTCGCCCCTGGCCAGCCCGTTGCGATGTTCTCAACACGCTGTTACGGTCCGGGACCATGAAGGACGCCACCGGAGCCCGGATCACCGATGACGCCGGAGATGTGACGGTCCGTGTCCGCGAGGTGATCGAGCGGCTCGGCTGTAGCCACCGCGAGTTCGCCCGCCGGATCGTGATGGACCCCTCGAAACTGTCCAGATCACTGGGCGGCACCCGGCGTTTCACCCTGGCCGAGATCGTGCGTATCGCCGATATCGGCGAGGTCGACACGGGCTGGCTGCTCGGCGCCCCCGAGCGGCCCGCGACACCGCCCGACCGCGAGCCGGCGGCCGTCCCCGAGGGCGGCCGGCCGCTCCAGATCGTGCGGGAAACCGTCCGGCTGATCGCCGAGCACGGCTTCCACGGCGTACGGGTCGCCGATATCGCAGCCGCCTGCGGTACCAGCCCCGCGGCCGTGCACTACCACTTCCCCGGGCGCGACGAGCTGCTCGAAGCGGCCGTGCGCTGGTGCATGGACGAGGACACCGAACGCCGCGCAGCGGGCCTGGCCGCGGCGCCCGATGCCCGCGCCGAGCTGCTGCATCTGATCGCGCTCCAGACCCCGCGCACCGAGCAGCAGCGCCGCCAGTGGCTGGTCTGGCTCGACCTGTGGGCCCAGGCCGCCCGCTCCACCGCCGTGGGGCGGCTGCACGAGCACTACTACCGGCAGTGGCGCACCACCGTCGCCGATGTCGTACGCCGCGGCGTCGGCCAGGGCGTCTTTCGCACCGTCGATCCGGAGTTCGCCGCGCTGCGGCTGACCGCCCTGATCGACGGCCTGGCCACACAGGTGCTCGCCACCGCGCCGGACAGCACCGGCCCGGACACGATGCACTCCGCGCTGCTGGCCTTTGTGGAGAGCGAACTCACCGCCGCCCCCGCCGGCTGAGGCCGCCGCTCCGCCGCCGCCTCCTCGTACCGAGCCCCGAGCCCCGAGCCCCGAGGCACCACACCCCACCGAAGGGACCCCCGTGAACAACGAGGTCATCGTCACCTGTGCGCTCACCGGCGCCGGCGACACCGTCCGCCGCTCCCCGCACGTCCCCGTGACGCCCGAGCAGATCGCCGCGTCCGCCGTCGAGGCGGCGTCCGCGGGTGCCGCGGTCGTGCACATCCACGTACGCGATCCCGGGACCGGCGACCCCTCGCGCGATCCGCGGCTCTACGCCGAGGTCGTGGACCGCATCAGGCAGACCGGCACGGACGTCGTCATCAACCTCACCGCCGGCATGGGCGGCGACCTGGTGATCGACCCCGACGAGCCGCTCCGGCACCTGCCGGGCACGGACCTGGTGAGCGGCCTGGAGCGGCTCCCGCACGTCGAGGAACTGCTGCCCGACATCTGCACCCTGGACTGCGGTTCCCTCAACTTCGGCGACGGCTCCAACCTCTATGTCTCCACCCCCGACATGCTGCGGGCGGGCGCCCGGCGCATCCAGGAGCTCGGGGTACGGCCCGAGTTGGAGATCTTCGACACCGGCCAGCTGTGGTTCGCCAAGCAGCTGCTGGCCGAGGGGCTGCTGGACGATCCGACGGTCTTCCAGCTGTGCATGGGCGTCCCGTGGGGCGCGCCGGCCGACCCGGGCGTACTCCAGTCGATGGTGAACATGCTGCCCGAGGGCGCCCAGTGGGCGAGCTTCGCGCTCGGCCGGATGCAGATGCCGTGGGTCGCCCAGTCGATCCTCCTCGGCGGCAATGTGCGGGTCGGCCTGGAGGACAACCTCTACCTCAGCAAGGGCGTCAAGGCCACCAACGGCGGCCTCGTCGAACGTGCCGTGCAGATCACCGAGTTGCTCGGCGCCACGGTCGCCACCCCCGACCAGGCACGGGCCCGGCTGGGCCTGAAGCCGCGCGGCTGAACCCCGCCTCCGCTCCCCCGCTCTCCCCCATGCCTCCCTCCACCAGGAGCCGCTCTCCCATGCCTGAAACCACCCCTGCCCCCTGTGCCCCCGAGGACGTACGCCACATCGCCTGTATCGGCGCCGGAGTGATCGGCGGCGGCTGGGCCGCTCACTTCCTCGCCCGCGGCTACGACGTCACCGCCTGGGACCCGGCCGCCGACGCCGAGGAGAAGCTCCGCCGCCTGGTGGCCGCCGCCTGGCCCGCGCTGGAGCAGATAGGCCTGGCCGACGGCGCCTCGCAGGACCGGCTGACGGTCGCCCCCACCCTCGCCGAGGCTGTCGCCGACGCCGACTTCGTCCAGGAAAGCGCCCCCGAGAAGCTGGAGTTGAAGCGCTCCCTGCTCGCCGAGCTCGCCGCCGCGACCCGTCCGGGCGTGGTCATCGCCTCCTCCACCTCCGGCTACCCGATGACCGATATGCAGACGGCGGCCGAGGACGCCGGCCGGCTGGTCGTCGGCCATCCCTTCAACCCGCCGTACCTCATCCCGCTGGTGGAGGTCGTCGGCGGCGAGAAGACGGACCGCGAGGCCGTCACCTGGGCCTCGCGCTTCTACGACGTGGCGGGCAAGTCCGTGATCACCATGGACCGTGAGCTGCCCGGCTTCATCGCCAACCGCCTCCAGGAAGCCCTCTGGCGCGAGGCGCTGCACATGGTCGCGAACGGCGAGGCCTCGGTCGAGGACATCGACGCCTCGATCACCGAGGGACCCGGGCTGCGCTGGGCCTTCATGGGCCCCTGCCTGACCTTCGCGCTGGCCGGCGGCGAGGGCGGTATGGCCCATATGCTCGACCACTTCGGCCCGTCCCTGAAGTCGCCGTGGACCCGGCTGGCGGCGCCCGAGCTGGACCATGAGCTGCGCGACGCCATGGTCGACGGCTGCGCGGCCGCCGCGGGCGACCGCACGTACGCGGATCTGGTCGCCGAACGCGACCAGGGCGTCATCGACGTCCTCCGCGCCACGGGCCGGCTGGGGAGCGCCCGCCGATGACCGCTCACCCGCCGGGCGGTCTGCCCGTCTTCCACCAGACCGTCCAGGATGACTGGATCGACTACAACGGCCACCTCAGCGAGGCCTACTACGTCCTGATCTTCGGCTTCGCCACCGACGCCCTGATGGACGCGGCCGGCCTCGACGCGGCCTACCGCGACCGCACCGGCTGCTCCCTGTACACGGTCGAGGCCCACGTCCGCTATCTGCACGAGGTCGCCCGCGGCAGCGAACTCACCGTCCGTACGACCGTGTTGGGCGTCGGCGGCAAGAAACTGCGCCTCCTCCACGAGATGTTCGTCGGCGCTGCGTCCGGCGCACCGGTGGCCACCGAGGAACTGTTCACCCTGCATGTCGACCAGTCGGCCGGGCGCGCGGCACCCCTGCCCGACGCGAGCCGCGCGTACTTCGCGGGCGTGCTCGCTCCGGCGCCCCCGTGGGCGGGCCAGGGCATCCGCGCGGTGTAGTCACACGTGAGGGCGGTGGAAGGCACGGCCGGGTGGTCCCGCACCCGGCTCCCGGCCATGCCTCGTGCCGGTCGGGCCGGACGCCTCGCCCCGGTGCCATCCTGGAAGGAGCGAGGATCTTCACCACTCACCGAGACTCACCGAGGGGAAGCCACCATGACCGCCACCAAGGGCCATCACATCGAGGTCGAGCAGGGCACCGACCACATCCGCGTCACGATCGACGGCCGGCTGGTGGCCGACACCCACCGCCCGCTCCTCCTCCACGAGACCGGCTACCCCGTGCGCTACTACCTCCCGCCCGAGGACGTACGCACCGATCTGCTGACGCCGTCCGAGACCCACACCGTCTGCCCCTTCAAGGGCACCGCCTCCTACTGGTCGCTTCCCGGCGGCCCGGAGGACGTCGCGTGGGCCTACCCCGAACCGCGCCCCGACGTGGCACGGATCAAAGATCACTTCTGCTTCTACGAGGTCGACTCGGACTGACCCGGGAGCACTGGGCGCGCGTGTCACCGGCCGCGCGCGTCCGCGAGCGCGCGTCTCCAAGGCAGCGGACCCGCGGAGCCGTGGGCCTGGAGCCCCATGGGCAGGGAAGTGCCCCCGTACAGAGGCATGCACCCCTCCGGCGACGCGGGACGCCCCCGCAGCGCACAATCGAAGGGTGAACGAAGCGGAGCACTCCCCCGACGAGCCCGGCGCCTCCCGCGAGACCGGCACGCCCCCCGCACACGACGAGGGCGGCGACCCGGCCTGCTGGCTGGACCAGGTGTGCGAGGCCTGCGGCCGGATCCGCGAGCGGCCCCGCAGTGCGGTCTGCGAGCACTGCGGCGCCGGGCCGGCGGAGACCGCGGCCGAGGAAGCGCCGAGCGTCCCCCGCTCACCTGCCGCCGGCCGGCCCGCCCCGCGCCGGGACCGCGACGAGGAGGGCCGGGCCCGTAACGCCCGTCCGCGCGATGGTCTCGGCCGGCCGCTGCCGTACGGCTCGTCGGGGGTGGCCCGGCAGCCCGAGGGGGTCCCCCGGACGCCCGCCCAGTCGCTGGCCGAAGCGCAGCGGCTGCTCGACGACGGGATGCCGTTCCATGCCCATGAGGTGCTGGAGGACGCCTGGAAGGCGGCGCCGGAGGCGGAGCGGGAGCTGTGGCGGGGGCTTGCCCAGCTCGCCGTGGGGCTCACCCATGCGGCGCGCGGCAACGCCGTGGGCGGTACGGCGCTGCTCGACCGGGGTGCGGCGGCCATCGCCCCGTATGCGGACGCCGCCCCGCACGGGATCGATATCGCGGGGCTGACGTCCTGGGCCGGGGACCTGACCGGCCGTCTGACCGGCTCCGGGGCCGTACCGGCGGCGGACACCGCGCCCCGGCTGCGGGCCACGGGGGACAAAGCCGGGGACAAGGCCGGGGACCAAGCCGGGGACCCGGCCGGGGACGGGCCGACGGCCGACGGATGACGCCGGGCTCCGCCGGGACGAGCGGAGCCGGCCGCCCTTCTCGTACGCACCAGGGGCCGCAGGGACCACCGGCCCGGGTGCCTACGCCGCGCCTCCCCTCTGCCCGCCGCGTCCGCGTGCCTGCCGCCACCGGGCGAGCAGGGCACCCAGCCCGACTGCCGCGACGCCGGCGCCACCCGCCCCCAGGACGAGGGTGGAGCGCCGGGGGGAGCCGCCGCGTGCTTCGGCACCGGTGACGTGGGCGGCCACCGGGCGGAACTGGCCGCCACCGTGGTAGGCGGTGCGTACGGCGTGCAGCGTGCCCACCGGCTGGGCGTTGCCGGCGGTGCCGAAGCCCCAGTCCAGCAGCGAGGCGGCTTCCTTGTAGACGGCGTTGTACTCGGTCGACTGCGGGTTGAGGACGGTGACCAGCAGAGTGCGGCCGTTCTGACGGGCGGCGGCGACCAGGGTGTTGCCGGCCTTGGTGGTGTAGCCGTTCTTCACGCCGATCATGCCGGGGTAGCGGGACAGCCCGTGCGAGCCCACCAGCAGGCGGTTGGTGTTCTCGATCCGGGTGGCGGTGCCGCCCGCGCCGGGGAACGTGGCGCGGGGGGTGGAGCAGTAGCGGGCGAAGTCGTCGTGGGCGAGTCCGGCGCGGGCGAAGACGGTCAGGTCGTGGGCGGAGGACACCTGGCCGGGCGCGTCATAACCGTCCGGGGACTTGACGGTGGTGTCGCGTGCGCCGAGTTTGCGGGCGGTTTCCTGCATCTCCTGCGCGGTGGTCCGCCAGCCGCCGTTCATCGCGGCCAGCACATGCACCGCGTCGTTGCCGGAGCGGAGGAAGACCCCGCGCCACAGGTCGGCGACGGTGTAGCGGCGGCCCTGCTGGATACCGACGAGGCTGCTGCCGGCCCCGATGCCCGCCAGATCCGCGGAGCTGACCTGGCGTACGGTGCCCGCCGAGAACTTCGGCAGGACCGTGACCGCGAACAGCGTCTTGAGGGTGCTGGCCGGGGCGAGCCTGCGGTGCGGGCTCTTCGCGGCCAGCACGCTGCCGGTGTCCGCGTCGGCCACCATCCAGGACAGGGCGCTCAGACCGCTGGGCAGCCTCGGTATACCGGGAGCGCCGGCGACCTGCACCCCGGCACCGGCCGTGGCGGACTGACGGGCCGTCGCGTCGTGGGCGGCGGCAGGTATGGACGTCAGCGACACACCGGAGACGGCGATCAGCGTCATCGCCGCTGCCTTCTTGGACACACGCGCGTCAATTGCCATGCCGTCACGCTAAGAAGCGGCGCGGCAACCCGCAGCGCAGTTGAGCCAGACGGACCACGCCGGGTGCCGCACACCCGGCGTGTCGCAACTGCAACGGGTGCAAAGAAGGACCCGCCCGGTGCGACGGGGGATGCACACCGGGCGGGTCTCAGGAACCTTTCTACCGCATGAGCGAACGGTTATGCCTCAAAAACTTGTTCGTTCGCCGCTTACCAAGCGACGGGGAGCGAAATCAGGCCACGTGACCGCAGCGTCCTGCGGTGCCGCAAATCACCACGCGGGACGTCCAGTCGCAGCCCCGGGAAGCGGCCGAGGAGCGCGTCGAGCGCGATGACGGCCTCCATACGGGCCAGCGAGGCGCCGAGGCAGTAGTGGATGCCGTGGCCCAGCGCCAGGTGCCCTGAGAGGTCCCTGGCGCGGTCGAAAGTGTCCGGATCGGAGAAGCGCGCCGGATCGCGGTTCGCGGACGCTATCGACAGCAGCACGCTCTCCCCGGCCGCGATCCGTACGCCGCCGATCTCCAGGTCCTCCTTGGGGAAGCGACGGATCGACACCGGGGACGGGCCGTCGAAGCGGAGGAACTCCTCCACGGCCGCCGGCAGTTCGGCCGGATTCTGCTGCACCTGGCGGAGCTGGTCGGGACGGTCGAGCAGACCGAGCACGGCGTTGCCGATGAGGTGGACGGTGTTCTCGTATCCGCCGAAGAGGAGGAGGAAGGCGAGCGAGGTCAGTTCGTCCTCGGTGAGCCGCTCGCCGCCCGCCCCGTCGCCCGCACCACCCCCCTGGTCGTCGCGTACCGCGATCAGGTCCGAGAGCAGATCGTCGCCCGGCTCCGCACGCTTGGCCGCGATCAGGCCGGTGTAGAACTCCAGCATCGCCCCGATCGCCTCCTTCATCAGCTCCGGCCGGCTCGGATCCGGGGTGATGAGCGCGTTCGACCAGGCCAGGAAGTCGCGGCGGTCGCTGTGCGGGATGCCGAGCAGATCGCAGATCACGGTGATCGGCAGCGGACCCGCGTACGCAGTCATCAGATCCGCACGGCCGCGCTCCGCCATCGCGTCCAGCAGCTCGTCGGCGGTCTTCCGTACGGGCGCCCGCAGCGCCTCGACCCGGCCCGGGGTGAAGGCCTTGACCACCAGGCGGCGGATCCGTGTGTGGTCCGGTGGGTCCATGTTCAGCAGATTGGCGTCCAGCGCGGGCGGCAGCGCGAAGCCGCGGTAGCCGCCGGGCGCGGCATGTTTCTTGTCCAGGGAGAGCCGCGGGTCGGCGAGGGCGCGACGGACGTCGTCGTAGCGGGTGACGAGCCAGGCGGGGTGCCCGTCGGCGCCGGTGATCCGGTGCACCGGACCGGCCTCGCGCAGCGCGGCGCAGGCGGCGTACGGGTCGTCGAGGAGAGGCGTCACGTCGATGGGGGCGTCGGAGCCGGTATCGGCGGTGTTCTGCATGATCCCGACTTTAGGGGGCGCCTCCCGCGGCCCCGGCCAAGTCCCGTCCGGCACAGGCCGTCTGACGACAGCGGCACCGGTCCCCCGGGACCGGTGCCGCCTTTCAGGTCGGGCGGCCCGGACCCCCGTGCCGGGCCACCCCGTCTTTGTGGTGGTGCCTCAGCCGCGCGCCATCGAGCTGCGCTGGCGCAGCTCGGTGAGCACGGTCTCGATCAACGGCGAGTGGTAGACGTCCGCCACCAGCGCCAAGTGTTCGTACTCCGCGGCGAGTTCGGCCGGTGCGGTGCCGCTGGAGACCACCACACTGTCGGCCCCGTGGGCAGGAACATGGCCCACCGCACGGTTTTCCAGGCCGCGACGGAGCGCGGCGGCCTCCGCGACGGCCGCCAGCTGCCGGTCGTCGAGGGCGACCGCACGGGCCCGCTCACGGGCGATGTCGACGGCGTCGGACTCGACATGGCGGCGGATACCGCGCTGGACGTCCCGGATCTCGGCCATCTGCCGGTTGGCCCGCCACTCCAGATCGGCGAACGGCCACCGTACGGCCCATGCCGAGGCCTCCATCGTGACCTCCGGGGAGCGGGCGGTGACGGTCCGCCAGAGCGGCGAGAGACGGCGCAGCCGGCGCCAGGCGGCGACCCGGGGGCCGGCCGCCGGCAGCGCGAAGCCGGCGAGGACCATGAGCGCCGCGACCGAGGCGCTCATCGGCGCCACGCCGTTGGAGAGCCACAGCGCCGGGTGGCCCGTCCAGGACAGGACGAAGCCGATGACCTTGCAGGCGCAGTAGCCCAGGCCGAGCCAGCAGCCCGCGGCCAGCAACCGCAGACCGCGCGCCAGATACGTCGTGCCGAGCCGGGCGGCGAGCCGCGGGCACAGCGTCCCCAGGGCCGCCGAACTCATGCCGAAAATGGCCAAATACAGCACCAGGAAGAGCATGACTCCGGGCGAGTCGGTGTAGGCGGTGCTGAAGTCGCGGGGGTGCTCGACGGCATCCGGCCTGCCGACCACGAACCCGGTGATCGCCACCGCCCACAGCGCGGCCACTCCCCCGACGGCGACGCGCGCCCTGGTCCGTGCACGGGCCCGCGCGGCCGCGCTCTCGCCCGCCGTCCAGCGCAACAGCAACACCAGCGCCCCCGCGGCGAACACCACGACGGAGGAGTAGAGGAAGACCATGGCGAGGTTGGCCACGCCGGTCAGCCGGTCGAAGGCGCGGTAGATGCTCGGCGCGGAGAAGAGGAAGACCGTGGCCACGCCACCGGTCATCACACAGGCCAGCCCCAGGTCCGCATTGCTGCGGTCGCGGAACCAGGCGACGGACTTGTACCCGACGATCGCCCAGGCGGCGACGCCGAACGACAGATAGATGACATCAAACACGCGGGCCCCCGTCCTCCACGGCGTCCGCACCGATCCCGTCGGAACCGTGGCCGCCGGACGGCGTCCCCTGCCGGCGCCGGAGGTGCTGGAGCGCGGGCCCGAGCGCCGCCACCAGCTCGGCCGCCTGTCCCTCCAGGGGGAGTTCACGCTCGGCCGCGGACGGCGCCACCCGCTCCATCAGCAGCGTGCCGAGCACTTCGGTCTCCCGCTCGGCGAGGTTGTCATAGCCGTGGTGCCGGGCAAATCCCATGGTCAGACCCATGCGCCGCATGGCCGTGGCGACATCGACCGAGGGCGTCCACAGCTTCAGCGCGTCCTCGGTGACCGCCGGGTCCTGGCCGTGGCCCAGCAGGAGATGACTCAGTTCGTGCAGCACGATGTGGGCCTGGTGCCAGGGTGAGGTCTTGAGCTCGTAGAAGACCCAGTAGCCGTCGTCGGTGACGGCCGTCATCCCCGAGACCACTCCGCCCAGGCTCATCGGCACCAGATGGACGGGCCGCGCCACACGTGCGGCGACGATGTCGCACATCCCGCGCAGATCGGTTGCGGCGGGCAGCGCCAGCTCCTTGATGAGCCGCTTGCACCGCCTGCGTATCTGCCCCACTCGCATGCTCGTCCCGTCCTCGTGCCCGGCCCGCTGCCAGGAAGCGAAAATCTGGCCGCGCTCAGCGGTCCGCATCAGGTCACTCACCGCTCCGGTCACCGCCCGGCTCCGGCGGGTCGGCCGGCAGATTCATCTGCTGCCGGAACTGGGAGATGATCGTCGTCAGACTGTCCTGCACCTCCGGCGGCAGCCCGACGGAGCGCAGCGCGATGGCACGCACCCGCTGGTCCCGCATGGCGGCGAGGAAGCGGACCTCTTCCTCCACCCGCTCGGCCTGCGGCTGCGAGAGATCCCCCAGCAGATAACCGCCCGGTACGGCAAAGAACTTGGCCAGCGCGCGCAGCAGTTCCGGGCTGGGATTCGTACGCCGTCCGTTGCGCAGCATCGACAGATACTGCTCGGTGACCTTGACCCCGCCGTACTCCTCGTCCCCGGCGCTGATCTCCTCGGCCACCAAGGCGTTGGTGTACGGCGCCCCGGGCGGATGCATGTTCGCGAAGAGATGGTTGAGCCGCTCCGCGAGCGTGCTGCCCGTCCCGTCGGACCCGCCGTCGCCCCCCACGCCCATGCCCACCGTCCCCCCATCGATCGACCCCAACGAACAGTTAAGGCACCTGAATCGGCGGCCTCATCCTGTCACGGAGGGAACACGGTGCACCAGTCCACTTACAGACAGTAGGGATCGCCCGGCTTAACCGGGAGTTGAGTGCCGGGGTCCGCCGGGGCGTGCACGCTCTCCCCGGGCAGCTCCTGGGGGCGCGACGAGGACATGGCACGCCGTTCCGCGAGGAGCGGCGTCAGGGCCGCCCCCGCCGCCACCCGCCCCGCTACCCGCGGCGGTTGTGGGCGCCCGGGGTGTATCCGTAGGCACGGCGGAAGACGTCGATGAAGGCGCTGGTGGAGGACCAGCCGCAGCGGTGGGCGCCAGCGGTGACGGGAGCGCCGTCGGCCAGCATCTTCAGGGCGTGATAGAGGCGCAGTTGGGTGCGCCACTGGGGGAAGGTCATCCCGAGTTCGGAGCGGAAGAGGCGGCTGAGGGTGCGCTCCCCGGTATGTGTGTGGGCGCCGAGCTCGGCGAGGGTGCGGGGGGCGGCGGGGTTGTCGTGCAGGAGGGCGCAGGCGGCGGCCAGACGCGGATCGGTGGGCGCGGGCAGCTGCACGGGCTGCTGAGGCGAGGCACGGAGCTGGTCGAGGAGGACCGCGCTCAGGCGGTGGCGTTCGGGGCTGTTGTCGGCGGGGTCGCGGGTGTAGGCGAGGATCAGCTCACGCAGGAGGGAACTGACGGCCAGGACGGTGGGCGCGTCCAGCCGCAGCGGGTTGTCGCCGACGGGCAGCCCGAGGGTGTGCAGGTCGAGGTGGCCGTAGGCACGGTGGGCGTGGACGGTTCCGGCAGGGACCCAGATGGCGCGGGTACCGGGGGCGAACCATGTTCCGGCATCGGTGGTGACGGCCAGGACACCGGAGCCCGCATAGACGATCTGGTGGTTGTCATGACGGTGGGCCTCGATGCGTTCGCCGGCCGCCAGGGCCAGCGTGTGGGTCGGCGCGGCAGGGGTGTGGCGGATATTCGGCACACCTTGGCACCTTATCGGAAGCGAGACACCTGGGCGGCGTTGACGATCGAGAGGTGTCGACCAACCAGCCCCCAGCTCCGTCCACCGGAAAATCCCTCAGGCTGCTGTCCCTGGGGCACGCCTGCGTGGACATCTATCAGGGCGCCGTGGCCGCCCTCGTGCCCTTCTTCCTCGCCGAGCGGGCCTATTCCTACGCCGCGGCCTCCGGCATCGTGCTCGCCGCGTCCCTGCTCTCCTCGGTGGCACAGCCGCTGTTCGGCGCGCTGACCGACAAGTGGTCCATGCCCTGGCTGCTGCCGGTGAGCACCCTGGCGGGAGGCGTCGGCGTCGCACTCAGCGGCCTCAGCGGTTCCTATGCGCTGACCCTGGCCGTCGTCGCCGTCTCCGGGATCGGGGTGGCCGCCTACCACCCCGAGGCCGCCCGGATCGCCCGGATCGCGAGCCGCGGCAGCCACAACGCGATGGGCCTGTTCTCCCTCGGCGGCAACATCGGCTTCGCGGCCGCCCCCCTGATGGTCTCCGCCGTCATCGCCACCGGCGGGCTGCGCGCCTCCCCGCTGCTGGTCGTCCCGGCCCTGGCCGGCGCCGCCCTGTGTGCGGCCGCGCTGCGGACCGTCAACGGCACCGGCACGGCCGCAGCCACCGCGTCGGCCGCGGCCCGCCGGGCGGGCAAGGACGACTGGCGGGCCTTCCTCACGATGTCCGGAGCCATCGTGTGCCGCTCGATCGTCTTCGTCGGGCTGAGCGCCTTCATCTCCCTGTACGCCCGCCAGCGCACCGGAGGCGGCGACGTCGCGGGCACCGCGGCCCTGTTCGTGCTCTACCTGGGCGGCGCGGTCGGCACCGTCGCCGGAGGACGGCTCGCCACCCGCTACGGCCGGATCGCGGTGGTGCGCTGGTCCTACGCCCTGACCCTTCCCGCCGTCGCCGGCACGATCCTGGTCCCCGGCCCGCTCCTGTACCTGTTCATCGCCCTGACCTCGGCCGGCCTGTACGTGCCCTTCCCCTTGCATGTCACCCTCGGCCAGGACTATCTGCCCCGCCACGTCGGCACCGCCGGCGGCGTCACCCTGGGCCTGACCGTCAGCGTCGGCGGCCTCGCCAGCCCCCTCATCGGCGCCGCCGCCGACGCCACCTCCCTCCAGACCGCGCTCACCCCGCTCATCGTCTTCCCCGCCCTGGGATGGCTGCTGGTCCGCACCCTGCACGAACCCGAGATGCCCGAAACCAAGACGGCCCCCGCCCCCGCCCCCCAACACGCCATTGCACCCACCTCAAACCCTTGAGCCGAACAGGCCCGGCCGCCACTTCCCATAGCCGTGGCGGCGCACCCCGGGCACGGCGCCCCCTCTCCACCTCGGGGCCGAACAACCCTCACTCCACGGGGATTTCGACCCCGTCGCCCTGCCCGCCCGCACACCTCATCGATCGACGCACACGGAGCTGGAAACCACCGCCGCCGTCCCCCCCCCCGCAACGATGCCGCAAATCCAAGGCCACGCTCCGCCCTCCCTGCCTACGCTGCGCATCATCTGCCCGTAGATCACAGGGAGTTGAGCCGACGGTGCCGGAACCCATGAACGTCAAGCCCTCGGAGCTGCGACCGCCGCGCACGCCGCCGACCCTCTCGCCGACGACAACGACAGCGCCCGAATTCCCGGACAGCAGCTCGGAAAGACACCCGACCGCGGCCCGTACTACAACGACGGGGTCGATCAAGTGGCCCCCGGACGGCACCAACCCTCTCGTGGCCAAGCCGGCGGTTCTGCTGGACATGACGAACGACCGCACGGCATACGCGGTCTCCGCGGAGACCGCGGTCGACTCCGCACAGCACATGGTGCTGCGGGTGAACCTGCCCTGCCATCTCCCGCCCGGCGCCGCACAACAGCAGTTCTGAGCGGCCGTGCCGGCACGTGGGGAGGCAAGAGGCCGGGGTGCCCGAGCATCCAAAGACGAATCAGGGGCCAGGACATCAGAGAAGGCGATCACCTGTGGTGGGCCTCTTGCGCAGGCCGCGGCGTCCCGGCCCCGCCCGCCAACTCATGCAGTTTCGCGCGCGTCTCGGCATCCGTCGAGTAGACGACTGTGCCGACCATGCCGCGCGTCAACAGCACCTTGTACCTGTTCCGAATGAACCGGTCCACTTCCGCGTCCGCCGTGACCCTGGTGAACACCGGGTCCTTCGAAGCCCTACGGTCCGTGACCCACTTTTCGCCACGCCACACCAGATCAGGACCGATGATCACGCCGCCCCAGTCATACTCGAAACCCTGTGCCGCATACACAGTGCCCACCTGGCCGAAGCCCGCCGGGTCGGTCGCCCACAGCGCTCCCGGCGGAGCACCGGCCACCCTACGGTCCCCGGAGACATTCCAGGGGCGCGCCCACTCGCCGATCCGCACGTCGAGCGGGAGCAAATCCCCGGACTCGATCGTTGTTGTCCACCTCCAGCAGAACCCGGCGGTCATCCGGGCTGCGTATCCCTGAGCACGGCAACCCTCCAGGTACGCCTCCAGCTCCCACGGCGAATCCGCCACGGCCAGCTGCATCTTGCCGTCCGGCTCCCACTCCACGGGCCCGTCGCCCTCCAGCCCGAGCAGCCGTGCCACCCACCGCAGGTATGCCTCGCTGCTGCCGCAGCGGAACTGGCCATCCAGCGACACCATCCGCGACTTCAGCCCCTTGGCCGCCGCAGCCGCCCTGATGTTCTCGACTGTCCCTACCTCGCCCGGCCGGACGAGTTGGTGCTCATCGAGCAGGAAGACCGGGACCCTTGCTGCGTCGATCAGCTCGTCGATCTGCCGCTTGCCGGTCCGCTGCGAAGCCGGGGTAAAGCGAGTTACGGAACTCTCGCGGATCCCATGCGCCTCGTCGCAGATGAGTACATCCAGGCCGTTGCTCTCGGCGGACGCGAAGCTGTTGAAGTACCTGAAGAGGTTTCGGACTTCCCGTTTGTGGGCGCCGGCCACCGTGCGCATCGTCGTGGTCACAGCACGGGACCCGGTCGCATGCAGCACCGGGATTCCCTGCCGATAGAGGTCACCGAGCAAGGAGAGCGCGATCACGCTCTTCCCTGACCCCGGGCCACCGGTGACCACGACCACTTCCTTGCCATCCGCGCGTCGCGCCTGACGGACCGCGTCGCGCACCGACTCGTACGCCACTCGCTGCTCGTCCAGCAGCACGAACTGTTCCCGGGGGGTACCGCCCCCCTGGCTCAATGCAGCAATGGCATGGCCAAGTACGGGCTGACGGCGACCTGTTGGACCGTTCGCGTCGGTCAGGTCACGACCTTCCCGGGCAGCGTCGCGTGGCTGCACGGCGCTGCTCGCAGCCCGCGTGCTCTCTGCCCTCCGCGGCAGAGTCAAGCCCTGCCGGCCCCGGCTGCCGGTAGCTTGGGACAACCGCAGGGAATTCTCGCGGCTCTCGGCTGCCCGCTGGTGGTCCCCGAGGTCGTGCCACGCCTTGCCGATCAGGTGGTGCAGGTGGGCGGCCATCGATGACGCGCCCAGTTCTTGGCACATCACGAGGGCGCGCTCGGCCGTGCCGATCGCATCGTTGACTGACCGGGCCTCCAGTTGAAGCAGCGCGAGGCTGTGGAGCGCCGAAGCCTCCGCGAAGAGGTCTGATTCTTCCCGGGCAATGGAGCGAGCCCGTGAGAAGTGCTCCATCGCGGAATCCGCTGCACCTCGTTGCTGGGCGAGGTCCCCCCGCAGCTGCTCGACGAGGCCCAGGGTCGCGTGGTCCGGCAACACGTCATACGGCGCGTCTTCCAACTCCCGCTCTGCCTCGTCCAAAAGCCCGGCGGCGAAGTGACTGTGGGCGAGAGCCACGCGGGCGCGGGCCAGGCTCAATGTCGCGTATGCCGCGGTGGCCGACTCGATGACGGCTCGGGTCGCTTCGCGGTACTGCGACGCGTGCTGAGGAGATCCGGCAAGGTCCCTGAGAAGCAGAAGCACGCCGGCCCGGGTGATGTTGTCCCAAGCATGCCCGTGCTCTGACGCCAGCTCGAACAGCAGATTCGGGGACTGCTCCAGGAGCCCTTCCATGTCCGTGCCGGGCGGTCCGACGGACTCGGATGCGCTCAGCCCCAGCCGCTGGGCGAGCCGGTCACCCGGGCGGGCAGCAGCATAGGCACTCACGGCGGCCCTGCTGTAGTGGTCGAGGAGCCGTGCCATGGCGTCCGACCGCACTTGTGCCGTGGCCTGCACACGTGCGAAGCAACGCACCGCGTCATGAAATCCAAAGTGGCTCCGACCCACATCCGGGTGCTCCAGCAGACCACGCCTGACCAGCACCTCCACCGATCCGACGGCCGCGTCGGCGCTGGTGCCCAGGAGCGCCGTGATCTCCTGGATGGTGAGGTATCCGGCATCGGGCTGGGCGAGACGGAGCAGGTCCGAGTGGAGGCCGGGCTCCAAACGGCTGAAACAGAGTTGGAGGACGGTGTCCAACGCCGAGATCTCCGGGTCCTTGCCTCGCAATCGCAGCGCTATCCGGTTCCCCGGAGGCGTGTCTCCCAGAGCGATCCACTTGGCGATCAGGGCAATGGGGAGCGGCCATCCGTCACAGCCTCGGACCAGCTCCAGAGCCTCGTCGGGCGCGAGGAGGCTCCCCGCTCTCCCTGCCACGTACCGCAGCAGTTCCACCCCGTCGGCGTCATCCAGCGGGCCCAATTGCAGCGCATGGGTCTGGACGCGCGTCAGTGCACTCCTGCTGGTGATGAGCACCGCACAGCCATCAGAATCTGGCAACAACGGACCGACTTGGTGTGCGTCGTGGGCGTTGTCCAAAAGAATCAGCAAACGTCGGCCGGCGACGGTGGCACGGTAGAGCTCCGACCGCTCGCCCCCGCTCGCCGGAATGGATTCCGGCGGAACGCCCAGCGCCCGCAGGAAGCCTGCCAGCACGGACGATGGTGCAAGCGGCCGGGCACTGGCCCCCCGCAGATCCACGAAGAGCCGGCCGTCCGGAAAGTGCTCCGCCAGCGCGTGGGCGGTATGCACCGCCAACGTGGTTTTCCCTGCCCCTGCTTGCCCGCCACGTGCCGCCACCGACACCACGGGTGAGCCCGGCGACGTGAGGAACCGCACCAGTTCCCTGTGCGACCGTTCGCGCCCCACCAAGAGAGGAACAGCCGCGGGGAGTTGCGCGGGAACGCCCCTCCCTGCCTCAGCCGGCTGAAGCGTCGAGGCCTCGTCCGCAGCCAGCCCCAGCAATTCCAGCGTCCTGCGGGACGCCTGCCCGAACGCCTGACGCTCCGCCAGCAGCTCGGCCGTGCTCTCCGGGGCATACGCCACCGAGGGCAGCTGCCCCCCTCTGTCCCCCCGCGAGGACACATGGCGGCTGATCGCTCTGTTGATCCGCCACAGCTCGTGCTCCGCCAGTTCGTGCCGCAGCCGACGCTGTACGGCCTCGGCCAAGTCCAGCTCGACCGTGCCTCCCGCGTCGGTACCGAGCGAGAAGAGTCCGCTGGTGAGGAGTTCGGCGACATCGGCTGTCGTGGCTTCCGGCACCAGCTCCTGGCGGATGAGACGCAACAGGCGCATGCCGAGCCGGTCGAAGGCCGAGCACAGCACAGCGAGTCGCGCAGCAGCGGGCGTGGCCGTCCTGAGGAAGGCCTCGACGCGTGCGTCGGCTCCCGAGGAACGGGAAGGCCGCCGCAACCGGCCACTGGTCCGCCCGCTCGGCGGAACCAGCACAGCGCCACACCCTTCCGGCGCCGCCCGCATCACCGCGCGTGACCAGCGGTCCAGAGAGTGGGGGGACAGCGACAGCACGGGAATCGGATACCACTCGCCACCCACGCTTTCCCGATCAACCGGCAGCAACGGCGGTGTGTCGAACGTCAGATTCGAGTTCCCCGAGCCGGGCGAACGGGGAAAAACCCGTACCGTCGGCAGATCCAGGCCGGTCCTGCGCCAGAGCTTCGTCGGCAGCGGATTCAGCAGCGCGACCGGCGTCGTCACGGACCACTCCCGTAGCTGCCGCCAGACCGCAGGCCCGCGCCACCCCGGAGCGGCACAATCGGACACGACGACTACCAGACGACGACCACCCGGCGCCCGCAACTCTCCGGGCCCCGTCAGCCTGCCCTGCGGATCCCGCAGTTCCAGGCCGCGGTCCACAGTGAGATCGCGCACCTGAAGCGTACGGAACGCCCCCAGCCGATCCAGTACAGCCGTGAAGTCGGCAATGGTCTCCTGCCACACCTGCATCGCGGGGGAACGGTCCACGATGAGCACCAGATCGAACCACCGCTCCGGGGCCGCGGTGAACGCAGGGATGAGCTCTCCGCTGCGCGCATAGCCTTCCACGGTGGCTTCGATGTCCAGCGCATGTCGGCGGCCCTGACGCCACGGTCGCTTCCACGGCCGCAGTGCTCGGGTCACCTCCAGAGACAGCGGAAGACCCGCGGCCCGGGGCACAGCCACCGCATCACCCCGAATCCGCGAGGCTCCCCCCGCCAGGCGCTCGTGCAGCGCACGCGTGCCGGTCTCCGCCCTGGTCTCAGCAGGCGGCGACGCGGTCTCCGCCGCAGGCTGGGGAGCAGGCTCAGGTGTGGCCGGCGGCTCCGGTGGCACGAGCAGTGATTCGGACGCCTCACCGGTCCGGTCGTCGCTCGCCATCCTCGAGGCGAGCCACAGCGCCTCTGCCAACGCGGTGCCATCCATCTCCGGGACCGCGGCCTTCAGGGCGGCCACCGCTCGCTCCAGCAGCTCCTCAGGCACGGGACAGCTCGCGCAGCACGAGGTCCATGACCTCCCGCTCGTCCTCTCCGGCAGGGGCTCCGCCGCCGGTCAGCAGATGAACGGCGTTGAGCAGCTGGTCGATCGCCAGGCTCTCCCCTGCCGAGATCCGGTCAACGAAACCAGCAATCAACGCATCGATCTCGCCGGAGCCATCGTTGGCAGTCCGCAGATGCGAGTCGACGATCCGGCGCAGCGCGTCGATCGTCGGCTTCGGCATCGTGTAGCGGATGCAACGCCGCAGAAAGGCGGCCGGAAAGTCCCGTTCACCATTGCTGGTCATCACGATGAACGGGAACACGTCGCACTGCACCCGACCGCGGGTCACCGGACGTCGCTCGTCGCCGCTCCATTGGCGCACGTGGACGGTCTCGCTCTTGTACCGGGCGAGTTCGGGAATCTCGAACTCGCCACGTTCCAACACATCGAGCAAGTCGCTCGGCAGATCCAGATCGCTCTTGTCGATCTCGTCGATCAGCAACGCACGGGGACGCTCCGTCGGCAGCAGCGCCGTCCCCAGCGGTCCCATCTGCAGGAACGGCGCGATGTCGTCGCCCCCCGTGGGCCCGTCCAGCCGCTGCGCATGGATGCGGCCCAGGGCGTCGTACCGGTACAGCGCCTCGGTCAGCGTACTGCGGGAGGTGATGTGCCAGCGAAGCACGTCACCCAGTTTCAACTCGGCCGCAACCTGCTCGATCACCGTGGACTTTCCAGAGCCCGCCGAGCCGGTCACCAGCAGCGGCCGACGCAGCGCCAGCGCGGCGTTGACCGCCTTGATCAGACCCGGCGGCGGCTCGAATTCCTTGTGCAGGGTCTGACGGGGGAAACTGCGCCACGGCGGTGGTTTTCCGAGATCGACATCACGAGGAACACCGTCCCCTCGGTAGTAGGGCTGCCAGGTCATGCGAAGTTCTCCCCATCCATTGCGCACTGCTCGAACCAGTCGCAGAAGTCGAGCCATTCCGGGTCGTGCCATACCGATCTCAGCTCCGCCAGATGCTCCCGGCCATCGGCCTGTGCCGGTGGCTTCGGTCCCCAGCTGCGCCGGTAGGCCTCACTGAACTCGGTGGGCAGCAAATGCCAGAACCGGTCCAGGCTGTTGCGGTACCTGTCCGGCACACCGCGGTCGCCGCCCGGCCACAGGACGATCGGGGCATGCGCCAGCAGTACCTCCATCACCTGTTCGAACCGCGGCGGCCGGTGCCCGAGAGCGACCGCCCGCTGGTACGCACCGTGCCGCAGCCGCTCACTGAGCTCCTGGGTCCGAACGGTCTCGGGCTCGCCGAGCCAGTCCACAGGCGCGCCGGTGCCGCCTTCGCTCATCGCCTCGAGCCTCTCCCGAGCACGATCGTTGATCCACCACAAGTGGTCCGGCGGGCACAGACGCTCGCTCCAGCGCAGTACGACGTCATGTGCGACTCCCAGCCGCTCCCCAAAATCAATTTCCTCCGGCCGCCACCGCAGCAGCAATGCGGCGGAGGCCGCGATCTCGACCCGTTGCAGCGGGGCGCCCACCTCCTTGGCCCGCCGGGACGCCCACCTCAGCGCTCCGGCCAGTCGCTGTTCGACTCCGGCCTGGTCCGGGGAGCAGTCGAACGACTGGTGCGCATGAACCTCTCCGCGGTCCAGCAGCCACGTCTCCAGTGTCTCGGGCCAGTCGTCGGCGACGGCAGAGTGCAGGCTGACGACCAGGCGCAGCCTCGATCTGGTGTGCTGCTGTCGCTGTGCGTCGAAAGCGTCGCTGAGTTCGACGGCCGCGCGGACGGAGTGCGCCCAGGCGGTGAGCCGCGCATCGTCCCGGGCAAGCTGGTCCTCGGCAGCCAGCGCCGCGACAAACCTTGCCAAGGGAGTTGTGCCCGTCTCCCCGACCCGTGGGGCACGCATTCGCAGGTATTCCACTGCGTCCCGCAACAGCTCGGTGCCGGCAGTGTCGGGCAGCGGTGTGCCGGACCGGCCGCTCCCCACGGCCGTCGCGCGCCGGAGACGTTCGGATGTCAGTGGCCGGCCGGGCCAGGACATGAGCAATTCGATCGTCCGCAGGCAGTCCAGCAGACCGTCCAGGACGCGCAGGGCCCACGATTGCTCCGAGGGGCAGGCGGAAGAGGTAGCACGCAGAGTGCCGCGCAGCCGCTCCAGTACGTCCGGGCCGGTGACGGACCCGGTCAGCAGCTCCGCACCGCCCAGCGGTTGCAGCGCCCGGTCCAGCTCTTCGGTCCCCGTCGGCCCGAGCACCGACCCGCACCGGTCGTGACGCAACGCGTTGCGCGCCAGCCACAGGCGCTCGCCGAACAACGCGCCGTCATACTCCACGAGTCGGGCGTCCTGTCCCGGGGCGGCGGTCCTCACCGCATCGAGGACCGACGAGGGCCGCAGGAACTCTCCTGCCCCGCTGACACCCTGCGTGAGCACCTGCACGAGGCCGCGCGTGAACGCCAGCCCGTGCGCGTCCTGCCTGGCCCCGACAGACATCAGCAAGGACAGCCGCGTCGCGCCCTGTTGCACTCCGGCGTCCACTGCTTTGAGGTCCGGGGTGGCGCCACCGGCACGGCAGGTGTCGACGAGCGCGAGCACGCCGGGAAGACCCGGCGTCTCCAGAACCTCGGTCAACAGCCGGCCGACGTTCACCGCAGTCGCGATCACATCGGCCCGCGAGTCACCCGCCATCAGATAGAGCGTCGGGTTCTGGCCCGGTGTGATGCCATGCCCCAGCAGCGCCAGCACCAGGACCGCTCCCGCTTCCCCCGCCCGCCGCGCGGCGTCGCGGATCGCGGCCTCGATCTGCGCCTGGCAGACGGAAGATCCGCTGAGCACCGCGGACCCGGCAGCGGGGGCGCCGGCACAGGCTCCTGTCCAGTGGTCGGTGAGCAATCCGTACAAGGAGTGTGCCAGGCCCTCCAGCCCCTCGAGCAGACCGAGTTCGGCGCATTGGGGAGCGATGACCAGACAATGGCGGGGAGGAGTCGGCACGGTCATCCGCCCGTTGCTGCCTCGATCGCCTCGACCACTGGACCGGCGACAGCCGGCTGCGCGAGATATTTGGCGGCGGGGTGCACCCACACACCATCCGAGTCGACCCGTGCGCTGACTGGAAGCACGGAGCGGTCGCTGGGACGCACGAACTTCTCCAGCCTCGGCCGCCCGGCGATGAAGTCGTCCCGGTCCCAGAAGTTGAGCCAGCGGTCCACCGAGCCGGGTACCTGGAGCGGTTGCGGACGCATCTTCGGTTGCACCGCCGTACGCATGCCCATCGGCGAACCGAGCGTGACCAGCAGCGGTATACGGCCCTGGAAAGTATGCAGGGTCTCCACGGAGACGACAGTGCCGAGTGAGTGGCAAACGACGATCGTGGGCCCGTCGGGGTCGAGCTCCTGCTCTACGCGCCGTCGGATCCGGGCGTCGAGCGTCAGGCCTTCTTCGTCATGCTCCGCGCGGCGTAGATAGCGGGCCACCTGGCGTAGATGGCCGACCATCAGCTCGGCGCTGGCCCAGCCACCCAAGGTCCGCACCCCGGGCAGGGACAGAAGCGTGTTGACCGCGTTGAGGACGTGGCGGCCACCGCCTCCGAGACCCTGAGACTGCCCCTCCGGGGCGAGCTGGGCACGGGCATGACGCAGCAGGCACACCTCATCGTCCGAATCCGGCTCGTCCAACCGCTCGTCGAGCGCTTCGAGGAGCCACTCGCCCACCAGTCGCGTGTCCTCGTCCGCTCCGGGCGGCAGCGCGGGCGCCCCCTGCGCCGGAGCGCCGCCGAAGAGATCGCCGTAGTACGCGAAGCGGCTGTCGGCCGCCCAGCCCTGCACCAGATCCAGTACCCGGCCGGCATGGCCGGCGGCCCGGGCGCCCTCGGCCAGCGCACGCAGCCACGCGTCCAATTCGGCAGCGGCGTCCCGCGGACCGCCGATGCCGTGCACGAAGACCAGACGCGGCTTCATCAATTCCCCCGGAAAGACACCGCCCAGGGGTTCCGGGCGAACCTCGAGAGTATCAAGTGCCCTGCTGGAGCAGGGTGTCTCAGCGTGTGGGGCTCCAGACTATGGACGTCGAGACGATCGCTTGCACGAGTGAGTGCAGGACGCTTCACCCGAACCGCTGGACGCGGCTCCAGCTCCACCCACGTCGCCCGCTGGCCTGCCTCGCTCCGCAGTCGAACGGGCTGCTGCTCCAACGGCCGGCAGACGCGTCATCGAGGTTCATGCAGATCGTGCCGCGCGCCTGTCCCCACCGAACCCCTTCGGAGTTGCATGGACATGCCAAGACCTTCCCTGTGGGCCGCCGGCCGGAAGCGCCCGAGCCTGGGGCCCGTACGAACGCCGGCCAGAACGCGAAAAACGAAAAAGGGCCTCCGCAGGCTATTCACCCACGAAGACCCTTCACACCGTCGGGACGACAGGATTTGAACCTGCGACCCCTTGACCCCCAGTCAAGTGCGCTACCAAGCTGCGCCACGTCCCGGTGCCCGTTTCGGCCGGGAATTCCCGGCTGACCGCGCACGAGAACAATACCGCATGTCAGAGGGTGGGTGCTGCCATATTCCCGCGTCGGCGCGCGTACGGCCGACGGGAGAGATGAGTACCCGTACTCATGCACCGCCGTCACCGTGCCGCCACGCTACGCGCATGACTACTCCATCGATTCAGCGGCCGACGACCACGGCCTTCTTCGTGCAGGCCGCGATCTCCTTCGGGCTGTCGCTGGCGGCGCTGGTGATCGGGATCATCAAGCTGCCGGTGGGGCCCTGGGAGCGCGGTTTCCTCGCCATCGGTCTGGTCTTCGTGGTGTCCTCGGCGTTCACGCTGGCCAAGTGCATCCGTGACCGCCAGGAGGTCGAGGAGGTGACGAACCGGGTGGACAAGGCCCGGATCGACAAGATCCTCATTGAGCAGGACGTCTTCAAGCCGGGGCAGGTCTGATCTCGGCATCCCGGGCCGCGGATCTCCCGGTCCGCGGCCCGACGCTTGACCTCAAGCGCGCTTGAGGTTGCAGGCTCGGTCGTATGACGCACATGACGACGGAACCGACGAAGGGCAAGGCGGCAGGGCCTGCGGCGGGAGTCCCGGCGGAGCGCACGCCGCACACCGGCGGCATCGGGTTCGATGAACTGCCGCATCTGATGAGCCTGATGACGGGCGATGAGAAGCACGGCCCGGCGGCCACCTCCACGCTGGACGCCCTCTGGGTGCTCTACGACCGGGTGCTGCGGGTGTCCCCCGGCACCGCCCAGGACCCCGGCCGGGACCGCTTTCTGCTCTCCAAGGGGCACGGCCCGATGGCCTACTACGCGGTGCTGGCCGCCAAGGGCTTCTTCCCCACCGCATGGCTGCCGGGCTTCGGCGCGTTCGACTCCCCGCTCGGGCATCACCCCGACCGGCTGCTGGTGCCCGGCGCGGAGATCGGCAGCGGTTCGCTCGGGCACGGGCTGCCGCTGGCCGTCGGCACCGCCCTCGGGCTGCGGGCGCAGGGCCGGACGGAGCCGGCCGTATGGGTGCTGATCGGCGACGCCGAACTGGACGAGGGCAGCAACCACGAGGCGCTGGCCTACGCGGGCGCCGCGGGGCTGGACCGGCTGCACACCCTGGTCGTCGACAACTCCTCCGCCACCCACGGCTGGCACGGCGGGATCGCCTCCCGCTTCGAGGCCGCAGGCTGGTGCGCCGCCAGCGTCGACGGCCGCGACCACCAGGCCCTTCACGAGGCCTTCAGCGCGCCGCACCCGGGCCGCCCGCGCGCGGTGATCGCCCGTGTCGAGCCCAAGGGCGACTGAGCGGCCCGCCCCGGCTCCCCCACCCACCAGGACTTCGAGAGGGTTTCAGTGATGGACACCATGCGTGAGCGGTTCGCCTCGGTCACCTCACGGCTGTTGGAGGAGGACCCGCGGCTGGCGGTCGTACTCGCCGACATCGGTACGGCCGGCTTTGCCGAGGCGGCACAACGGCATCCGGACCGGGTGGTGAATGTCGGTATCCGGGAGCAGTTGCTGATCGGCGTGGGCGGCGGGCTGGCGCTCACCGGGCTCCGCCCGATCCTGCACACCTTCGCCAGCTTCCTCGTGGAGCGCCCCTTCGAGCAGGTGAAGCTGGACTTCGGCCACCAGGGCGTGGGCGGGGTGCTGGTCAGCGCCGGTGGCTCCTACGACTGGCCGAGCGGCGGTTTCACCCATATGGCACCCGGCGACGTCGCGCTGCTGGACACGCTGGACGGCTGGACCGTACATGTTCCCGGGCACCCGGACGAGGCCGAGACGCTGCTGCGGCACGCCGCGTCGGCCGGTGACGACAAGGTGTACGTCCGGCTGTCCGCACAGGCCAACCACGCGCCACGGGCCGTGAACGGGACCGGTTTCCGGACACTTCGGGAAGGGCGCGGCGGGGTCGTCGTCGCCGTCGGTCCGATGCTGGATCATGTGCTCGCCGCGACCGAGGGGCTGGAGGTGACGGTGCTCTACGCGACGACCGTGCGGCCCTTCGACGCCGCCGGGCTCCGGGCAGCGGCCGATGCTGCCGGTAGCGCGGACGTGGTGCTCGTGGAGCCGTATCTGGCGGGGACCTCGACGCGCTTCGCGAACGAGGCGCTGGAGGACCGGCCGCACCGGCTGCTGGGGCTCGGCGTCGGCCGCCAGGAGCTGCGCCGGTACGGGCAGCTCGACGAGCACCTGGCGGCGCACGGCCTCGACCCGCACGGCCTGCGCGAGCGGATCGCCGGGTTCGTGGCGGCACGGCCCTGACGGTGGGCGTGGCGCTCCCCGCGGAGCGGCGGCAGCTCAGATGTGCTTGTCGAGCCAGGCCAGCAGGTCGTCCTGGACCTCGTCGCGGTTGGTCTCGTTGAGGATCTCGTGGCGGGCGTCCGGGTAGGCCCGCCAGGTCAGATCGCGGGTGCCCAGGTAGCGGAAGTCCTCCAGCAGTTCGTGGACCAGGGTCATCCGCTGGTGGCAGGGGTCCTGGTCGCCGACGGCGAGGTGGACGGGCAGCCCCCGCGGGATGCGGGCGAGGTTGACCGGGTCGTTGATCTTGCGGATGGCGCCCACCCAGTCGGCGGCGAGACCGGCGCAGAAGGGGAAGCCGCAGTCCTCGTCGGCGACGTAGGCGTCCACCTCCGCGGCGTCGCGGGAGAGCCATTCATAGCCGGTGCGGTGGGTGAAGGCGTCGTTGAAGGAGCGGAAATTGCGTGGGATGAACGCGGAGAGCGCGCTGCGGCCCTGCTCGGCGATCTCCTGGTCCAGTTCGGCGACGGCACCGTCGATGTCCAGACCGGGCAGGGTGCGGAAGACGCCGGTGAGGAGCAGTCCGGCGAGGTCGGCGCCGTACTCCTGGGCGTAGTCGCGAGCCAGCATCGCGCCCATGCTGTGGCCGAGCAGCACCAGCGGGACGCCGGGGTGGGCGGCGGCCGCATGGTTGCCGATGCCCTTGAGGTCGCTGACGATCGCCCGCCAGGCGTCCTCGCCGACCACGCCGCGGCCGCCGGTGGCGGCGGCGGTGGCGCCGTGGCCACGGTGGTCGGAGGCGAGGACGGCGTAGCCGTGGCCGGCCAGGAACCGCGCGAAGCGGTCGTAGCGCCGGCCGTGTTCCGCGGCACCGTGGGCGATCTGGACGAGGGCGCGCGGGTGACCGGACTCCGGGAGCCAGGTGTAGGTGGCGATACGGGCGCCGTCCGGGGCCTGGTGGAAGTCCTGCTGCATGGCCTGCATGCGTCGTCTCCTGACTGCCGGGGCGGTGGCTGACGAGTCGTCGGCGCCCACTCTTTCGTGTGGGGCGGCGGTGCGCCATGGGACGCGCGTGGAGCAGATGCCCCGCTCCCCCGCGCGCGGCGTGACAGGATCGGCCGCTGCACCGCGGCGGCCTCAGTGTGAGCCGGACGCTGCGCACCGCGACCGCGCTGCCCGCCCGGGTGTTCGGTGCGGAACGGGACCTGGGGACGCTGGAGGTCGGCAAGCTCGGCGATATGACGCTGGTGGACGGAGATCCGTTCGAGGACTTCGACTCGCTGGTGCGGACCTCGGCGGTGCTGCGCGGCGGACGCCTCTTCGAGCAGCGGGAGCTGACTGGCTCCTTCCCGGCGCCCGCCACCCGCTCGCTGCGGGCGGCCGGAACCGACTGGCTGGAGGTGGGTCGGCAGCAGCGCCGTGAGTCCTGCTGCGACCTCTCGCACTGACGCGCGGCACCCCGCCGGGGCGGGGTGGGAGGCGTGGGGTGGCGCGGTTCCGGGACCTTCGGAGCCGCGCCACAGGCATCGCCGAACCGGGGGTGGTGCGCAGATGCTCCGCGCTTCAACTCTTCACTTAAATGCACCCAGTTGATGTTTTATGCGCCCCGCAGTAGGTATGCCAACGGAGTATTGCACCGGGTAAGCGAAAGATCACTTTCCGGAACGTTCGCTGCGGACGGCACCGCCGGTGCCGTCCCGAGGCGAGGTGCGACCAACGCGTGGAAGATCGCGAAGGAGGGGCTCGTCTTGCATCGCTACTTCACGGACCAACGGCATGAGGCACTCCGGCACCGGGTGCGGGACTTCGCCGAAAGCGAGGTCCGCCCCCGGGTGGCGGAGATGGAGGCGAACCGTTCCGTTTGCCACGACCTGTCGCGCCTGATCGCCCGGCAGGGGTGGATAGGCGCGACCGTGCATCGCGCGTACGGCGGGATGGGCGCCGGCCATGTCGCCAAGACCCTGATCATCGAGGAGCTCTCACGGGTCAGCGCCGCGATGGGCGCCATGGTGCAGGCCTCGCAGCTGGGCGTGGCGAAGATCGTGCACTTCGGCAGCGAGGAGCAGAAGAAGACCTGGCTGCCCGCCATGGCCTCCGGCGACTGCCTGCCGACCATCGCGGTCACCGAACCGCAGTCCGGCGGCCATGTGCTGGGCATGACCTCCACCGCGGTCCGCGACGGCGACGACTACCTCCTCAACGGCCGGAAGATCTATGTCGGCAACAGCCATGTCGGCGATCTGCACGGCGTGGTGGTCCGCACCGGCGAGGGCTCCAAGGGCCTGTCGGCGTTTCTCGTCGAGTCCGACACCCCCGGCTTCCGGGTCGGCCCACAACAGCCCACGATGGGACTGCACGGCTTCAGCTTCGGCGAGCTGTTCTTCGACAACTGCCGGGTCCCGGCGGCGAATCTGCTGGGCCGGGAGGGCGACGGGCTGTCGGTCGCATACTCCTCCAGCGTGCTGTACGGGCGGCCGAATCTGACCGCCGTATCGCTGGGCATCCATCAGGCGGTGCTGGACGAGACCACGGCGTTCTGCGCCGAGCGGCAGCGCTACGGCAAGCCGCTGGCGGACCTGAGCAACATCAAGCTCAAGCTCGGCCGCATCCAGTCACGGCTGCTGCTGGCCCGGCTGTCCGCGTATCACGCGGTGCATCTGCTGGACCAGGGGCTGCCGTGCGATGCGGAGCTGATGAACGCCAAACTGGTCAATGTGGAGTCGGCGCTGGAGTCGGCGCGCGACGCGATGGACATCCATGCCGCGTGCGGCCTGTTCACCGACCGGCCGGTGGAGCGCTTCCTGCGCGACGCCCACCACATCTTCGCGCCGGCCGGCACCTCCGACATCCAGCTGCTGCGCCTGGGTGAGCTGGCGCTGGGGCAGACGCGCGGCGAGTGGTCCAGCCGGCTCGCGGATCTGCTGCGGCTGGAGCCCTCGGAGTGGCCCGAGGAGGGCGACGCCCCCACGGACACCCCGGCCACCACCGGACGGGGCCCGGACGCCACGGCCACCACCACCGGACGGGGCCCGGACACCACTGCCACGGTGCCGGGCCAGCGCACCGGACCGGTACGCAGGCCTTCCTGGTTCGCCCGGCCACGATGAACGGCAGGCTCCGGACCGGTGGTGGTGCCGCCACCGGTCCGGAGCCGATGCTGCGGCCCGTCGATCCGGGAGCAGCGGACCATGATGGCCGTCGGCCGGCTCTTCCTCGCCGTCGCCGGTCCGCAGGCGCTGCCGCCGCCCTTCTTCGGACGGCTGGCCGGCCGCTTCGACCGGCGGGCCCGGTGGATCGGCTGTGATGCCACCGGTGCGTTGCCTGCCCTCGGGCTGCCCGCTGTGGCTGGTCTGCGGCGGTGCCCCGGAACCCGGGATCTGCGGCGCCAATCTGGGGCCGGCCGTCGTCAGCGCCCTGCTCTTTCCGGCCGGCTCCGCGCTGATCAAGGAACGGGTCCCGGCGGGCCGGCTGCGGCGGTTCAACGCCCGCTACGAGATGGGGCGCCGCCCGGACCGGACGCCGGCTGCCGCGGCCCCGTATGCCTATCTCTGACGTTGATTGTCGACGCGAGTAGTCGACACCGCCCACCGGCTGGTTCGTGATCACGGGGGTGGGTGTCGGCTGCCGGTCGTTTGCCGGCACTCCCCCCCCCGAGCCGGTCGGCTAGCTGTATTGCCCACGAGCGTTGTTGACAATGCTCAGGGGTTCGCTTCGTCCGGTTTTCGGGAGCTTGCCCGAGGGTGATGTTGCGGCGTGACGCGGGTCCT
>NZ_JOHB01000040.1:0-58139 GCF_000719605.1 Streptomyces sp. NRRL S-1813
CCCCTCCCTCCCCCCCCCCCCGGGGCCCCCCCCCCGGCCCCGCCCCGCCCCACCCCGCTCCCCGAACCTCCAGCCCCTCGTTCCCCCGCTGTCCCTTATCCCGCGCGCTGTGGCGGCAACGATTGCTGGAGGAGCAGCATCCGCTCCACCAGGCGCAGGAACATGGCGGCGTCGCGCAGAAGGTCGTCGGCGTCCCTGCGGCAGGCCGCGCCGGCTATGCCGGCCTCGGCCTTGGCCCGGCGGGCGGCGCCGGCGGCGAACAGGGCGCTCCACTCGGCGAGTTCGGGCGCGACCTCGGGGAGGACCTCCCAGGCGCTGCGGATACGCTGCCTACGGCGCACGGTGGCCTCCGGACGCCCGCGGACGGCGAGGACGGCGGCGGCGGTGCGCAGCGCGGCCAGATGTGCCGTGGCGAACTGTTCGTTGGGGGTTTCCAGGGTCTGTGCTTCGTCGAGGCCCTGCTGAGCCTGGGCGAGCAGAGCGAGGGCGGCGGGTGGTGCGGCCGCCCGCCGCAGGACGGGGTGGACATCGCTCGGGGGACCGTACGCAGCGGAGCTGCCCCCACTGGGACGAGCTGCCATGACGAACCTCCTGTCGTCGCATGCCGGTTCGGGACCGTATGAACCCATCGTGACGTACACCACTGACAATCGGCACTGACCTGCACTTTTGCCGAAAAGGGGACGCACCGGCAGGCGGATTCGCCGAATGAACTCCCGACACCCCCTTGCGGAATGGGGGGTGGGATACCGCATACTTTTTGCACTGACCAGTCAGTACAAGGAGGGATCGTGGACAGCACCCCGCACGGGGCGGCGGTCACGGCCGCGGGATTCGGTGTCAAGGGCCCCCGCGGATGGGCATTCCGGAACATCGGCCTCAACGCCGCGCCCGGCTCACTGATCGTCGTACAGGGCCCTTCGGGCTCGGGCCGTACGTGTCTGCTGCTCGCGCTCACCGGCCGGATGAAGTCCGCCGCGGGCACCGCCGAGGTCGGCGGACTGCCGCTGCCGAAGAAGAGGGCCGCGGTCCGTTCCGTCACCGCGCTCGCCCATGTGCCGGGTGTCGCCGAACTCGATCCCGCACTCACCGTGGGCGAGCATCTGCGCGAACGCGCCCTGCTACAGGGCCGGTTCGGCGGTTCGCTGCGTGCGCTGCTGCGGCCGCGGCACGAGCGCCGGGCCGAGGCCCGCGCCCTGGTGGATGCCGCGCTCACGGCGGCCGGCCTCGACCTGGAGTCGCTGCCCAAGGGGATCCGCACCTCCGTCCGCGACCTGGAACGGCTGGAGGCGCTGCGGCTTTCCGTGGCGCTCGCGCTGATCGGCGGCCCCCGGCTGCTGGCCGTCGACGACACCGATCTGAAGCTGTCCGGCGACGAGCGCGCCAGGGCCTGGGCGATGCTGCGCGGCCTGGCTGAGGCCGGCACCACCGTGCTCGCGGTGTGCAGCGAGCCGCCGCAGGACGGCGAGGGCGTGGTGCTGGTGCGTACCGGCGGCCGCCGGGAGCCGGATGTCCCGAAGGACGCACCCGGCGACTCCCCCGCCACCACGGACGCCGCGGTCGGCACGGTCGGCGGGAACAGCGGGGACAGCGAGAACCCCGCGGACAGCGCGGACGCCGCGGCCGGCAAGACCAGCGACGACCCCACGGCCCGCAAGACCGGCGAAGACCCCGCAAACAGCCAGCACGACAACCAGGACAGGACCGAGGACGAGGAGGGGGCGGCCGATGCGCTCGCCGAAGCTGGCCGCGCTTGAGCTGAAGCGGTTCGGGCGGGGGAAGCTGCCGCGCGCCGCGCTGGCCGCCCTTCTGTTGCTGCCGCTGCTGTACGGCGCGCTGTACCTGTGGTCCTTCTGGGACCCGTACGGGCGGCTGGACAAGATCCCGGTCGCGCTGGTCAACGAGGACAACGGCGCGACCGTCGGCGGGAAGCACCTCTCAGCCGGCGACAGCATCGTTTCCGGGCTGCGCGACAGCCACACCTTCGACTGGCAGCCCGTGGATGCCGAGAAGGCCGCCAAGGGCGTCGAGGACGGCTCGTACTACCTCTCGCTGTCCATCCCGAAGGACTTCAGCCGGCGGATCGCCTCCAGCTCCGGGGACCACCCGGAGACCGGCGCCCTCAAGGTGCGGACGAACGACGCGAACAACTACATCGTCGGGCAGATCTCCCGGACGGTGTTCTCCGAGGTGCGCTCCGCGGCCTCCACGAAGTCGTCGCGGACCTTCCTGGACAAGATCTTCGTCTCGTTCTCGACGCTGCACGGCAGGACCGAGCAGGCCGCGGACGGCGCCGACCAGCTCAACGACGGTATCGGGCAGGCGAAGGACGGCGCGGGCAAACTGGCCGACGGTCTGGGCACCGCCAAGGACGGCAGCGGCAAACTGGTGACGGGCCTGGGCGATCTCGACGCGGGCGCGGGGCGGCTCTCCCGGGGCAGCTCCGACCTCGCCAGGGGAGCCGGTACGGCCGCGCACGGCTCGCGCCAACTGGCCGACGGTTCGGGGCAGGTGGCGGAGGGAACCCAGCAGCTGGCGGACACGGTCAACGGAGTCGTCGGCAAGGTGGGGCCCTTCATCCGGGCGCACGGCAAGGAGATCGGCGAGGCGGCACAGCTCGTCGCCGACGGTTCGCAGGCGGTCCGTGACCACCTCGACAAGCTTCCCGCCGCGGCGTCCACGGGGGCGAAACTCTCCCGGGGGATGTCCGACCACCTGGCCGCCTACTACCGGCTGCGCTGTGAGAGCGCGGTGGAACTCGACGCCTCGTGCGCGGAGCTGAAGCAGCTCAAGGAGCAGGCGGCCACCGCCGCGGACAAGGCCGAGGAGGTCAGCGGCTACGTCCACGACCAGAAGAACCTCGACCAACTGGGCCGGGACCTGGACACGCTGCACTCCCTGGCGGGCGAGCTGGCCGAGCGAGGGCCGACCCTGGGCGCCGACATGGACGCCGCCGTCAAGAAGATCAACGATCTCAACGACGGGGCGCACAAGGTGTCCGCGGGGGCGCGCAAGCTGGCCGCGGGCAATGCCCGGCTGGCGGCCGGTGCGGACGAGCTCAACGACGGCGCGCATGCGCTGCACGACGGTACGGGCCGCGCGGCAGCCGGTATGGGCGACCTCGACTCCGGTGTGGGCAGGCTCAAGGACGGCGCGCAGACGCTGGACGGCGGCATGTTCCAGCTCTCCGACGGCTCGCAGAAGCTGGCCGGCGGACTGCACGACGGGGCGAAGCAGATCCCCGACTACGGCAAGAAGGCCCGGGACGCGCGCACCCAGGTCATGTCCGACCCGGTGCAGCTGGCCTCGTCCGCCGCCCACAAGGCGCCGAACTACGGCACCGGCTTCGCCCCGTACTTCATCCCGCTGTCCCTGTGGGTCGGCGCGATGGTGGCGTACATGCTGATCCAGCCGCTCAACCGGCGGGCACTGGCGATGGGTGCGTCCTCCTGGCGGGTGGCGGTGTCCGGGTGGCTGCCGGTGTTCGGTGTGGGAGTACTACAGACCGCGGCCCTGATGTCCGTATTGCACTTCGCGATCGGTCTGGAGATGGTGCGGGCGGCCGGCACGGTCGGCTTCCTCGTCCTGGTCACGGCCTGTTTCTCGGCGATCGTGCAATGGCTGAACGCGCAGTTCGGCCCGGCCGGCCGGATCCTGGTGCTGGCGCTGCTGATGCTCCAGCTGACCTCGGCCGGCGGCACCTACCCGGTGCAGACCAGCCCGGGCTTCTTCGCCGCCATCCACCCCTACCTGCCGATGAGTTACATCGTGGAGGGGCTGCGCCGGCTCATCACGGGCGGGGAACTCGCGCCCGTATGGCAGGGCAGTGTGGTGCTGCTGGCGTTCACCGCGGGGGCGCTCGCGCTGACGTCCCTGACGGCGCGCGGCCGCCAGATGGTGCGGATGAAGGACCTCCACCCGGAGCTGAGCCTGTGAGCGCCCGCCCTCCCCCAGCTACCGCTGGGAGGTGCCCCCAAGCCCACCACCGCCCTGCCGGAGACGCTGCGCGCCGCGCATCGATCGTCGGGGACCGGCACAATCGCCCCCATGGACAGCTCCAACACACGCCGCGACGCCACCCGGCGCAAGCTCTTCGAGGCCGCGGTCACGCTCATCGCCGAACAGGGCTTCTCCTCCACCACGGTGGACGAGATCGCCGAGCGGGCAGGCGTCGCGAAGGGCACCGTCTACTACAACTTCGCGAGCAAGAACGTTCTCTTCGAAGAGCTGCTGCGGCACGGCATCGAGATGCTGGCGACCTCCTTGCAGGCGGCCGCCGAGGAGGTCACCGGACGGGGCGGCAGCAGGATCGACGCGCTGGACGCGATGATCCGGGCCGGGCTGGACTTCATCTCCCGTTACCCGGCGCTCACCCAGCTCTACGTCGCCGAGCTGTGGCGCACCAACCGGGCCTGGCAGTCGACGCTGATGGTGGTGCGCGAGCGGGCCATCACGGTGGTGGAGGACGTGCTGCGCGAGGCGGTGGCAGAGGGGGAGCTGAGCGAGGAGATCGACATCCCGCTGACCGCCTCGGCGCTGTTCGGCATGGTCCTGGTGGCCGCCCTGGACTGGCAGTCCTACCAGCCGGACCGGTCGATCGACGATGTCCACGCGGCGCTGTCGCGGCTGCTCCAGGGGCGGGTCAGCGGCCGGCCGTCGTAGCTCCCGGAGGGCGCTCCCCCGGGGGAGGCCGGTGCGCGCCGTATTGGTCAGGTGCGACGCGCACCGTTTTTCCCCCGCGGGCACGCACAAAAGAGTGCGCTGCCCTGGCACGGATCGTTCCCCCATCGATCCGACCAGGACAGCGCTTCCCCCGTACTCCCCCGTACTCCCCCGTGCGTCCCCCGTGTTCCCCCGTCACGTCCGGGGAGCCGCGCCGCTCCGCCGCCCCGTGTCGGCGGTGCGGCGCCGCTTCCCTTCCGTGGCCCCTACTCTTCCTTCCGGGCGGGCGTCGGCCCATCCGCGTACCTACTCATCTCGGTGACTGAGTACGGATACTCAAACCTGAGCACCGGCCCCCAGCCAGGGCCTACGCTTTCCGCCGTGTCCGTACTTCCCTTGGTGTTCACCAGTGGCTGGGCGAGCGGGATCAACGCCTACGCCGTCGTCCTGCTCTTCGGCCTGCTCGGCGCGACCGGTGTCACGGACGAGGTGCCCGCGGCGTTGCAGCGCCCCGATGTGCTGATCGTGGCCGGGGTGCTCTTCCTGTGCGAGGCCGTCGCCGACAAGATCCCGTACGTGGACTCGGTCTGGGACACCGTGCACACGGTGATCCGGCCGGTCGCCGGCGCCGTCGTGGCGGCGCTGCTGGCCGGCCACAACGGTTCGCTGCCCGAGCTGGCGGCGGGCGCGGTCGGCGGCTCCACGGCGCTGCTGAGCCACCTGGTCAAGGCCGGTACCCGGATCGCGGTCAACACCTCCCCGGAGCCGGCCAGCAACATCGTGCTGAGCCTCGCCGAGGATCTGGGCGTCGCCGCGCTCATCGCCTTCGCCGTGTTCCATCCGGTGGCCGCTGCGGTCATCGCGGCGGCACTGCTGACCGCGGGGATCACGGTGGTGGTCTTCCTGTGGTCGCGGATCCGCCGGTACTTCCGGCGCCGCCGGCAGCGGCGCGCGGAGAAGCGGACGGCCACGACGGGGGAAGTGCTGCCACCGGTGGCCTGACGGGGTGCTCTGCGGGTGGCGGCGCCGGTGCTGCCGGTCCCGGCACCCGGCCGTGCGGGCGTTGTCAGTGGGTCCGGATAAAGTCGCAGGCATGGCACGGATTGCGGTGATCGGCGCCGGGATGGGCGCGATGGCGGCCGCTGCCCGGCTGGCCGTCGCGGGCCACCGGGTGGCGGTGTTCGAGCGCGGCGCGACGCATGGCGGCGCCGTGCGCCGGTGGGAGCGGGACGGCTTCGCCTTCGATACGGGACCCGGCCTGCTGCATCTGCCGGCCGTCTACCGCGATCTGTTCCTCAAGACCGGCCGGGAGCCGCTGGAGAGCTGCATCGAGCTGTCCCAGGTCGACCCCGCGAGCCGGCATGTCTTCCCCGACGGCACGGCCGTATCGCTGCCGAACGCCTCGCGGGCCGGGGTGCTGACGGCCCTGGACGAGGCACTGGGCGCGGGTTCCGGGGAGCGCTGGAGCGCGCTGGTGGGCCGCGCCCGCGAGGCCTGGGACGCCACCCGCCGGCCGCTCCTGGAGGAGCCGCTGTGGGAGGACTGGCGGGTGCTGGGGCGTGATCCGTACCCGGCGGTGCGCAGGCGCGGGCTGTTCGGCCGGGGCAAGGGCCCCACGACCGCCACCCTCGCCGAGGTGGCCCGCCGTGAACTGGCGGACCCCCGGCTGATCGCGCTGCTGGAGAGCCATGCGCTGGCGTACGGCTTCGACCCGCGCAGCGCCCCGGCGAGCGCCGTCGTGCTGCCGTACCTGGAGCAGACCTTCGGGAGTTGGTATCCGCGCGGCGGTATGCGGGCGCTGGCCGATGCGCTGTACGAACGCTGTCTGGCGCGCAAGGTGGAGTTCAGCTTCGGCGCGGCGGTGACCGGGATCGCGGAGAAGGACGGCCGGGCGTCGGGCGTCGAGCTGGCCGACGGCCGGGTGTCCGAGGCGGAGTTCGTGGTGGCGGGCGTCGATCCGGTGCAGCTTGTGGCGCTCTGCCGGGGGCGGGAGCCGTGGGGTGCGGACGACGTCCGGCCCGGCCCGGGACCGGACGACCGCGCCACCGCGCGGCTCACGGTCTGCCTCGCACTGCGCGGCGCGCGCCCCGAGGACGCCGTGCACCGCACGGTCGTCCATGCCGCGGACCGCACGGCGGAGCTGGCGGGCGTGTTCGGGGACGGCCCCGGGCTGCGGACCCCCTGTGACCGGCCCACGGTGACGGTGCTGCGCCCGGACGACCCCGCCTCCCGGCCGGACGACGCCCATGAGGCCGTGACCCTGACCGCGACGGTGGCGCCGCACGGCCCGGTCGACTGGCACGACGGCGAGGCCGTGGCGGCCGATGCGGAGCGGATGACCGAGATCGCCGAAGCGGCGGTTCCCGGGCTGCGGGAGCGGGTGCTGTGGCGGGAGGTGCTGCCGCCCGCCGATGGCGCATTGGTGCCGGGACCGGCGCTGGCGGGCCGGGAAGGCCGCTTTCTGCGGCCCGGCAACCGCACCCGGATACCGGGGCTCTACGCGGTCGGTGGCTGGTCGCACCCGGGCGGCGGTCCTGCGCACGCCGGGATGTCCGGCGCGATCGTGGCCGGCCTGATCGTGAACGGCGACGACTGGCACGGCTCCACCTGAGCGCGTAGCGGGCGCCGGGCGAGGGTGCGCAGCGGGCGGCCGCCGGGCGAGGGCGTGACGCGCGCTGCGGGAGGCACAGCGGCGGGAGAAGGCCGACGCGGGAGGCGCGGCCGTGGTCCCCGCCCCGGCCGCCGGCTCAGTAGCGGTCCCCGGCCGCCGGCTCAGTAGCGGTACTGCTGCCCGTCGTACCCGGGCTGCTGGTACGGCGGGTAGGGCTGCTCGGGCGGCAGTTCGCCGTCGCGCTGCTGGGGGACCCAGACGCCGCCGGGCGGTGTCTCGCCGTACCCCTGGCCGAGCGGCTGTCCCTGGGCGTCGTACTGCTGCGCGGCGTAGGGCTGCTGGGCGTACGGGTCGGCCTGCTGGTAGGGGTCGTAGGACGCGGAGTACTGCTGGCCGCCGAGGTACGGATCGGCGTAGGGCGCCTGCTGGCCCTGGCCCAGGCCGTCGCCGTACGCCGCGTAGGGGTCGGCATAGGGGTCCGCGTAGGGATCGGTGTAGGCGCCCTGGCCGGCTCCGGTCTGGTCGTAACCGCCGCCGTACGCATAGCCGTTGCCGTCACCGTTGCCGACGGCGCCGTTGTAGGCGTCGTAGCCGCCGTAGCCGGGCTGCTGGATGCGGGCGTCGGGGCTGTAGACGCCGTACTGGCCGGTCTCCTCGGGCATCGGCTGCGGGGCGTAGACGGCGGTGGCGTCGGGGCGCCCGAAGTCGTCCGGGACGGCGAACGCCTGTGTGGCGTAGGCGCCTTGGTCCTGCTGCTGATCCTGGTACGGATCCTGGGCGCGGTAGCCGTCATTGCCGTTGTAGTCGTAGAAGCCCTGCCCGACGACTGTCTCCTGCGCGGCGAAGGCGTCCTGCCCCGCAACGAAGGTGTCCTGCGCGGCAAAAGCCTCCTGCCCCGCAACGAAGGTGTCCTGCGCGGCGAAGGCGTCCTGCCCCGCGGAGGAGCCCGGCCCGCCGTAGGAGCCACGCCCCGCGGAGGTGTCCACGCTGCGGAAGCCGCCGGTGCTCTCGAAGGTGTCCGGGCCCCCGTCGTCGAACTGGCCGGGACGGGCGGTGGGTGCCACCGCCTCCAGGCCGGAGACCTCCAGGGTCGGTTCGGCGGGCGGCGGCGAAGAGGGGCGGGCCCGGCGGCGCCGGCCGCTGTCGCCGGACGCCCCGGGCTTGCCGCCCAGGGCCCAGCCGGTGGTGAAGCCGCGGCGGAAGGAGAGCGTCACATTCGTCTGCCCGATGGCGAAGGCGACAAGTCCCAGCCCGATCACGGCTATTGACGGGACGATGACGCCGATGACCACGCCGAGGAAACCGGTGAAGGCCAGCAGCCGCCAGCGCAGCCGCGCCTTGTTCTGGAGCAGGACCTCACCCAACAGCCACAGAGCGACCAGGCCGAACGCGATGTAGAGGACCGTCCAGCCCATATACGCCCCTCTTCCGCCGCTCGCCGGCAACCGTGATCAGGACTGCTGGTGCAGCCCCAGATTCTCGTAGATTTCCAGGGTCGCCGTGGAGTGGTTCAGGGTAATGAAGTGCAACCCGGGAACATCCTCGGCCATCAAGCGTGCGCACAGTTCCGTTGCGTACTCGATACCAATGGAGCGTACCGCCGCCGGGTCGTCCTTGACGGCGAGGATGCGCTCGGCCAGCTCGGGCGGGAAGGCCGCGTTGCTGAGCTGAGCGAACCGCTCGATCTGGCGCACGTTCGTGACCGGCATGATCTCCGGAATGATCGGCGTCGAGCAACCCGCGGCCGAAACCCGGTCCCGCAGCCGGAAGTAGTCCTCGGGATAGAAGAACATCTGGGTGATGGCGAAGTCCGCGCCGGCCCGGCACTTGTCGACGAAGTGCGCCACGTCCGTGTCCCAGTCCGTCGAGCGCGGATGCATCTCGGGGAAGGCCGCGACGCCGACGCAGAAGTCGCCGGACTCCTTGATCAGCCGGACCAGGTCCGCCGCGTAGCCGATGCCGTCGGGGTGCTCGACCCACTCGCCCATCGGGTCGCCGGGCGGATCGCCGCGCAGCGCGAGCATGTTGCGGATCCCGGCGTCGGCGTACTGGCCGATGATGTTGCGCAGGTCAGCCGTGGAGTGATTGACCGCGGTCAGATGCGCCACCGGGGTCAGGGTGGTGTCGGTGGCGATGCGCTCGGTGGCGCGCACCGTGCCGTCACGGGAGGTGCCGCCGGCGCCGTACGTCACGGAGACGAACGTCGGCGAGACGGCCTCGATGCGGCGAATCGCGTTCCACAGGGTCCGCTCGCCCTTCTCCGTCTTGGGGGCGGCGAACTCGAACGAATACGACTGCTTACCGGAAGCAAGCAGGTCGCGCACCGTGCGGGCGCGATCAGTCCTGGTGGAAGCTGTACCTAGGGCCATACCGGCAGGTTAACCACCGGCCGGGCGCACACCAACCGCGTCCGGCGTAATGCCTGGTTGGTCGGGTTGATGTCCACTGGGTGGACATTTTCCGGTCGCCCGGACGTCAGGAGACCGCCTGCCGCCCGAAACCGCGCGAAGTGATCCTCGTCACCCGTCCCCGCGGGTCGACCCGGATGGTGCGGAGACGTCCTGGGCGTCCCAGGTCCGGATGCGCTTCGCCAGTGCGGCGGCCGCCGCTCCCGGGTCGTCCGCTTCCGTGATCGCGCGGACCACGACGACCCGTCGGGCGCCCGCCGCCAGCACCTCGTCCAGATTCCCGGCGTCGATCCCGCCGATCGCGAACCAGGGGCGCTGGGGGGCGCGGGCCGCGGTGTAGCGGACCAGGTCGAGGCCGGGGGCGTGGCGGCCCGGCTTGGTGGGTGTCGGCCAGCACGGGCCCGTGCAGAAGTAGTCCACGCCGGGCTCGGTGAGCGCGGCGTCCACCTCGGCCTCGGCATGGGTGGAGCGGCCTATGAGGACGTCCGGGCCCAGGAGGGCGCGGGCGGCCGGGACCGGCAGATCGCCCTGCCCGAGATGCAGCACCGCGCTGCCCGCCGCATGGGCGACATCCGCGCGGTCGTTGACCGCGAGCAGCTTGCCGTGCCGCCGGCAGGCGTCCGCGAAGACCTCCAGATGCCGGAGCTCCTCGCCGGCCTCCATGCCCTTGTCCCGCAGCTGGACGATGTCCACGCCCGAATCGAGCACCGCGTCCAGGAACTGCGGGAGGTCGCCCTGCCGCCGACGGGCGTCCGTGCAGAGGTAGAGCCGGGCGTCGGACAGGGCCGGGCGTGCGGTGGTCATCGGGCGGCTTCCCCCCAGGTGGGGGGCGTACGGGCCGGGCCTTCCGGTCCGTACGCCCCGCGGATGCGGTTACGGATGCTGGTGCGGTCGCCTGCTGGGAGCGGGCCGCGCCAGAGGTGTCAGACGGCGAGCGCCTGGGCCCGGCGCTTCACCTCCGTGCCGCGATTCTCGCGCAGCGCCTGGGCGGGCGTGCCAGGCAGGCTCTCATCCGGGGTGAACAGCCACTCCAGCATTTCCTCGTCGGTGAAGCCGTCGTCCTTGAGGAGGGTGAGGGTACCGACGAGGCCCTTGACCACCTTGTCGTCCTGGATGAAATCGGCGGGCACATGCAGCGCCCTGTTCTCGCCGCGGCGCACCGCGATCAGCTGGCCCTCCTTGACCAGCTGCCGCACACGCGTCACCTCGACGCCGAACTGTTCGGCGATGTCGGGGAGGGTGAGCCAGGCGGGGACGAGTCCATCGATGTTTGCGTCAATCTCGGTCACAGGACAAGCCTGCCACCTCGCACTGACAGCCGGTAGCCGGGCATCGCCATCAGGGGCTTCCTCACACCGGAGGGTGACAGCAGACCCCCGGGCGACCGACGGCACGGACCGCCCCGGCTACAGCGCCGCGGCCTTCAGCGGCAGGGACGCGTTCGCGGCCCGCTCCCGGTCCAGCGCCACGCCCCGCTCGATCAGCTTGCGCCCCTGGGCCAGATCCCGCGGCCGCCCCACGGCCAGCAGCGCGACGAGCCGCCCCTCCCGAAGCCAGATCACCGACCAGGCGGCCCCGGTCGGATCGCCGCGCCAGACCAGCTCGTCGGCGTCCCCGTGATGGCCCGCGTACTGCACGAACCGCCCGAACTGCTCCGACCAGAAGTAGGGGACGGGATCGTAGGCCACCCCTTCCGCCTCGCCGCGGGCGATGTTCTCGGCGACCGTACGGGGGCCCTGGAGGGCGTTGTCCCAGTGGTGGATCAGCAGGCGGGTGTCGTAGCGGGCCGACGGGAAGGAGGCGCAGTCGCCGACCGCGTAGACATCGGCCACGGAGGTGCGCAGCTGCTCGTCGGCCAGTACGGAGCCGTCCTGCGGCGAGACCTCGATGCCCGAGCCGGCCAGCCAGCCGGTCGCGGGCCGGGCCCCGATCCCGATGACCACCGCGTCGGCGGGCAGCGTCGTGCCGTCCGCGAGGGTGACCGCGCCCGCCGTGACGGACGCGACCCGCGCGTGGGTGCGCAGCTCGGCTCCGGCGTCCGCGTACCAGCCGGTCATGTGGGCGGCGACCTCGGCGGGCAGCGCACCGGCCAGCGGGCGGTCGGCGGCCTCGACGACGGTGACCGCGCAGCCCGCCTCACGCGCCGCCGTCGCGAACTCGGCACCGATCCAGCCGGCGCCGACGACCACGATCTCGTGCTGGGCGGCGAGCACCGGCCGCAGCCGCTCGGCGTCGTCCAGGGTGCGCAGCAGATGGATGCCGGGCAGGCCCTCGCTGCCGGGCAGCACGATCGGGGCGGCGCCGGTCGCGATGACCGCGTAGTCGTAGGGGACCGGGCCGACTGCCGTCTCGATCACGTGGGCGTCCGGCACCAGGGCGGTGACCGGGCGGCTGAGGTGGAGTTCGATGCCGAGCCCGGCGAAGTCGATGTCGAAGGTGGAGCCCTCGGCCTTGCCCAGCAGCACCGCCTTGGACAGCGGCGGACGGTCGTAGGGCTGGTGGGGCTCGTCGCCGAGGAGTGTGATCGCGCCGCGCCAGCCCTGTTCGCGCAGGGCGACCGCGGTCTGCGCACCCGCGATTCCCGCGCCGGCGATCACCACGTGCGGCGTGCGGTCAGGGGCCTGGGAGGACTTGCTCTGCTCGCTCACCCGATCACTCTAGGACGGTCTGTGACGCCGCTCGCAGCAGCGCGCAACGAGATCTCTGACACAGCGTCACCGTCGGCCCGGCCCCGGGCGCCGCCCACCGGCGGCCGGGCGCTGCCTTACGGCGCGTCGCGGCACCGTATTAGGGTGAGCGATACACGCACTCGCGGGAGCCCGGACGCACCGGGCTGAGAGGGAGGCTGGCCGGCCTCCGACCGTACGAACCTGATCCGGGTCATGCCGGCGAAGGGAGGGGCTGGACACCCATGCAGGCATCTGCCACACGAGCGAATCCCACCCCGCGGAGCCCTGATGTGCTCGTCATCGGCGGCGGCATCATCGGCCTGGTCACCGCCTGGCGGGCGGCCGTCCGCGGGCTGAGTGCCGCGGTGGCCGACCCCGCGCCCGGAGGCGGCGCGGCCCGGGTCGCGGCCGGGATGCTGGCCGCGGTCACCGAGCTCCACTACGGCGAGCAGACCCTGCTGGGCCTCAATCTCGCCTCCGCGCGGCGCTACCCCGGGTTCACCGAGGAGCTGGAGGAGGCCGCCGGGCAGCGGATCGGCTATCGGCGCTGCGGCACGCTGGCCATCGCGCTGGACGCCGACGACCGCGCCCACCTGCGCGAACTGCACGCCCTCCAGATCCGCTCCGGACTGGACTCGCAGTGGCTCACGGGACGTGAGTGCCGCCGCCTGGAGCCGATGCTGGCCCCCGGGGTACGGGGCGGGCTGCGGGTGGACGGCGACCACCAGGTCGATCCGCGCCGGCTGGCGAGCGCCCTGCTGGCCGCCTGCGAGCGCTCCGGGGTGGTCTTCCACCGGAGCGCGGCCGTGCGGCTGACGGTTGACGGCGGCCGCGCCTCCGGCGCCGAACTCGCCGACGGCACACGGGTCCCGGCCGGTCAGGTCGTCCTGGCCGCAGGCAGCCACAGCGGCCGGCTCGCCGGAGTGCCCGACGAGGTGCTGCCGCAGGTACGGCCGGTCAAGGGCCAGGTGCTGCGGCTCCGGATGCCGGACATGCCCGCGGGCAGCCCGGCCTTCCTCTCACGCACCGTACGGGCCGTCGTACGCGGCGGCCCCCTCTACCTGGTCCCGCGGGAGAACGGCGAACTGGTCGTCGGCGCCACCAGCGAGGAGCTGGGCTGGGACACCACCGTGACCGCGGGCGGGGTCTACGAGCTGCTGCGGGATGCGCACGAGCTGGTCCCGGGCATCACCGAGCTGCCGCTCGTCGAGACCTGCGCCGGACTGCGCCCCGGCTCCCCCGACAACGCCCCCCTGCTCGGGCCGACCGCGCTGCCCGGCTTCCATCTGGCCACCGGCCACTTCCGCAACGGCGTGCTGCTGACGCCGGTCACCGGTGACGCGATGGCCGAGGTGCTGGCCACCGGCCTCCTCCCCGAAGAGGCCCGCCCCTTCTCCCCCGCGCGCTTCACCCCCACCACCCCGGGGCCCGAGCGCACCCGTGCCCCACAGGAGCAGGCCGTATGAACGCCGCCACCCCCACCCCCACCGTCTCGGTGTCCGTCAACGGCGAGGCCCGCGAGGTCCCCGGCGGGCTCACCCTCGACCGGCTCGTCGCGACCCTGTCCAAGGCGCCCGCCGGGGTGGCCGCGGCGGTCAACGAAATCGTGGTGCCGCGCACCCAGTGGCCCACCACCCCGCTCGGCGACGGCGACCGCGTCGAGGTGCTCACCGCGGTCCAGGGAGGCTGACCCGCAGACATGACCGACACCGCAACCCTCCGGGGGACGACCCCCACGGCGTCCCCCGACGACTCCGCCGCGGGTTCCGACCCCCTCACCCTCGCCGGCACCGCCTTCACGTCCCGTCTGATCATGGGGACCGGTGGCGCGCCCAGCCTCGACGTCCTGGAGCGGGCGCTGCTCGCCTCCGGTACGGAGCTGACCACGGTCGCCATGCGGCGGCTGGACCCGACCGTGCAGGGCTCGGTGCTGTCCGTACTGGAACGGCACAAGATCAAGGTGCTGCCGAACACCGCGGGCTGCTTCACCGCGGGCGAGGCGGTGCTCACCGCCCGGCTCGCCCGGGAAGCGCTCGGCACGGACTGGGTCAAGCTTGAGGTCGTCGCCGACGAGCGCACCCTGCTGCCCGACCCGATCGAGCTGCTCGATGCCGCCGAGACCCTGGTGGACGACGGTTTCACCGTGCTGCCCTACACGAACGACGATCCGGTGCTGGCCCGCAAGCTGGAGGACGTGGGCTGTGCCGCGATCATGCCGCTGGGCTCCCCGATCGGCTCCGGTCTGGGCATCCGCAACCCGCACAACTTCCAGCTGATCACCGAGCGGGCCGGTGTCCCCGTCATCCTCGACGCGGGCGCAGGCACGGCCTCGGACGTCTCACTGGCCATGGAGCTGGGCTGCGAGGCGGTGATGCTGGCGTCCGCGGTCACCCGTGCGCAGGAACCGGAGCTGATGGCCGAGGCCATGCGGCACGCGGTCACGGCAGGCCGGCTGGCACACCGCGCGGGCCGGATCCCCCGCCGCCACTTCGCCCTGGCGTCCTCCCCCACGGAGGGCGTGGCAGAGCTGGACCCTGAACGCCCGGCCTTTTGAGACCCATCCCACGTTGTTGGCTGTCCCGCCGTGGTGGTTTGTCACCGTTGCGCCTGCGGCGGGCGGGTGGTGGTCGGGTGCGGTGACGGCCCTACGGACTTCGTCCTTCGGTCCGTCCCCTCCCGTGGGTGGAGAAGTGAACGTGAGTGGGGGCGGGCCACTCCGAGTCGTCTCTGTGCGACCCACAAGGCGCACCACACCACCTACGTACACCCCCACCAGCCTTCCCCCACCCCCCAACGGGAGGGGACGCGCCGCAGGACGAAGTCCGCAGGAGCGGCACCGCACCCGACAGCCCCGCGCAGCGACCCCGGCCCGCCCGCAGGCGCAACGGCGAGCAACCAACCACGGCGGGACAGCCGACAGCGTGGGCAAGGCCAAAACGTGGGGGTCACGAGCCAACGCGCAGCGACCCGTAGACTCGTCTGCCGTGGATACCACCCTTCAGGACCCGCTCGTGGGCCAGCTGCTCGACGGCCGCTACCGCGTCCAGGCGCGTATCGCCACAGGCGGTATGGCCACGGTCTACCAGGCCATGGACACCCGGCTCGACCGCCTGCTCGCGCTGAAGGTGATGCACCCGGGCCTCGCCTCGGACGGGGCGTTCGTCGACCGCTTCATCCGTGAGGCGAAGTCGGTCGCCCGGCTGTCGCATCCGAATGTGGTGGGCGTCTTCGACCAGGGCACGGACGGTACGTACGTCTATCTGGCGATGGAGTATGTCGCCGGCTGCACGCTGCGCGATGTGCTGCGCGAGCGGGGCGCCCTCCAGCCGCGGGCCGCGCTGGACATCCTGGAGCCGATCCTGGCCGCTCTGGGGGCCGCGCACCGCGCCGGCCTGGTGCACCGCGACATGAAGCCGGAGAACGTCCTGATCGGCGACGACGGCCGGGTCAAGGTCGCCGACTTCGGGCTGGTGCGCGCGGTGGACACCAACACCACCGCCTCGACGGGCTCCGTCCTGGGCACCGTCTCCTACCTCGCCCCCGAGCAGCTGGAGCACGGCACGGCGGACGCCCGGGTCGATGTCTACGCCTGCGGTGTGGTGCTCTACGAGATGCTGACCGGCGGCAAACCGCACACCGGCGGCACCGTGGCGCAGATCCTCTACCAGCATCTGCACGAGGACGTGCTGCCGCCCTCGGGGCTGGTGCCCGGTCTCGCGCCGCAGCTGGACGAGCTGATCGCGCTGGCCTGCGCCCGCGATCCGCAGCAGCGTCCGCAGGACGCCGTGGTGCTGCTGTCCCGGGCGCAGGAGGCTCGGGCGCACCTGACCGACGCACAGCTGGACATCGTGCCGCCGGAGGCCAAGGAGCTGCCCGCGGGCGGCGACGGGGCGGGCGACGGCACGGAGCGTACGGACGTGATACCCCGCACCGACGACGCGGAGCTGAACCGCACCAGCCGGCTGGAGGTCCCGTCGGACGAGCAGACCACGCGGCTGCGGCCGGTGCCCGCCGCCGCGCCCCGTGGCGGGCTGCTCCAGCGGCGGCGGCTCGCCACCGTCATCGCGGCCGTCCTGCTGGTCCTCGGGGCGGGCGCGGGCGTCTGGTACATCAACTCCGGCCAGTTCACCACCGTCCCCGCGGTGCTGGACATGACGCAGGCCAAGGCCGAGAAGACCCTGCGGAACGACGGTCTGGGGGTGAAGGTGGTGCGCGGCTTCAGCTCGAATGTGGAGCGCGGCCATGTCATGAAGACGGATCCCGCGAACGGCAAGCAGATCCGTGGCACGGGCACGGTCACCCTCACCATCTCCCGCGGCCCGGAGATCGTCGACGTCCCGGATCTGTCCGGCACCCCGGTCGCGGACGCCAAGCGCAAGCTGCGCGACCGCGGGCTGGTCCCGGGCACGGTGACCCGCGAGTTCAACGAAGAGGTCGCCAAGGGCTCGGTGATCCGTACGGACCCGGCCGGCGGCAGCAAGCGGCGGCCCGACACGGCGGTGGGCCTGACCGTCAGCCGCGGCACCGCGATCGACGTGCCCGGAGTGCTCGGCAGCGACCGCACCGACGCGGTGTCCACGCTGCGCGCGGCCGGTTTCCAGGTGCGCTTCGCCGAGCAGCCGGTCTTCTCCACCCAGGACAAGGGCACCATCGCCCGGCAGACCCCGGTGGAGGGCGGCAAGCTCGGCAAGGGCGACACCGTCACCCTCACGCTCTCCAAGGGCCCGGAGATGATCCCCGTCCCGGATGTCACCGGCAAGAACGTCGATGATGCCAAGAAGCAGCTGACGGACCTGGGCTTCCAGGTCGAGGTGGACAAGCCTCTCCTGTTCCCGCAGGACACGGTCGACAGCCAGTCCGTCGACCCGGGCAAGAAGGCGCCGAAGGGCGGCACGATCACCATCAAGCTCAAGGGCGCCCTGTAGGGCCCGCCGGCCGTGCCCCACGGCTGCCGTCCGGCGGGCGTGGGGCACCTGGCACCCTGGGAGGGTGAGTACCTCCCCCGAGGGCGCCGATCAGCGCGCCCGTGCACGTAATCCGGTCGGCGGCCATGTGCCGGTGGCCGGCGGCCTGGCGAAGGTCGGCATTCCCTACGCCCACGAGATGGGCGACGAGGTCGTTCAGGTCTTCGTGGCCAATCCACGCGGCTGGGCGACGCTGCCCGGCAACCCCGCACAGGACGAGGCCTTCCGGGCCGCCTGTGCACAGCGGGGAATCCCGGCGTATGTCCATGCGCCCTATCTGATCAACTTCGGCTCGCACACCGAGGCGACCGTCGACAGGTCCGTGGACTCGCTGCGCCATTCGCTGCGCCGCGGCCGGGAGATCGGCGCGCTCGGGGTGGTCGTCCACACCGGCTCGGCGACCGGCGGGCGCCCGCGTGCCACGGCAATGGCGCAGGTCAGGGAGCGGATGCGGCCCTTGCTCGACGAGCTGACGCACCCGGATGACCCCTGGCTGCTGCTGGAGCCGACGGCCGGACAGGGGGCGTCACTGTGTGCGCTGGCCGAGGATCTCGGTCCGTACTTCGACGCGCTGGACCGGCACCCCAAGCTGGGGATCTGCCTCGACACCTGCCATGCGTTCGCGGCCGGGCACGACATGGCGGCGCCGGGCGGGACGAAGGCGCTGCTGGACGAGCTGGTGGAGGTCGCCGGCGAGGGCCGGCTGAAGCTGATCCACGCCAATGACTCCAAGGACGTGGCCGGCGCCCACAAGGACAGGCACGAGAACATCGGCGCGGGTCACATCGGCGCGGAGCCCTTCGGCGAGCTGTTCCGCCATCCGGCGACGGCCGGGGTGCCGCTGGTCGTCGAGACCCCGGGCGGCAAGGAAGGGCATGCGGCGGACGTGGCCCGGCTCAAGGAGCTGCGCGCGTACTGAGGCCCCGGGAGCGTACGGGATCAGAGCTCGGGGCCGTCCCCGGGCTCTTCCTGGTACGAGTAACGCTGCTCGCGCCACGGGTCGCCCAGGTTGTGGTAGCCGCGCTCCTCCCAGAAGCCGCGGCGGTCGGCCCGCATGTATTCGATGCCGCGGACCCACTTGGGGCCCTTCCAGGCATACAGATGCGGAACGATCAGGCGCACCGGGAATCCGTGCTCCGCGGTGAGAAGCTCACCCGAGCGATGCGTGGCGAAGAGGCACTTCTCCGCTGCGAAATCCTCGATTCGCACATTCGAACTGAAGCCGTACTCGGCCCACACCATGACATGGGTGACGTCGGGTGCCGGCGGCGCGAGTTCCAGGATGGTCCGGGTGCTCACCCCGCCCCATTCGGCTCCCAGCATGCTGAATTTCGTCACGCAGTGCATATCGGCGACGACCGTGGTGTACGGCAGTGCCGTGAATTCCTCGTGCGACCAGCAGTGCTTGGCGCCGTCGGCGGTGGCGCCAAATGCCCGGAACTCCCAGCGTTCGGCGCGGAACTTCGGCACCGGCCCGTAATGCGTCACCGGCCAGCCCCGCTGTAGCCGCTGGCCCGGAGGGAGCTGAGGAGGCTCCTCTTCGCGGCTTTCCGGCTGACCCATGCCCTCCATGTTGTCAGACCGGAAGGGGTGCCGATGACCAGGGAGGGAGGGATTCGGGCAACTCGCACTAAGCATGCACTTACTGGACGCCCTGGTCACAGCGGTGCGAGGATGCGCGGCACCTGCCCAGTTTCTCGCGTGGAAGGAGCCCGCAGCCATGCAGGGCGACCCCGAGGTCATCGAATTCCTCAATGAGCAGCTGACCGCCGAGCTCACCGCGATCAACCAGTACTTCCTGCACGCCAAGATGCAGGAGAACTTCGGCTGGACGAAGCTCGCGAAGTACACCCGCTCAGAGTCCTTCGACGAGATGAAGCACGCGGAGATCCTGACCGACAGGATTCTCTTCCTTGAAGGTCTGCCGAATTACCAGCGGCTGTTCCATGTGCGGGTCGGCCAGACGGTCACGGAGATGTTCCAGGCCGACCGGCAGGTCGAGGTCGAGGCCATCGACCGGCTCAAGCGCGGTATCGAGGTCATGCGCAACAAGGGCGACATCACCTCGGCGAATATCTTTGAGGACATCCTCGCGGACGAGGAGCACCACATCGACTATCTCGACACCCAGCTGGAGCTGGTGGAGAAGCTCGGAGAGGCGCTCTACATCGCCCAGATCATCGAGCAGCCGAGCTGAGCGAGCGGCCGGATGTCCACCCTCCGCCATGCCCTGTCCGGCAGCGGGAGGCCCCCGTCGCCGCTGAGGGCTACGCGGCCTCCGAAAGCGCCGCGGGCTCCACTGCGTCCGCCTCCACGCCCAGCGGCTCGGGCGCGCCACCGTCGATGAGTTCCCGGCGGGGGCAGGCGCTCCGGCCGAGCAGTGCCTGGATGCGGCGCACACAGCCGCCGCAGTCGGTGCCGGCCTTGCAGGCCGAGGCGATCTGGCGGGGAGTGCAGGCGCCGGTATCCGCGTGGTCACGGACCTGCTGCTCGGTGATCCCGAAGCAGGAGCAGACGTACACGCGGTTTCACCTCCGTGGCGGCCACCTCAGATCCGACTGATCTTGAGTGAGGTAACCCTTACCTTACCTGTCTCGGCAGGTGCTGCACAACGCAGTGGGGCGCGGATCACAGGATCCGCGCCCCACTCTTGTCTTGCCTCTGCCCATCAGTGCAGGTCAGCGGCCGACCGCCTCACTGATCGCGGTACATCTCCGCCACCAGGAAGGCCAGGTCCAGCGACTGGCTGCGGTTGAGCCGCGGGTCGCAGGCGGTCTCGTAGCGCTGGTGGAGGTCGTCGACGAAGATCTCGTCGCCGCCGCCCACGCACTCGGTGACATCGTCACCGGTCAGCTCGACGTGGATACCGCCCGGGTGCGTACCGAGGCTCTTGTGGACCTCGAAGAAGCCCTTGACCTCGTCCAGCACATCGTCGAAGCGCCGGGTCTTGTGGCCGGAGGCCGCCTCGAAGGTGTTGCCGTGCATCGGGTCGCAGATCCAGGCGACCTGCGCGCCGGAGGCGGTGACCTTCTCGACCAGCTCGGGGAGCTTGTCGCGGACCTTGTCCGCTCCCATGCGGGTGATGAAGGTCAGCCGGCCCGGCTCACGCTCCGGGTCGAGCCGCTCGATGAGCGTCAGCGCGTCTTCCGCCGTGGTCGTCGGGCCGAGCTTGACGCCGATGGGGTTGCGGATGCGCGAGGCGAACTCGATGTGCGCACCGTCCAGCTGACGGGTGCGCTCGCCGATCCAGACCATGTGGCCGGAGACGTCGTAGAGGTTGCCGGTGCGCGAGTCGACCCGGGTCAGCGAGGACTCGTAGTCGAGGACCAGCGCCTCGTGGGAGGCGTAGAACTCGACGGTGCGGAACTCCTCCGGGTCCACCCCGCAGGCGTTCATGAAGTTCATCGCGCGGTCGATCTCGCGGGCCAGCGCCTCGTAGCGCTGTCCGGAGGGCGAGGACTTCACGAAGTCCTGGTTCCAGGCGTGCACCTGCCGCAGGTCGGCGTAGCCACCGGTGGTGAAGGCGCGCACGAGGTTCAGGGTCGCCGCGGAGGCGTGGTACATCCGCTTGAGCCGCTCGGGGTCCGGGATGCGGGCCGCCTCGGTGAACTCGAAACCGTTGACGGAGTCGCCGCGGTAGGTCGGCAGCGTCACCCCGTCGCGGGTCTCGGTGGGCTTGGAGCGCGGCTTGCTGTACTGGCCGGCGATCCGGCCGACCTTGACCACCGGGACGGACCCGGCGTAGGTCAGGACGGCACCCATCTGGAGAAGCGTCTTGAGCTTGTTACGGATGTGCTCGGCGGATACGGCATCGAAGGCCTCCGCGCAGTCGCCGCCCTGAAGCAGGAACGCCTCACCACGGGCGACGGCTCCCAGGCGCTCGCGCAGCTGGTCGCACTCGCCCGCGAAGACGAGCGGCGGATAGGACTCGAGCTCCGCGATCACATCGCGCAGAGCCTCTTGGTCCGGCCAGTCAGGCTGCTGCGCCGCGGGCAGGTCTCGCCAGGTGTGGCCACCGGCGTGGGTTTCAGCGTTCACGGTCACAAGCCCCACATTACGGGGTCCGCCGAGGCTGTCCGTCCGGGCATCCGGACTTTGAGACGCACTGCACCCGGACGGTCCGGTAGGGTGCCCCTCATGTGCACGCAACCGGCCCTGAACAGGAACTGGTGGTGGACCGCTCATCCGGCGGCCCACTGATTCGCGCGCACCTCACACACTTCGCGAAGGCCGCCCGAGGGGCGGCCTTCAGCCTTTCCGGCGGCCGTTCCTCCTCTGTCCGGAAGGAACCCCGTCATGCACCGCGAGCCCCCAGCCCGCACCGACGCCGCCGCACTCGTCCAGCGGCTGCTCGACCCCGCCTGCCCGCCCTTCGCGCTGCTGCACCGCCGCTCCCCCGGGCGGGAGACGGCCTCCCCCACTCTCGGCTTCGCTCGAGCGGGAGGTGCCCCCACCGTCGAGGTGCTGATCGGCGAGGTCGACGAGGTCGGGCGGCTGGCCGACATCCCGCTGGGCGAAGGGGTGCCGGACGCGCCGGTGACCGATGCGCTCGCGCTGATCCCGTTCCGGCAGATCCGCGAGCGCGGCTTCCGGGCCCATGACGACGGCACACCGCTGGCCGTGCTGCGCCCCCGCGAGAGCGCCGAGCTGCCCCTGGACGAGGTGCTGGCGGCGCTACCCGGGCACGGCGTGCGGGTGACGGACGGGGCGTTCGACGTGGACGACGACGCCTACGCCGAGATCGTCGGGCGGGTGGTACGGGACGAGATCGGCACCGGCGAGGGCGCGAACTTCGTGGTCCGCAGGACGTTCGAGGGCACGATCGCGGACTTCTCGGCGGCCGACGCGCTGGCGCTGTTCCGGCGGCTGCTGTCCGGTGAGCGCGGTGCGTACTGGACGTACGTGGTGCACCGCCCCGGGGTGCGCACCCTGGTCGGCGCCAGCCCCGAGGTGCACGTCCGGATGACCGGCGGGAGGGGCGGAGGCGAGGCGCTCCCGTCCGAGGACGGCGGGCGGGCGGCCGGAACGGTCGTGATGAACCCGATCAGCGGCACCTACCGCTACCCGGAGGGCGGCCCCACCCCTGAGAGCCTGCTGGCGTTCCTCGGCGACCGCAAGGAGGTCGAGGAGCTGTCGATGGTGGTGGACGAGGAGCTGAAAATGATGTGCACCGTCGGGGACAAGGGCGGGGTGGTGATCGGGCCCCGGCTCAAGGAGATGGCGCATCTCGCGCACACCGAGTACGAGCTGCGCGGCCGGTCCACCCTCGATGTGCGCGAGGTGCTCAAGGAGACGATGTTCGCGGCGACGGTCACCGGGTCGCCGGTGCAGAACGCCTGCCGGGTGATCGAGCGGTACGAGCCGGTGGGCCCCGACGGGCGGGGCCGTGGCTACTACGCGGGGGCGCTGGCGCTGATCGGCCGGGATGCGGGCGGCGCACAGACGCTGGACTCGCCGATCCTGATCCGTACCGCCGATATCGCCGCCGACGGCCGGCTGCGGGTGCCGGTGGGCGCCACCCTCGTCCGCGCCTCCGACCCGCACAGCGAGGTCGCCGAGACGCACGCCAAGGCCGCGGGTGTGCTGAGCGCACTGGGAGTACGGCCGGCGCCGGCCCGTCCGGCGGGCGCGGACCGGGGGCAGCGGCTGGCCGACGACCCCCGGGTGCAGGCCGCGCTGGATGCCCGCCGCGCCGACCTGGCGCCGTTCTGGCTGCGGATGCAGACCACCGCGCCGACCGCCGAGCTGAGCGGGCATGCGCTGGTCGTCGACGCGGAGGACACCTTCACCGCGATGCTGGCGCATCTGCTGCGCACCTCGGGGCTGACCGTCACCGTGCGCCGTTTCGACGAGCCGGGGCTGCGCGAGGCCGCCCGTGCGCACCGGGGCCCGATCGTGCTGGGCCCGGGACCGGGCGATCCGTCGGACGCCGCCGACCCCAAGATGCGCTTCCTTCGGTCGCTGACCGCGGAGCTGGTCGCCGGGCACCGCGACGGCCTGCTGGGCGTGTGCCTCGGTCATGAACTGCTCGCCGCCGAGCTGGGGTTGGAGATCGTCCGCAAGGAGGTGCCCTACCAGGGCGCGCAGGAGCGGATCAACTTCTTCGGGCACCAGGAGACGGTCGGCTTCTACAACACGTTCACGGCCCGCTGCGACGACACCACTGCGGCCGAACTCGCCATGCACCGCGTCGAGTTGAGCCGGGACGCGGACACCGGAGAGGTGCATGCGCTGCGCGGTCCGGGCTTTGCGGGCGTGCAGTTCCACCCCGAGTCGGTGCTGAGCCTGGACGGCGCCTCGGTCACCGCCCAGCTGTTGGCAGCTGTCCTCGTGTGACCAGCATGTTCTCGTTGGTGCGGTGGGCCAGATAGTCCTCGACGTTGGCCACGGTGGTCTCGACGATCTGGCCGACCGCCTCCTCGGTGAAGTACGCCTGGTGCGAGGTGACCAGCACGTTCCCGAAGGTCATCAGGCGGGCGAGGGTGTCGTCGTCGATGATGTCCAGGGACTTGTCGAAGAAGAAGAACTTGGCCTCCTCCTCATAGACGTCCAGCCCGACGCCGGTGAGCCGGCCGGCCTTGAGCGTCTCGACGAGGGCTGCGGTGTCGACGAGCCCGCCGCGGCTGGAGTTGACGAGGATCGCATCGTCCTTCATCGCGTCCAGCGCGGCGGCGTCGACGAGCCGCCGGGTGTCCGCCACCAGCGGGACATGGAGGGTGATCAGATCTGCCTCGGCGAACAGCCGCTCCCGGGTGACGTACTTCATGCCCAGCTCGATGCAGCGCGGGTTCTCGGCGAGGTCCCAGCCCAGCAGGTTCATCCCGAAGCCATGGGCGATCCGGGTGAAGGCCTCGCCGATCTTGCCGGTACCGACCACCCCCGCCGTACGGCCGCGCAGATCGCGGCCCATCAGGCCGTCCAGCCGGAAGTCGAAGTTACGGGTGCGGTTCGTGGCCCGGACGATCCGCCGGTTGACGGCCAGCGCGAGGGTCCAGGCGAATTCGGCGACCGCGTGGGGGGAGTAGAAGGAGACCCGGCCGATGCTCATCCCGAGGTCGGCCGCGGCCTCCAGATCGATGTTGTTGAAGCCCGTGGAGCGCTGGGCGATCATCTTCGTCCCGCCGGCCGCGAGGGTCTGGAGGACGTCCGCGCCCAGATCGGCGTTGACGCTGGAGCTGACGATCTCGTAGCCGCGCGCGATGGGGGCGGTGTCGCGGTTGAGGAAGACATCCAGGCTGCGGACCTGGTGACGGCCGGCGAAGGCCTTGTCCAGGAACGGCCGCTCATCCGCCTGCACACCGAAGGCGACGATCTCCACGAGCTCTCCCGGGTTCTCCCGCCGGTTCCGTTCTCCCGCCTATGAGCGATAGGCCGGATATGCCGCGTAGGGCGAATATACGGCCCATCGCCCGGTGGTGCCGCCCGGAGTACGGGACGGCGGCGGGAGGGCTACGGGATACGGGGCGAGAGGGCGGCGCCGGTCAGCCGAAGAACACCCCGACCTCGGCATAGAGCGCCGGATCGACGGTCTTCAGCTTCGCGGTCGCCTCCGCGATCGGCACCCGGACGATGTCCGTGCCGTGCAGCGCGACCATCTTCCCGAAGTCGCCGTCGCGCACCGCGTCGATGGCGTGCAGCCCGAAGCGGGTGGCCAGCCAGCGGTCGAAGGCGCTGGGCGTCCCCCCGCGCTGGGTGTGCCCGAGGACCGTCGTACGCGCTTCCTTGCCCGTACGTGCCTCGATCTCCTTGGCCAGCCACTCCCCCACCCCGGACAGCCGGACATGCCCGAAGGAGTCGGTGGAGCTGTCCTTGAGCACCATCTGGCCGTCCTTGGGCATGGCGCCCTCGGCGACGACCACGATCGGGGCGTAGCGGACCTTGAAGCGGGATTCGATCCACCGGCAGACCTGCTCGATGTCGAAGCGCTGCTCCGGGATGAGGATGACGTTCGCCCCGCCGGCGAGGCCGGAGTGCAGCGCGATCCAGCCGGCGTGCCGGCCCATCACCTCGACGACCAGCACCCGCATATGGGACTCGGCGGTGGTGTGCAGCCGGTCGATGGCTTCGGTGGCGACACCGACGGCGGTGTCGAAGCCGAAGGTGTAGTCCGTGGCCGACAGGTCGTTGTCGATGGTCTTGGGGACGCCGACACAGGGGATCGCGTGTTCGCCGGAGAGCCGGGCGGCGACGCCGAGGGTGTCCTCGCCGCCGATCGCGATCAGCGCTTCGACCTCCTCCTTGGCGAGCGTCTCCTTGATCCGGCGGACGCCGTCGTCCTCCTTGAAGGGGTTGGTCCGCGAGGAGCCGAGGATCGTGCCGCCACGGGGCAGAATGCCGCGCACCGCCGGGATGTCCAGCGCCACCGTGTCGCCGTCCAGCGGCCCGCGCCAGCCGTCCCGGAAGCCGACGAATTCGTATCCGTACTCCTGGGTGCCCTTGCGGACGATGCCTCTGATCACTGCGTTCAGACCCGGGCAGTCGCCGCCGCCGGTCAGTACTCCGACCCGCATCGCTGCTTCACCTACATCCCGTCAGTGGCCGCGCACGGCCGTGTGTGAGCCGACCCCGGTCACGCTAATGGTGATCTGGGTCACTCAGGGATGGGGCAAACGGTGATGTCGGTGATTTAACGGGGAGTTGACCCGGACCGTTCACCCGTACGAGCGGATCCGGCCGGGTCATGGCCGGCCCGGCCGGTGACCGCGCCGGTCACGCCTCGTCGAGGCCGCGCTCTATCGCATAGCGCACCAGCTCCACGCGGTTGTGCAACTGGAGCTTGCCGAGGGTGTTCTGGACGTGGTTCTGCACCGTGCGGTGCGAGATGACCAGCCGTTCGGCGATCTGCTTGTACGAGAGTCCCTTGGCGACCAGGCGCAGCACCTCGGTCTCCCGGTCCGTCAACTGCGGTGCGCCCGGCTCGTCCGGCGTCGCCGGGGCCGGCTCGGTCGCCAGCCTGCGGTACTCGCCGAGCACCAGACCGGCCAGGCCCGGGGTGAACACCGCGTCGCCGGCGGCCGTGCGCCGCACCGCGTCCAGCAGCTCCTCCGTGCTCGCCGACTTCAGCAGATAGCCGGTCGCCCCGGACTTGACCGCCTCCAGGACATCGGCGTGCTCACCGCTCGCGGACAGCACCAGCACCCGCAGCGCCGGATTGGCGCCGACCAGCTCCTTGCACACCGCCACACCGGGCAGCCCCGGCAGATTGAGGTCCAGGACCAGCACATCGGGCCCCGCGGCCTGCGCCCTGCGCACCGCCTGGAGGCCGTCGCCGGCCGTCGCCACCACCTCGCACCCGGCCTCCGCCAGATCCCGCGCGACCGCGTCCCGCCACATCGGGTGGTCGTCGACCACCATGACCTTCAGCCCCTGCTCGTTCACACTCAGGCCTTCCCCCGTTTTCCACCCCCGGGCGCGCCGCCCTTGGGGACCGTCAACTCCACTTCCGTGCCCTGGCCGGGGACCGAGACCCACTCCGCGCTGCCGCCCAGGTCGCGCAGCCGCCCGCGGATCGACAGGGCCACCCCCAGACGGCCCTCGCGCTCGGCGTCCGCGAGCCGGCCCTCGGGAATGCCGGGGCCGTCGTCGCGGACCGTCACGATCACCGCATGCGGTTCGTCCTCCACCAGGATCCATGCGTGGGCCGCTGCCCCCGCATGCACCCGTACATTGTCCAACGCGGCACTGACAGCGGCCGCGAGTTCGGCCGCAGCGGCGGCCGGCAGCGCGACCGGGGCGCCGGGCTCGGAGAAGGTGACACCGGCCCCCGCATACGGCGCGAGCAGCGCCCGGACATCGCACGGTCCGTCGCCCGACGACGCCGAAGCGGTCCCGGCGGTCGCCGGGGTGTCCTCCCGTACGCCCTCGCCCGCCGGGTGCGGCACCGTGGACGCCGCCCCGCCGAACCGGATGCCGGGCGGCGACACCAGACCGCCGGCGACCAGGGTCCGCAGCGCGACCTCCTGTTCACCGGCCATCCGGCCGAGTTCGGTCGCCTCGCCGCCGATCTCGGCGCCGCGCCGCTGCACCATCGCCAGCACCTGGAGCACGCTGTCGTGGATGTCGCGGGCCAGCCGTTCCCGTTCCCGGGTGGCGGCCTCGATCTGTAGGGCCCGGGCGAGGGTGCGCTCGCTGGAGCGGGCCACCTCGACGACATAGCCCAGGCCGACGCTGGCCACCCACACCAGCACCACGTTGTGGATGGTGTCGCGGGCCAGCTCCTGGCGCTCGACGAGATTGGCCACCGCCACGATGGCGGAGGCCACCGCGGCCCAGCGCCAGCCACCCTTGATCGCGAAACCGAGGACGGCACCCGCCGTCCAGATGGACGGCAGCGTCGGCCCGCCGTCCATGATGCGGGCGTGGCTGTCGACCACGAGCGTGAGCAGGATGCCGCCGATCGCGAAGCCGAGGTCGGCGACCAGGAACTGCCGGGTGCAGCGCTCCGCCGAGGTCGTACAGCGCCAGGTCAGCACCATCCAGACGGTGAGCACGCCCATGTAGGCGGCGGCGCCCAGCGGATGGTCGTACTGCCGGTAGGAGAGCGCGACCAGGCACAGGGTGTAGACGAGGGTGAGGATCCGGTAGCCGGTGAGTGCGCGCCACAGCGGGAGTTCGACCGACATCCGCAGCACCTTCGGTGGGCGCTTGCCATGGCGTCTGGCGGCCATGGCCCCGCTCACCGTCGGTATATCCGTATCCGTGTCCGTATCCGTCATTGCCGTCCCCCTCGCCGGGCGCGCTCACGCCCGGTGTCGGCCCTGCCCGTCTATTCGGCGGCGGCCTTTCTGGCCCGCTCCGCCTCGGCCTTCTTCTTCGCTTCGGCCTGTGCCGTCTCGGCCTTCGCGGCATCGGCCAGCTGCCGCTTGGCCGCGGTCGCGTAGATGTCGACGTACTCCTGGCCGGACAGCTTCATGATCTCGTACATGACCTCGTCGGTGACCGACCGCAGGATGAAGCGGTCGCCCTCCATGCCCTGATAACGGGTGAAGTCCAGCGGCTTGCCGATGCGGATGCCCGGCCGGATCATCTTCGGCACGACCTTGCCCGGAGGCTGCACCTTCTCGGTGTCGATCATCGCCACGGGGATGACCGGCGCCCCGGTGGCCAGCGCCACCCGCGCCAGACCGCCCGGCTTGCCGCGGTAGAGCCGGCCGTCCGGGGAGCGGGTGCCCTCCGGGTAGATGCCGAACAGCTCACCGCGCTCCAGCACCTCGATGCCGCTCTTGATCGCCGCCTCGCCCGCGCCCCGGCCGCCCGAGCGGTCCACCGGCAGCTGGCCCACGCCCTTGAAGAACGCGGCGGTCAGCCTGCCCTTCACGCCGGGCGAGGTGAAGTACTCGGACTTCGCGATGAAGGTGATCTTCCGGTCCAGTACCGCGGGCAGGAAGAAGGAGTCCGAGAAGGAGAGATGGTTGCTCGCGAGGATCGCCGGGCCCTCGGCGGGAATGTTCTCGATGCCTTCCACCCAGGGCCTGAAGGCAAGCTTCAGCGACCCGCCGATGGAAAACTTCATTGCGCCGTAGATCAACCGACTGCCTCCTGTGTGTGACGCACCGACCTTAACCTGCCCCGGTGGCACACTCGCGCCGCGGCCGTCGCCGGACCTATCCGCCCGCGGTCACTTTGCGTACCCTGAGGTAACTCGCCAGGCCCCCTCATCGATCGGAGTCCCCCCGTGCCGCTCCTTCCCGGAGCCGAGCCGTTCCGCCGTGACGGCGGAGAGGTCGGCGTCCTTGTGTGCCACGGCTTCACGGGCTCCCCCCAGTCCGTACGCCCCTGGGCCGAATATCTGGCCGACCAAGGACTCACGGTCAGTCTTCCGCTGCTGCCCGGTCACGGCACCCGCTGGCAGGACCTCCAGATCACGACCTGGCAGGACTGGTACGCCGAGGTCGACCGCGAGCTGCGGGCGCTGACCGAGCGCTGCACCAAGGTCTTCGTCTGCGGCCTGTCGATGGGCGGAGCACTGGCCCTGCGGCTGGCCGCCAAGCACGGCGACGCCATCAGCGGGGTGGCCGTGGTCAACCCCGCCAACAAGGTGCACGACGCCGCGGGGCCGCTGCTGCCGGTGCTGCGTCATCTCGTCCGGACGACCAAGGGGCTGACGAGCGATATCGCCAAGCCCGGTTCCGAGGAGGTCGGCTACGACCGGGTGCCGCTGCACGCCGCCTATTCGGTGCGCCGCTTCTTCCAGCAGGTCGACTCCGAACTCCCCGGTGTCACCCAGCCGTTGCTGGTGATGACCAGCCCGCAGGACCATGTCGTACCGCCGGTGGACTCCGAGCGCATCCTGAGCCGGGTCTCCTCGACGGACGTCCGGCAGACGCTGCTGGAGCGCAGCTACCACGTCGCCACGCTCGACCACGACGCGGAGCGGATCTGCCAGGACACCTTCGCCTTCATCACCCGTCTCGCCCCCCGTGCGGGGGCGGACGCGGCTCAGGAGGGGACGGCGGCCAGTGGCGGAGCGTAGCCCCCGCGACCCCCGGGACCCGCTGGACGAAGAGGCCGCCTGGGCCGAGATCGTGGCGGGCTACGGCGACCAGCCGTCGTTCGCCGCGGGCGACGGCGACGGCAAGGACGAACCGGCCGGGAGCGACGGCAAGAAGGACACCGAGCAGGACAAGGCCGGCGACAGCACGGCCGGCGACAGCAAGGACGAGCCCGCCCGTCCGGGCAGCTTCGTCGTCTTCGCGCCGGGCGTCGGCCCCCGCAACTGGACCGCCGCGGAGGCGTCCGACGACGACTTCGACCAGACCGACGAGGGCCACTTCACCCCGCCCGAGCCGCCTCCGCTGCCGGAGGCCGATGTCACCGCCAAGTTCGCCTGGCTCGCGGTGATCGGCGGCCCGATGCTGCTGGTGGCCATGGTGCTGCTGCAACAGCCGGTGACGTGGTGGATCACGGTCCTGGGCATCGGCGGCTTCCTCGGCGGTTTCGCCACCCTGGTGGCCCGGATGAAGAAGGACGACGAGGACGACGACCTGCCGGGCAGCGGCGCGGTGGTGTGAATCAGCCCGCGGCCGGCATCCGCAGTGCGGCCAGCACCGGCAGATGATCCGTCGCGGCCGTGAGGTCGCTCTCCCGTACCCCCGGCAGCCCGCGCGGCACACCGCAGCCGAGGACCTCCACACCCTTCGTGGCGAAGATCGCGTCGATCCGCTGCTGCGGGTCCCGGGGCGTGGAGGTGAGCTCCCCGCCCCACGGCTCGGCCGCCCAGGCATCGGTCAGCGAGGCCGCCAGCCGCCGGAAGCTTGGGCCCTGCGGCCGCTCGTTGAGGTCACCTCCGGCAACGGCGTACGGCACGTCCATGGCGGCCAGCCGCTCCAGCAGCAGCCCGGCCTGCTCGTCCCGCTCCCGGGCGGCGAGGCTGAGATGGCAGCTGAGCACCCCGAGCCGGACCCCGCCGATACGGACCACGGCGGTGGCGAAACCACGCTGGTGCAGTCCGGGGCTGCGGGGCAGCAGGACGTCCTCGGTGTGCTCCACATGGGCGCGCAGGGTGGAAAGGATCATCGGGCCCGCGGCCGTGCCACCGCCGGTGACGTACACCAGACCGGCCGCGCGGGCCAGCCGCTCGGCGGCCTTGCGCCAGCGGAAGAACCGCGGCGCCTCCTGGATCAGCACGAGATCGGGGGCACAGGCCCGGATGACCCTGGCCAGCGCCGCCCGGTCGTCGCGCATCGAGCGGATGTTGTAGCTGAGCACGCGGACCACGGCCGTACCGTCGGGCTCGGTACGCGAGTCGGGAAGCGGGATCAAGGCGGCGGGTCCTCTCACCGGGATCGTCACGCGGGCCAAGATAGAGCACCGTCCGCCGCATCCCCGGGGGGACGCGACGGACGGTGTCCTGCGAAAGAGCGGGCGTGGCAGGGCGCCCGGGCCGCTCAGCCCTGGCGGGCCAGGTCGGCCGCGCCCACCAGACCGGCCTTGCCGCCGAGCTGCGCGGCGAGCACCTGGGCGTGCGGCCGCCACTGGTTGCCGACCAGCCAGCGGCGGAAGGACTTGCGGATCGGGTCCAGGACCAGTTCGCCCTCGTCCGAGACGCCGCCGCCGACGATGAAGGCCGACGGGTCGAAGAGCGAGGCGAGGTCGGCGAGACCGGCACCGGCCCAACGGGCCAGCTCACGGAACGAGTCGATGGCGACCGCGTCGCCCTGGCGGGCGGCCTCGCTGACGTGCCGGCCCTCGATGCCCTCGGAGGTGCCGTCGCCGAGCGCCAGCAGGATCTCGGCGTTCTCGGGGGTGGCGAAGGCACGCTGGCGGGCGTAGCGCAGCAGGGCGCGGCCGGAGGCGTACTGCTCCCAGCAGCCCTGGCTGCCGCAGCCGCACAGCAGACCGTCGGGCACGACCCGGATGTGGCCGAATTCGGCGGCGACGCCGAAGCGTCCGCGGCGCAGCTTGTTGCCGATGATGATGCCGCCGCCCAGGCCCGTGCCGAGGGTGATGCAGATGACGTCGCTGTGCCCCTGGCCGGCGCCGAACTTGTACTCGCCCCAGGCCGCGGCGTTGGCGTCGTTCTCGACCACCACGGGGAGGCCGACGCGCTGCTCGACCTTGTCCTTGAGCGGTTCGTGGCGCCAGTCGATGTTCGGTGCGAACAGGACCGTGGCCCGCTTCTCGTCGACATAGCCGGCGGCACCGATGCCGACGGCATCGATGTGATGCCCGGACCCGACGGTCCGCACCGCGTCCGCGATGGCTTCGGTCAGCGCCTCGGTGGCATGCGGAGTCGGAACCTGGCACGTCTCAAGGATCGAGCCCTCTTCGTCGACCACGCCGGCCGCGATCTTCGTGCCGCCGATGTCGACGCCGATGGTGAGTCCCATGTGTCCCTCAGTTTTTCGCTCGAACCCCGCCAGGTCCCACCGTACCGGAGGTGGGGGTGCCGCCCGTGCTCTTCAGGTGGTGGACCTGGGCGGCTTCCCCTGGGGTGCGAGGCCCTGAGGGGTCAGTCGAGATCGATCCGCTCGGTGCCGGTCGGGCCGTCGTCGTCGCGCGGATCGTCACCGCGGCGGCCCTCGGGATCCTCGTCGAGATCGTCGCGGGTCCAGCGGCGCTCGCTGCTCTCGACGGCGGAGCGGTAGGCGGCGAGCAGCTCGGAGCCGGCCGCGGCGAGGTGGTCGAAGAGGTCGGGGTTGCGCTCGATGACCGGCTCGACGGCAGCCTTGGCCTGCTTGAACAGCTGGCTGACGGCACCCTGCGCGGCGATGCCGCCCAGCGCGCCGGGCAGCTGGATACCGGCGAGCTTGTCGGTCACCGCGTCGGCGAGCTTGCGCAGTTCCTCCGCCGCGCTGCCCGGCTGCGGGCCGTGGGCGGCACGGTGCCGGGCCTTCTCGGCCGCGAGATCCTCGGCGCAGGCGGCCGCCCAGGCGTCGGCATCGGGCTCGGCCCTGCGGTCGGCGGGGCGCTCGGTGGCATCACTCATGAGGAACTCCGTGACTCCTGCGGCGAGGCGGTACGGCGAAAGGTGCGGGACGGACACGTCGGGACACAGCCCACCCTCGACGGTACCCGAACGGTGGTGCCGCGTTCAGTCGCTCTTGGGCCACAGGTCAGGATCGGGCGTGAAGCGGATCTCCAGGGCGCCGTCGCGCAGTCCGGCGCCGGAGACGGTGCAGCGGCGCAGCGCGGAGGGGAGCATACGGATCCGCCGGAAGCGGCCGACGGAGACCACGATCTCGTCACCGCGGCGCACCAGCCCGAGGCCCTTCCGATCAGCGCCGGGCAGCGGCACCCGCCAGACGAGGATGCCGTCGGAGGCCAGCCGGTCCTCGACGGTCCAGGGGTCGGGGCGGTCCCCGTCGGCGGGCCCGTCCGCACCGATCTCGCCGGCCGGCCCGTCGATCAGCTCCTCGAGCTCGTCGACGCCCTGCGGGTCGCGGCCCAGGTGCGCCACCTCGTGGACGGGGAGGTCGGGGAACTCCTCGCGCAGCGCCTTGAGGGCGGTCTGCTGACTGCCGGAGAGCGCGGCGAGGAACGGGTCGGACGAGCCGGTGGGCAGCAGCCGGTTGACGACCACGCCGTCGGTGCGCCGGCCGTGCAGCGCGAGTCCGGCGCGGATGGTGCGCAGGTTGGCGGCGGCGACCGGGCCGGCGTCGGTGACCAGGCGTACGGAGGTGCCGGGGTCGTCGATCGCCCGCTGGACGGCGGCGAGTTCGCTCTCCCAGCGCTCGGCGGCTTCGTAGAGCTTCTGGGCCGGCATCGGGACGCCGGCGAGCTGGGCGAGCACCGGACGCAGCGCGCGGGCCGCCTGGCGCTCGGGCGGCAGCAGACGGCGCAGATAGCGGCGGACCTGGGCGGGCAGGGCGAGCAGCCGGATCGTTTCGGCGGCGGAGGGCATGTCGACGACGACCATGTCCCAGTCGCCCGAGGCGTGTTCGGCGCGCAGCGCGTGCAGCAGCGCGAAGTCCTCGGAGCCGGGGAGTTCGGTGAGTTCGTCCTCGTCGAGGGGGCTGGCGCCGAGCAGGTCGAGGGCCGCGCCGGCCCGCTCCTGGAAGGCGAGGAATTCCTGGCGGAAGCGGTCGCCGGGGTCGATGCGCAGGGCGTGCAGGCCCGGCGCTATCGGGGTGGGTGCGTCGGCGCCGAGGGCGGTGCCCAGCACTGTTTCCGGCGCGCTGCTCTCGGTGGTGAGCAGGAGTGCCCGCGCGCCCCGGCGGGCGCCGGCCAGGGCGGTCGCGGCGGCGAGCGTGGTGCGGCCCGCGCCGCCGGGGCCCGTGACGAGGACGATGCGCACGCTCAGAGCTTCTTGGCCTCGTCGGTGGACTCGGCCGCGTCGGCGGGCCCGGCGGCGTGGTCGGCGGGGCCGCTCTCCACGCGCTTCTTCAGCCCGGCCAGCGCGCGGTCGATGATGACCTTCTCGGCCTTGCGCTTGATCATGCCGAGCATCGGGATCTTGACGTCGACGGTGAGCTGGTACGTCACCTCGGTGCGGGCGCCCTCGCCCAGCGCGGCGAGGCGGTAGGAACCGTCGAGCGCGCGCAGCATCTGGGACTTGACCAGGGACCAGCTGACCTCGTTCTCACCGGTCCAGGTGTAGGCGAGGGTGTGGTCGTCCTTGATCGCCCCGGCGTCCAGCAGCAGGCGCACCTGCTCGGCGCGGCCACGGTCGTCCTTGGCCAGCACCTCTGCCTCCTTGACCTCGCCGGTCCATTCCGGATAGCGGTCAAAGTCGGCGATCACTCCCATCACTTCGGCGGGTGCCGCCTCGATCGTGATGCTCGAGCTGGTGTGTTCGGCCATCGCCGTGACTCCTCCATGCCGCTTCATGCCGGTCCGCCGACTCCTCCCCGGCTCTCAGCTCCTCCCCCACTCTCGACTTCACTCGAGCGGGAGGACCCCCATGAGCCGGGGAGACCCTAATTTACGCGGTGTCTCTGCTGCTGAAGGCTACCGCGCGGGTAACGGCGGGCGGACACCAGCAGGTCCGGCACGACGGGGCGGGGCGGCGGCCGGCCGCTCACCGCCGGGTCCGCGACCAGAGGCGTCCGGGCTCACCACTCCATGACGTAGGGCGTCCCGGTCGCATTGAAATGGCCGACATTGATGCATTCCGTGCTGCCGATCCGGGCCCGGCGGGCGAGCGGCTGGTGCACGTGGCCGAAGAGGGCGTAGCGCGGCCGGGTGGTGCGGACGGCGTGCAGCAGGGCCGCGCTGCCGCGCTCGAAGCGGCGGGCAACGGTGTCGTAGCAGAGCTCGGGGATGTCGGGCGGGATATGGGTGCAGAGCACGTCCACCTCGCCGACCGCCTCGACCTTGGCGGCGTACTCCTCGTCGCTGATCTCGTACGGCGTGCGCATGGGTGTGGTCAGGCCGCCGCCGACGAACCCGAAGACCCGGCCGCCGATCTCCACCCGCTGCCCGTCCAGGACGGTGGTGCCCGGTCCGGTGAACTCGGGCCACAGGCGCGGGATGTCGACGTTGCCGTAGGTGGCGTACGTGGGTGTGGGGAAGGCCGCGAAGAGTTCGGCGTACTGCTTGCGGACCGCGCCCTCGATGACCGACTCGCGGCTCACGCCCGCACGGTCGAGCCCGGCCCACAGCCGGCGGCCCAGTTCGCGGGCCTCCTCGAAGCGGCGGGCGGTGCGCAGTTCGACCAGCGCGTCGGCGTTCTCGACGCCGAAGAGGTCGGGGAAGATGCCGCGCGAATGGTCGGCGTAATCGAGGAAGAGGACCAGGTCACCGAGGCAGAGCAGGGCGTCGGCGCCGGTTCCGGCCGCCGCGAGGTCCCGGCTGTTGCCGTGTACGTCACTGACCACATGCACACGCATGGCGTCACCCTAAATCGCGCGGGCGGGCGCGGGGAGGGGTACGCGGACCTGGGGTTACTTTCGGGTCACCTACCCGCTGGTCTAGTCTGCGCGGGACAGTCGCCACGGCGTGTCCCGCGGTGTGTGACGCATCAAACATCTGGCCTTTCCCCCCTATCCCAAAAGCAATACCCATGGGTAACGTCCGGGCAGTCCAATCCCCCCTGCATGTCGTGGACCGCCGCCGGTGTACACACAGCGTCGTGGCGCCGGCGCTTTTGAGGAGCAGCAGTCTTGCGCGAGTTCAGCCTTCCGGCCCTGTACGAGGTCCCCACGGACGGCAACCTGACGGATCTTATCCGTCGAAATGCCGCGCAGCACCCGGATGTTGCCGTCATGGGACGCAAGGTGAACGGCGCGTGGCAGGACGTCACCGCCGCCACCTTCCTCGCCGAGGTCCGCGCCGCCGCCAAAGGTCTGATCGCCTCCGGCGTGCAGCCCGGTGACCGGGTCGGTCTGATGTCGCGCACGCGCTACGAGTGGACGCTGCTGGACTTCGCCATCTGGAGCGCCGGCGCCATCACCGTCCCCGTGTACGAGACCAGTTCCGCCGAGCAGATCCAGTGGATCCTCGGCGACTCCGGCGCGGTGGCCTGCCTGGTGGAGTCCCCCACGCACGAGGCGACCGTCGAGTCGGTCCGCGACCGGCTGCCGGGGCTGGAGAACATCTGGCAGATCGAGCGGGACGCCATCGCCCGGCTGCGGGCCGCCGGCGCCGACATCTCCGACGCCGAGGTGGACGCGCGCAGCGCGCTCGCCGACGCGGACTCGCCCGCCACCATCGTCTACACCTCCGGCACCACCGGCCGCCCCAAGGGCTGTGTGCTCAGCCACCGCAGCTTCTTCGCCGAGTGCGGCAACATCGTCGAGCGGCTGCGCCCGCTGTTCCGTACCGGCGAGTCCTCGGTGCTCCTCTTCCTCCCCATCGCGCATGTCTTCGGCCGGCTGGTGCAGATCGCCGCGGTGATGGCGCCCATCAAGCTGGGCCACGCCCCCGACATCAAGAACCTCACCGACGACCTCGCCTCCTTCCGGCCGAAGCTGGTCCTGGGCGTGCCCCGGGTCTTCGAGAAGGTCTACAACTCGGCGCGGGCCAAGGCGCAGGCCGACGGCAAGGGCAAGGTCTTCGACAAGGCGGCGGACATCGCCATCGCCTACAGCCGCGCGCTGGACACCCCGGAGGGCCCGTCCCTCGGCCTGAAGGTGAAGTACAAGGTCTTCGACCGGCTGGTCTACGGCAAGCTGCGCGCCGTCCTCGGCGGCCGCGCCACCCACGCCATCTCCGGCGGCGCCCCGCTCGGTGAGCGCCTCGGCCACTTCTACCGCGGCATCGGCTTCACCGTCCTGGAGGGCTACGGCCTGACGGAGTCCTGTGCGGCGACCGCCTTCAACCCCTGGGACCGGCAGAAGATCGGCAGCGTCGGCCAGCCGCTGCCCGGTTCGGTCGTGCGGATCGCCGACGACGGCGAGGTGCTGCTGCACGGCGAGCACCTGTTCACCGAGTACTGGAACAACCCGTCGGCCACCAAGGAGGCGCTGTCCGACGGCTGGTTCCACACCGGCGACCTCGGCACCCTCGACGAGGACGGCTACCTCGCCATCACCGGCCGCAAGAAGGAAATACTGGTCACCGCGGGCGGCAAGAACGTCGCCCCGGCCGTGATCGAGGACCGTATCCGGGCGCACGCCCTGATCGCCGAGTGCATGGTCGTCGGCGATGGCCGGCCGTTCATCGGCGCGCTGGTCACGCTCGACGAGGAGTTCCTGCCCCGCTGGGCCGAGGAGCACGGCCACTCCGCCGATGTGGCGCCGTCCCAGATCGCCGAGGACCCGGAGCTGCTGGCCGCCGTCCAGCGCGCCGTCGACGACGGCAACGCGGCAGTCTCCAAGGCCGAGTCGGTGCGCAAGTTCCGTATCCTCCCGACCCAGTTCACCGAGGAGTCGGGCCACGTCACGCCGTCGCTGAAGCTCAAGCGGAACGTGGTGGCGAAGGACTTCGCGGAGGAGATCGAGGCGCTCTACCGCGGGTAGGGCCTGACCCGAACGACAGGCCCTGGGCGCGTCCGGCCCGCGCCGGGGCCGAGGCCGGTCCGGTACCGCCGAAATCCGCCGTCGTGGCTGCTCGCCACGGCGGCGGATTTTCGTTCGGCCGGAACGCGGAACGCGGCAGCCCTACAGCAGTTCCTTCAGCCGTTCCGCCAGCAGGTCCCAGCGCCATTTCTCCTCCACCCAGGCGCGGCCGCGTGCGCCCATGGTGCGGCGCAGGGCGGGGTCCCGGAGCAGGGTGATGATGCGGTCGGCGGTGGGGGCCGGGGAGCCGCCGGGGACGACCCAGCCCGTCTCGCCGTCCAGGACGGCGTCGGGGGCGCCGCCCGAATCGCCCGCCACCACGGGGAGTCCGGTGGCGGACGCCTCCAGGTAGACGATGCCGAGGCCCTCGACGTCGAGTCCGCCGCGGCGGGTGCGGCAGGGCATCGCAAAGACGTCGCCGGCGCCGAAGTGGGCCGGCAGCTCCTCCCACGGGACCGCGCCGGTGAAGCGCACCGAGTCCCCGACGCCCTTCGCCAGGGCCAGCGCGTGCAGCTCCTTCTCGTACGGGCCGCCGCCGACGATCAGCAGGACGGCGTCGGGCACCGCGGCCACAATGGCCGGCATCGCCTCGATCAGGGTGTCCTGGCCCTTGCGCGGCACGAGCCGCGAGACACACACCACCACCGGCCGGCCGGTGAGCCCGAGCGCGGCCCGTACGGCGTCGCCCCCCGAACCGGGATGGAAGGTCTTCTCGTCCACCCCGGGCGGGAGTTGGACCATCCGCCCGGCGGCTTCCGGCGTGAGCGCACCGGCGATCCGCGAGCGGGTGTACTCGCCGAGGTAGGTGAGCGTGTCGGTGCCTTCGCCGATCCGGCGCAGCAGCCCGCGGGCGGCCGGCAGCTGGGCCCAGCCCGCCTCGTGGCCGTGCGTGGTCGCCACGATGCGGCGCGCACCGGCCGAGCGGAGCGCGGGCGCCATCAGCCCGAGCGGCGCCGCCGCGCCGAACCATACGGAGGAGCAGCCGTGTTCGCGCAGCAGCCCGGTGGCCCGCCGGGTCACCCTCGGGGTGGGCAGCAGCACCGTCGTACGGTCCCGTACGACCGGGAAGGGCTGCTCGGCGTCGAAGGCGGCGGTGGCCGCGAGACCTTCCGCACCGCGCTTCCAGGTCGAGGCGTAGACGACGACCTGGGAGGGGTCCAGGCGCAGCGCCATGCTGTGCAGGAAGGCCTGGATGCCGCCGGGCCGGGGCGGGAAGTCGTTCGTGACGATCAAGGTCTTGTGCACGATGGTCTCTCGGCGGTCGGTCTCGGCGGTTCGGGCCCGACAGTACCGGTCGGCGGGCCCGGCGGGGCGGCCCGCCCTGCCGGTCCGGCCCTCGTCTACGGTCGTGACCAGCCGCCACCGGCGCCGTGCGGGCAGCACGAGCGGGGAGCGGTGTGCAGGGCACAGTGTCCGGGGGGCCGCAGACGGCGCCGGCGGCAACGGCCGAGGAGGACGACGAGGTGACGATGAGCGGCATCGGCAGAGCACGCGGGGTGTGGCTCCCGGTCGCGGTATGGGCCGTGACCCGGGCCGTGGTCCTGCTGTGCGTCCTGAGGGTGCTGGTGCTGCCGGGGCCGGATGTCACCACCGATGTCTCGGTGATCTATCAGGGCTGGTCCGGAATCCTGAAGACCGGCACCTTCCCGCTGGCCGATGTGACCTGGCAGTACCCGCCGGCCGCCGCGCTCGCGATCCTCTCCCCCGGCCTGCTGCCGTTCCTGGACTACGCCCCGGCGTTCTTCACCCTGATCCTGGTCACGGACGCGGCGGCGCTGGCACTGTTCCTGCGGGCCGGGCGGCGGGCGGGCCATCGCCCGGCGGGGGCCTGGGTGTGGATCGCGGGCGTCGCGCTGCTGGGCCCGACGGCGTACGCCCGCTACGACCTGATGGTCGTCGCCGTCGCCGCCGCCGCGCTGTTCGCAGCCGCTCGCCGGCCACGGGTGGCGGGCGCGCTGGTCGCCTTCGGTGCGCTGCTGAAGGCCTGGCCCGTACTGCTGCTGACGGGGGCGGCGGTGCGCGGCCGCCGGGCACGCAGCCTGTGGTGGAGCGCGGCCGGCACCGCGGCCGGGCTGGCCCTGCTCTTCGCGGCCGTCGCACCGGGCGCGTGGGCCTTCCTCACCTTCCAGCGCGACCGCGGTACGGAGGTCGAGTCGCTCGGCGCGCTGGTCTTCCATGTGGCCCGCCAGTACGGGTGGGACGGACAGGTGCTGCTGCACTACGGCTCGCTGGAGTTCCTCGGGCCGGGCGTGCCGTTCGTCAGCACCCTGGCGCTCACCCTGAGCCTCGCCGCCGTCGGCTGGCTGTTCCTGTGGCGGGTGCGCGCCCGGGAGTTCGGTCCCGCGACGCTGTGCGATGCCGCCTTCACCGCCACCCTGCTGTTCACGACCACCAGCCGCGTCATCAGCCCGCAGTACATGCTCTGGCTGGTGGGGCTCGCCGCCGTGTGTGTGACCGTACGGGCCAGCCGGCAGGCGCTGCCGGCGGTGCTGGTGCTGCTCGCCACCGGGGTCACGCTGCTGGAGTTCCCCGTCTGGTTCGCGGATGTCGTGGCGAGCGATCCGCGGGGCGTCGCGCTGCTGGTCGTGCGCAACGGGCTGCTGGTGGCCGCGTCGCTGTTCGCCTGCCGCCGGCTGTGGGTCGCGACGCGCGGCACCGGGCCCGGCCGTACGGAGCCCGTCGGCGTGGTGGGCGCGCGACGGCCGGTCGGCGAGATCACCGCCGCCACCGGGCGGCTCGCGCGCCCCGCCCCGCAGGCACCGGCGGGCGGGCCGGCCGCACCGGGCCGGTGAACCGCCGTGGCGCACTGCCACAGCTCGCCCCCGCATGACATGACGGACATCGGCACCCGCGCGACCGGCCGGCCCGGCGAGCGCCCGCCCCCGCTCACCGCCGCAGCTGGGCCTTCACATAGGCCCGCCACTGCCGGGTGAACTCCGCGAGATTGATGCCCAGTTGGGAGCGCAGGGCGCCGTCCGTCCGGTCGGCGCGGGCCGGCCGGCGGTGCCTGTCGCCGACGGCCCGTGAGGCCGGGCGGGAGCCGGCGGCGACCGCCGTGGCCGCCTCCATCGGCGCCCCCGCGCTCCCCGACAAGGCACGTATCGCGCTCCTGCCCGCCGCCCGGTAGAAGGCGATCAGCTTGGCCTCGCCATACTTGCCGGCGATCATCCGGCAGGCCAGCCAGCTTCCCTCGTAGGCCTTGGCGAGCCGGCCCGCGCCGGCCTTGAAGCCGAAGTCCTCGTCGGTCGGCAGACGGGCGGGGACCTTGCCCCGGGCGAGCGCGCGCGTGAGTTCGGGGGCGATGGTGGTGGGCTTGCGGTGGCTGCCCCGGTAGGCGACCCAGTCGGCGAAGCCCTCCGAGAGCCACAGCGGGGTGGCCACCGTGGTGGCCGTACGGGTGGCGACATGCGCGGTCTCGTGGGTGAGGACCACCCTGCGCCCCAGGTCGTTGAGTTCCTCGTAGGCGTCGGGGTTGATGATCACGCGGTCCGCGGGCGTGGCCGTCGAGACGCCCGCCTCACCGGTGGTGACCGCCGCGATCCCCGCGTAGCCGGACGCGTCGTCGCTGCCCATCAGCTGTGCCATCCGCTCGACCGAGTCCGGCGCCTCCACCACGACCTTCTGGGACCACTTCCCCTTCCAGGCGTCGGAGACCGCGGGCACCGCCCGGTCGACCCGGCGCGCGAGGTCCTTCAGCCGGGCCAGATGCGCGGGCCCGCCGAGGACCAGGCTGTGCCGGCCGCGGACCAGTCGCACCGGGCCCTGGTCCCACAGCTGGCGGGTGCCGCTCTTGCCCGCCGCCGCGCCATCGGTGTCGGAGGAGATCAGCCAGCGGCCGCCGCGCCGGATCAGGGTGAGGTACTGGACGGCGTGCACCGGCGAGCTGTCGTAGCCCTTGAGGCGGTAGCGCAGCCGTACCTTGGCGGCCAGCCGCGCGTCGGATTCTCCGGCCCGGAGCGGGAAGGCCCCGGTCGAGTCGAGGTCGTAGTGCCAGTCGGCCAGCGGCACGCCTGCCAGATGGGCGAACATCGCGCGCTGACGGTCCCGGTAACCGGTGGCCCGCGGGTCGACGGAGGCGAGGAAGCCCGCCGCGTCCCGCCGCTGGACAGCCTGCGCACGGGTGTCGAGCATCCGCTGGACGTCCGGGAAGCGGGCCGGTGTGGAGGTCTCGGGCGCACAGCCGGCCACCGGGGCGAGCAGGGCGAGGAGCAGGGCGGCACAGCCCGCCGCCGCGGCCCGCGACGGCCGCCGTCTCGCCCACTGGTGTGACATGCGGACGATCGTAGATCCGGCCCGGCCGGGGCAAAAACGCTGCGATCGGCCTCAGGGCCTGGTGATGGACGAGATCGGCATCATCCCGACGGGGTCGTAGCGGACCCGGGCCCCGGGATAGGGCGCGTGGACCACTTGGCCGTTGCCGACGTACATCCCGACGTGGCTGGCGTCCGAGCGGTAGATGACCAGGTCACCGGGCTGCGCCTGGCCCAGTGACACCTGCCGCCCGGCGCCGCGCTGCGCCTGCGAGGTACGCGGGAGGGAGACGCCGGCCCGGCCGTAGGCCCATTGGGTGAGTCCGGAGCAGTCGAAGGCCGAGGGTCCGTTGCCTCCCCAGGCGTACGGGAAGCCGACCGCGGCGCGCACCGCGGCGACGGCCGCGGCGGCCCGCCCGGAGGCCGGTGCGGCTCCCCGCAGGTCCGGGACCGCCTCATGGCGCCCGTCGCTCCTGGAGGCCCCGGCGTAGGCCTCCCTGGCGCCCCTGGGGAGCGCGTTCAGCAGCCGCCGCGCGGTGGCCAGCTTGTGCTGGACGTCCTTCTTGTGGCGCGCGACCTCCTTGCGGCCGGCCTCCAGCTCCGCCAGCTTCCTGGTGGCCTCCCTGCGCTGCTGCTCCAGGGAGCGCTGCGCGGCCCGCAGGCCGTGCAGCTCGCGCGCCTGGCTGTTGCCCAGCCGGTCGAGGGCGGAGGCCTTCTCCAGGTAGGTGTCGGGCCCTTCGGAGAGCATCAGCCGGACGGTGGGGTCCATCCCGCCGGCCCGGTACTGGGCGGCGGCCAGGGCGCCCAGCCTGCCGCGCATCCGGTTGACCCGCTCCTGGGTGCGGGCGGTGCGGTCCTGGAGGACCGCCACCTGCTTGCGCAGCTTCTTGGTCCGTGCGTCCGCGCCGTTGAACTTCTCGGTGGCCCGCTCCGCCTGCTCGTAGAGGTGGTCGACCCGTGCGGTCGCCGTATCGCGGCCGGCGGGGGCGGTGGGGTCGGCGGAGGCCTGCGGTGCCGACAGCGCGGCGGCGGTCGCCAGGGCGGCCGACACCACGGTGACCCCGGCGAGAGTGGTCTGGCCGTGCTGCGAGGTACGGCGGTGGGACACCACGAGAGCCAAACTCCTTCCGATGGGGATCCCCCCTGTTCGAGCGCAGCCGAGAGCTTGGGGGAAGCCCCTGCCGCCCCGGGAGGGCGGTCGGTGAACCGGACGCTGCGAGGGCAGACAGTAACGGCGCCGGTACGATCCGGCCAAAGCGGCCTTTTCGTACGCAAAAAGCCGCCCCGCCGGTGACTGTGCAGGTCACCGGCGGGGCGGGAAGTCAGCGGCCGAGGCCACAATTCGCCCGTTCGGGCGGCAGGTTGAGAGCGTTGTGAGGCTTTTCAGACCCGCACGCCGAACGCGAACTCCATGTTGCTCATGGGCTCGTAGCGCACGGCGGCGCCGGGCTTCGGCGCGTGCAGCACCTGGCCGTTGCCGGCGTAGAGGCCGATGTGGTGCAGGTCGCTGTAGAACAGCACCAGATCGCCGGGCTTGAGGGCGCTCTGCGAGCTGATCCGGGTACCGGCGTTGGCCTGCGCCTGCGAGGTACGCGGCAGGGACTGGCCGGCCTGCTGGTAGGCCCACGACGTCAGACCCGAGCAGTCGAAGGACGACGGGCCGGTGGCGCCCCAGACGTACGGGGAACCTATCTTGCCCTGGGCGGCGGCCAGGGCGGCCGCACCGCGCTGCGACGCCGGGACGTCATCACCGAGGTTGACCCGGTCGTTGCTGCGGTTGGCGCGGTTCTCCTCGGCCTGCATGGCCGCCCGCTCCTTGGCCGTCAGGGTGTTGAGGAGCTCCTGGGCCTTACCCAGCTTGTCCTTGATCTCGTCCTTCTTGTCACCGAGCGCCTTACGGGTCTCGGAGAGGTCCTTGATCTTGCTCGCGGCCTCTTCGCGCTCCTGGGCGAGCCGGCGCTGCTTGTCCGCGATGGTCTTCAGCTGATCGGCCTGTTTGCCGCTCAGCTGGTCGAGCGTGGCGGCCTTTTCGAGGTAGGTGTCCGGGTCACCGGAGAGGAACAGCTGGACCGAGGGGTCGATGCTGCCACTGCGGTACTGGCCGGAGGCGACGGCGCCGAGGCCCTTGCGGAGCTGGTTGAGGTCACCCTGCCCGCGGGCGACCTTGTCCTGGAGGTCGTCGACCTCCTTCTGGAGCTTTTCCTGCTGCTCCTTCACCCCGTTGTACTTCTCGGTGGCCTGCTCGGCCTCCCCGTAGAGCTTGTCGACCTCGGACTTGACGTCCTTCTTCGACTGGTGGGGATCGGCCTGTGCGGCCTGGGACGAGAGGGCGACGGCCGCCGCGGCGGTGGCGGTGAGCACGGTCACGCGGGTACGGCTCGGCTGCTTGGGTCGACGGTGGGACGCCACGGGGGCGAGCTCCTTCTTCCTCCAGCCGCCTACCGGGAAGTGGGGGTGAGACCCCGGCTCCGCGTGAACGCCGCGGACTCGGCGGTTCCTTCACCGTTCATCCCGGTTGGATGATCAGATTCATGAAGGTTCGGGGCTGACCTTAGTAACCGAGCTGTGATCGCTTCAAATCCTCAGGGGAAAAATCTGCGCCACGAGCCCCATCCTTTACCAACATCGCACAGGCAGTGAGCGCCACTTGACGCTCAGAGACGAATCGTTGGCGATTTCCGGTGTGACGACGGCTCCCGGTGGGCAGCGCGTCAGGTCCGGGCAAGTCGTTTGAGGAGCAGGGCCGATGCGACCGGCCGCGCCCCGGCCTTCGCCACACCGTCGGCCACTTCCCGGTCCGTGGAGACCACGACGACCGGGCGGCCGGGCGGTTCGGCCCGTACCAGCTGACGAATCAACTCATCGGCCGTTACGCCCGGTTTGCTGAAGAGGACCCGGACTCCGCGCGGCGGCGCGAGCAGCACCGGCGCGGCCAGCTCCGCCCCGTCGAAGACACACGTCATCTCCGCACCGGTCTGCGCCGCCAGCACCGCGAGACCGCCCAGCAGCCGCAGCCGCTGCTTGTCGAGCGGCATGGTCGGATAGCCGGTTTTGGTGACGTTGTAGCCATCCACCACCAAATGCGCCTGCGGCAGCGCCAGAAGCTGGTCGAGCAGCGCCGGGTCCATCTCCGACAGCGCCCGCGCCGCAATGTCCTTGGGCGTCATCCGGCCCGGCGCGACCGCCTCGACGGTGTCCGCCGGGTGGACGCTCGCGGGCGGCAGCGCCAGCTCGCGGCGCAGCCCCTGTGCCGCGTCCAGGACCGTGTCAAGCAGCAGCCGCAGCCGGATGTCCTCGACGCTGCGACCCTCGCGGGCGGAGCGCCGGCTGGCCTCCAGCGCCGCCTCGGCCTCGGCGATCCGGGCCTTGAGCCGGCGAGCTTCGCTGTCCGCGGCGGTCTTCTCCGTGGCCGACCGGTCCCGTACGTCCGCCATGGCGGCCTCGGCCTTGCGCACCGCGGCCTCACCGCGCTTGACGTCGCTCAGCGCACTGCGCAGCTTGCGCCGAAGCGACTCGTTCTCCTTGCGGACGGCGTCCAGGTCCCCCCGGATCCGGTCGGCCTCCGTACGGGCTTCGCCGCGCGCCTGCGCCAGCTCCTCGCGCAGCCTGGCCAGCTCCCGCTCGGCCTCCTCACCGGCCCGCTCGGCACGCGCCCGCTGCGCCTCCTCACCGGCCGCCGCGACGAGTTTGACCCACCCTTCGGGGCGCAGCACATAGGCGGCCGCCGCGACATCGAGCGGATCGGCGGCCGCGGGCGGGGTGCCCTGCTCCAGGGCCTCGGCGAGCTCGGACTGCGCCTCGCGCAGCTTGCCGGCGATCCGCTGCCGGAAGACCGCGTCGCCCTCCAGCGCCGAGGCCATCGCATTTCCGGCGAACTTGGCCCGACGAGTCGGGGTGAACCGGGCGTACTGCCGCAGCGGGGGCGGGAGTTCGGCGAGGGTCAGTGCGCCGAACGACTCCGCGGTGAGCGCCACGACACGGCGCCGCACGCCCTCGGGCAGCGGACGGTCGAGCACTTCGTCGGCCGCACCCTCGGGTGCGTCGTCACGCTGGGCCCCCGGCTCCCCTTCTCGACGGTCCACCACGGCTGCATCGCTCCGATCTCAGGCGTTCGCGCCCGGACGGTCGACCAGTTCGATCTGGTCGACCGCGTTGCACCAGCGGCAGCGCACGGACTCGATGCTCTCACTGAGGACCTCGCGCTCCTCGACCGTCGGCGCCCCGGCGAGGTCCAGGTGGACGTACTCCACGACCTTGGACCGGCGGGTCACATCGAAACGCGTGAGGTTGCCGCACAGCGTGCAGCGCCACCGGGTTCCGTCCGTCGGCAGGGGAACAGCCATCGTGTCGTCCTCTTTCGTGCTCATCGTCTCGTGCTGCTGCGCGGTTCACGCGGTGCGCCGTCGGATCGCGGAAGTACGCAAAGTACTGCCTGTAACCCTACGGCCTGACGGGGGGCCGGTGCGGGCCCGCCCAGGCGCCGGGACGCGGCGAGGCACTCTGTCCCGATTGCCCGCATTGGGCCATGATCACCTCATGACGGTGCCGGCCCCCTCACCCCGTTCTCCCCGCTCGTCCGGTCTCCTCCCCCGCCCTCCGCGCCCCACCCGGTCGCTGGCCGCGGTGTTCTCGCGGGTGACGAATGTGCTGATCGGCCTGTGCTGTGCGGTCTTCGTGCTCGGCCCCGCCTCCGGCCTGAACCGGATATACGGCAGCGGCGACGCCCTGCTGAAGGCCCAGACCGCGTATTTCGAGCGGTGGGGCGTGATCCCGCTGGACCTGTGGAGCGGTTCGGTACGGGCGCTGATCACCCCGCTCACCGCGTTGTTCGTGCACGGCAGCTGGCTGCACCTGCTCGGCAACATGCTGTTTCTGTACGTCTTCGGCGCAATGACCGAGGCGCGCATGGGCCGGCTGCCGTTCGCCGCCTTCTACCTCATCATCGGCTACCTGGCGCTGCTCGGCTACGCGGCCGCACACGCCGCCTCGGGCCAGACGCTGGTGGGCGCCTCCGGCTCGATCTCCGGCGTACTGGGCGCCTTCCTCTTCCTGTTCCCCACGGCCCGGGTCACCAGCATCTTCCCGTTCCTGTTCTTCCTGCCGCTGCGCTTCCCCGCCTGGATCGTGCTGCTCTTCTGGTTCTTCCTCCAGTGGCATGCCGCGCAGGAGGATCCCCGCGGTCCCGGTGTCGCCTACCTCGCCCATGTCGTCGGCTTCGCGCTCGGGTTCCTCTACGCATGGGTCCGCTACGGGAGGGATAGTGTGGGGGCCACCAGGGGGGATGTCCGGGCGACCGAGGGAGAGAGCCAGCCGTGATCACGTCGATCGTGCTCATCAAGACCAACGTGGACCAGATCCCGGAGATCGCCGAGAAGATCGCCGCGCTGGAAGGGGTCAGCGAGGTCTACTCGGTCACCGGTGCCCACGACCTGATCGCGATGGTGCGGGTCGCCGCCCACGACGACCTCGCGGATGTCATCCCCGGCCGGATCAGCAAGGTCCCCGGCGTCGCCGCCACGGAGACGCACATCGCGTTCCGCACGTACTCGCAGCACGATCTTGAGGCTGCCTTTGCGATCGGGCTCGACGCGTAGCCCTTTCTTTCCCACGTTTTCGGCTGTCCCGCCGTGGGGGTTTGTCGCCGTTGCGTCTCTCCGCTGCGCTTTGCTTTGCGCCCCACGTTGTCGGCTTGCCCGCCGTGGTTCGTCTCGCCGTTGCGCCTGCGGCGGGCCGGGTCCGCTGCGCGGGGCTGTCGGGTGCGGTGCCGCTCCTGCGGACTTCGTCCTGCGGCGCGGCCCCTCCCGTTGGGGATGGGGAAGGCTGGTGGGGGTGCTCGTGGATGGTCCGGCGCGCCTCGTAGATCACTTGGAAACGCCCACGCCGGTGGCCCACCCCCACCCACTTTTACTTTCTCCACTCACGGGAGGGGCGGGCCGGGGGCGACGAACCACGGCGGGAAAGCCGAAAACGTGGCGTTACACCGCGGGCACACAACGCCCGTCTTCGGTGCGGTAGTTCCAGCGGGCGCCGTCCGTCACCAGTTCCTTGACGGCGCGGAGGAACCGCTCGACGTGCTCGTCGGGGGTGCCGGCGCCGAAACTGACGCGGATGGCGTTCAGTGAGCGCTCGCCGGGTGCCGAGTCCGGGGCGCCGCACTCGCCCGGCTCCTGCGGCTCGCTGCCCAGCAGGGTCCGTACGAGGGGGTGTGCGCAGAACAGGCCGTCGCGCACGCCGATGCCGTACTCCGCCGAGAGTGCCGCCGCGAAGTGCGAGCTGTTCCAGCCCTCGACGACGAAGGAGAGGACCCCCACCCGCGCGGCGTCCTCGCCGAAGAGCGAGAGCACGTTCACCTCGGGCACCTCGGCCAGGCCCTCCCGCACCCGGGTGATCAGGGCCTGCTCGCGGGCGACCAGGCCCTCGAAACCGGCCTCGGACAGGGCCCGGCATGCCGAGGCGATCGCATAGGCGCCGATGACGTTCGGCGAACCGGCCTCGTGCCGGGCGGCGGTGGTGTGCCACTCGACGTCCACGCCGCCGTCCGTCCGCCGGGAGACCTTGCGGCTGGCACCGCCGCCGGCCAGGTACGGTGCGGCGTCCTGGAGCCAGTCCGCGCGGCCGGCCAGCACACCGGCGCCGAACGGCGCGTACAGCTTGTGTCCGGAGAAGGCGACCCAGTCGACGTCCAGTTCGGCGAGGTCCACGGGGTGGTGTGGGACGAGCTGCGCCGCGTCCAGGACGATCCGCGCGCCGTGCGCATGCGCGGCGGCCGCCAGCTCCCGCACCGGCCACAGCTCACCGGTCACATTCGACGCACCAGTCACGCACACCAGCGCCGGGCCGTACGGCTCGCGTTCGGCCAGCGCCTTCTCCAGGGTGTCCACCGCCTGCTGCGGGGTGCGCGGCGCGTTGAGGTACGTCACCGCGACATCCGCGCGCTGCTCCCACGGCAGCAGCGAGGCGTGATGCTCGGTCTCGAAGACGAACACCCGGGTGTCCTGCGGGAGTACGGCGGCGAGCAGGTTCAGCGAGTCGGTGGTCGAGCGGGTGAAGACGACCTGGTCGCCCTCCCGTCGCCCACCACCGCCCTTGCCGGACTGGGCTTCGCCCAGGCCCCCCTCGATGCCGCAGCCCAGGAACTCCGCGATCGTCCGGCGGCTGTTCTCGAAGAGGTCGGTGGACAGCTGCGAGAGGTACCCGGCGCCGCGGTGCACGCTGCCGTAGTACGGAGCGTAGGCCGCGACGTCGTCCCAGACCCGCTGGAGCGCGGGGGCGCTGGCGGCGTAGTCCAGCGCGGCGTAGTCGACCTCGCCGCCGGTCACGAGCGGGACGCGGACATCCCGGCCGAGGACCGGCAGCGGGGCACAGACGGAACGGTCGGCGGCAACGGCGGAAACAGACATGGCGAACTCCCGTAAGAGGTAAGCGAATTCGCTGCGGGCGGGGGCGCGGGGAGCGCACCGCACGGCGCCGCAACGGGAAAGAAAAAGGGATGCGGAAAAGGGGCCGTCGAGCCCTATCGCATTCGCTGATTCACGGAAGTTCTCCCTCGAGGACCAGGATCCCTGGCGAGGGATCCGCGCTTGCCGCAGACCTCGCTGCCTACGGCCTGGTCATCACCCGGGGCACCCCGCCACGGAAGGAGGGTTGCCGGACAGCGGGCCGGGGCCTGCATCGCTGTCACTCGTGACCTGGGCAGAATCATGCCACACGGGCAACATCACGCAAGCCCCGGTCCGTATACCGGACCGGGGCTTGCGTCACACTCTGCGTCACCGCGGGCTCATGCGTTGCTGGCGGCCACCCAGCGCTCCAGCGCCTGCCGGGCCGCTCCGGAGTCGATCGAGGCGGCGGCCTGGTCGATGCCGGCCCGGATCTGTGCGGCCAGCGGGGCGTCGGACGGCTCCAGCGCGACCAGCGCCGCCGCGGAGTTCAGCAGCACCGCATCACGCACCGGACCGGTCTCGCCGTCCAGCAGCCGGCGGGCCACCTCCGCGTTGTACGAGGCGTCCGCGCCGCGCAGCGCCTCCACCGGTACCAGCTCGATCCCCACGTCCCGCGGGTCGAAGGCCTCCTCGCGCACCGTGCCGTCCCGGACGATCCAGACCCGGGAGGTCGCGGTCGTGGTCAGCTCGTCCAGGCCGTCGTCGCCGCGGAAGACCAGCGCGGAGGAGCCGCGCTCGGCGAGCACCCCGGCCAGGATCGGCGCCATCCGGGCGTCCGCGACTCCGGTCGCCTGGGCGCGGACCTTCGCGGGGTTGGTCAGCGGGCCCAGCACATTGAACGTCGTACGGATGCCGAGCTGGCCCCGGGCGTTGGCGACATGCCGCAGCGCGGGGTGGAACTTCACCGCGAAGCAGAAGGTGATGCCCGCTTCCTCGGCGACCTCGACGACCCGCTGCGGGGTGAGGTCGAGATTGACGCCGAGCTTCTCCAGCACGTCGGAGGCACCGCTGGCCGAGGACGCCGCGCGGTTGCCGTGCTTGACGACCTTGGCGCCGGTGCCGGCCACCACGATCGAGGACATCGTGGAGATGTTGACGGTCTTGGCGCCGTCGCCGCCGGTGCCGACGATGTCGACGCTGGGGCCCGGCACCTCGATCAGCCGGGCGTGGGCGTACATGGTGCGCACCAGGCCGGAGATCTCCGCGACGGTCTCGCCCTTGGCCCGCAGCGCCACCACGAAGCCGGCGATCTGGGCGTCGCCGGCCTCGCCCCGCATGATCTTGTCCATCGCCCATGCGGTGTCGTCCGCGGCGAGGTCACGGCCGTCGAGCAGGGCGTTGAGCAAGTCCGGCCAGGTGTGGGCCGCCACGCTGTCGCCGCCAACCGGGGTCACAACGTTCATGGTCCACACTCCTGGTTTGTCTCCTGCTTATGCCGTCACCCTATCGAGCCGCCCCGAACGCCGGAGGGCCCCGTCCGGTGATCGGACGGGGCCCTCTGGGTGGCGTACTACCTACGGTGCGCTACGAGGCGCCGAGGTGATCAGTGGTGGCCGTGGCCGCTGGTGATCTCCTTGTACTCCTCCACCGTGGGCTTGGCGATGACGCTGTCCTCGCCGTAGTAGCTCTTCGAGAGCTTGGCGCGGAGCTTCTGCGAGCGCGACACCTTGCGTGCCACACCGTTCTCGTCGACCTCCGGACCGAGCTCGAGCGGCGCGGGCTGCTCGTGCTGCGTGAGCACGTGCAGCTGCTCCTGGTCGAGCGGCTCGTGGACCTCGATGAACTCACCGTGCGGCAGGCGCTTGATGATGCCGGACTCGCGTCCGTGCAGCACCTTGTCCTTGTCGCGGCGCTGGAGGCCCAGGCAGATCCGCTTGGTGGCGATGAAGCCCAGCACCGGCCCGACGAAGAACGCGATCCGGACGAACCAGGTGATCGAGTTGATCGACAGGTGGAAGTGCGTCGCCCACAGGTCGTTGCCGCCACCGATCAGCATCACGAAGTACGCGATCAGCCAGGCCACACCGAAGCCGGTACGGGTCGGGACGTTGCGCGGGCGGTCCAGGATGTGGTGCTCGCGCTTGTCGCCCTTGACCCAGGACTCGACGAACGGGTAGACCGCGATCGCGACCAGGACCAGCGGGAAGATGATGATCGGGATCAGCACGCCGAAGTTGACGGTGTGGCCCCAGAAGTTCCACTCCCAGCCCGGCATGACACGCACCAGACCCTCGGCGAAGCCCATGTACCAGTCGGGCTGGGCGCCGGTGGAGACCTGGTCGGGCCGGTAGGGGCCGATCGCCCACACCGGGTTGATGCTGGCGATCGCGGCGATCGCGGCGATCACACCGAAGACCAGGAAGAAGAAGCCTCCGGCCTTGGCCATGTAGACCGGCAGCAGCGGCATGCCCACGACGTTGTTGTTGGTCTTGCCGGCACCCGGGAACTGGGTGTGCTTGTGGTAGAAGACCAGGATCAGGTGCGCCACCAGCAGGCCGAGCATGATGCCCGGCAGCAGCAGGACGTGCACCGTGAAGAACCTCGGGATGATGTCGTGCCCCGGGAACTCCCCGCCGAAGATGAAGAACTGGAGGTACGAACCGACCAGCGGCATCGCGAGGATGACGCCCTCGATGAACCGCACACCGGTACCGGAGAGCAGGTCGTCGGGGAGCGAGTAGCCGGTGAAGCCGGTGAACATGCCCAGCACGAACAGCAGGAAGCCGAACAGCCAGTTGACCTCACGCGGCTTGCGGAAGGCGCCGGTGAAGAACACCCGCATCATGTGGACCATCATCGCGGCCAGGAACACCAGCGCGGCCCAGTGGTGGATCTGCCTTATAAGCAGCCCGCCCCGGACGTCGAAGCTGATGTCCAGCGTCGACTCGAAGGCCTGCGTCATCCGGATCCCCTGCATGGGCACATAGGAACCGTGATAGGTCACCTCGGCCATGCTCGGGTGGAAGAACAGCGTCAGATAGACACCGGTCAGGATGATGATGATGAAGCTGTAGAGCGCGACCTCACCGAGCATGAAGGACCAGTGGTCCGGGAAGATCTTGCGCATGTTGGACTTGGCGAGGCTGTAGATGCCCAGCCGGCCGTCCGCCCAGTCCGCGATCCGCTCGCCCCGTGGCGCCTGGCCACGACGTGTGGTGGTCGCGGTTGTCTCGTTACTCATCCGCGCTCCCAGAAACTCGGGCCGACGGGCTCCTCGAAGCCGTTTGCGGCCTCCAGGAAGCCGTCCTTCTCTGTGATGTGCAGCTGCGGCAGGGCGTGCCCGGCGGGACCGAAGATCACCCGACCGCCGTCAGAGAGGTCGAACGTCGACTGGTGGCAGGGGCAGAGCACGTGGTGCGTCTGCTGCTCGTACAGGCTGATCGGGCAACCCACGTGGGTGCAGATCTTCGAGTACGCCACGATGCCCTCGTGCGACCAGGAGAGTTCGTGCTTGTCCTTGATGTTCTGCGGCTGGATCCGCACGATCATCAGGGCGTCCTTGGCGATCTTCTCGGCGAACTCCTCGTCGTCCTCCTCCAGGCCCTCGGGCATGGCGAACGTCAGGGAGCCGACCGCGATGTCCTCGGGACGCAGCGGGAGGTTGGTCGCCTGGTTGACCAGGCGGACGCCCTTCTTCCAGCCCGTGGTGCGCAGCTTGTTCCCGGGCAGCGGCCCGAGGTCGCGCAGCAGGACGACACCGGAGAGCGGCACCAGGGCCAGCGCACCGAACATCGTGTTGCGGATCAGCTTGCGGCGGCCGAACTGCGACTCCTTCGCACCCTCTGCGAAGTCCGCCATGACCTTGGCCTTGACCTCGGGCGAAGCCTCGATCGGGTGGCGCTCGTCGGCGACCTCCTCGTCCGACATCAGCGTGCGGGCCCAGTGGACCGCACCGGCGCCGATGCAGAAGAGCGCCGCGCCGAGCGTCAGACCGAGCGCGAAGTTCAGCGCGCTGATGTGTCCGATCGGCCAGATGTAGACGATCTTGTCGATCGGGATCGCCACGTACGAGGCGATGAAGCCGACCGTGGCCACCATCGACACCAGGAAGAGGAAGGCCACGGTGCGCTCGGAGCGCCGGGCGGCCTGCTCGTCGATGTCCTGGGCACGGTGCTCGTGGGGCGGCAGGCCCGGGTCCGCGAACGGGTTCTCCGCCGTGGCCACCGCGCCTTCGTGAGCCGTCTCCCGCTCACTGGGAAGGGTTTCTTCTGGCACGTCTTCGTGTCGTCCAGTCTCGCTCATGACTTCTTGGCCTTCGTAGTCCGGGCTGCGACCCAGATGGCGACCGCAATCAGCGCGCCCAGGCCGAAGATGTAGCCGAAGAGACCCTCACTGACCGGACCGAGACCACCGAGGTCAAGGCCGCCGGGGCTCTCGGAATCATCGCCGTTGACGGCGCCGAGGTACGCGATGATGTCCTTCTTGTTCTCCTTCGACAGCGAGCCGTCACCGAAGGAGGGCATGTTCTGCGGGCCGGATTCCATGGCCTCGTAGATGTGCTTCGGGTCCACGCCCTCGAGCGTCGGTGCGAACTTGCCGTCGGTCAGGGCGCCGCCCTTACCGGTGAAGTTGTGGCACTGCGCGCAGTTGGTGCGGAACAGCTCGCCGCCCTTGCCGATGTTGGCGCCTTCGGGGCTGTACTGCTCCTTGGACGGCACGCTCGGGCCGGGGCCCAGCGACGCGACGTAGGCCGCGAGCTGATCGATCTGGGCGTTGGTGTAGATGTTCTTCTTCTTCGGCACCTGGGCGCCGGGCTGCTGGGCGGGCATACGGCCGGTGCCCACCTGGAAGTCGACGGCTGCGGCGCCCACGCCGACCAGGCTCGGGCCGTCGGAGGTGCCCTGACCGCCGGTGCCGTGGCAGCTGGCGCAGCCCACGGCGAAGAGCTTCTTGCCCTCCTTGACGGCAAGAGACTGGGCGGTGTCATCGGCCTGAGCCTTGTCCGCCGGCGCGAACGCGGCGTACAGCCCCCCAGTGACCGCCAGCGCGAAGAGTAGGACGACGAGCGCCGCCAGCGGATGGCGCCGTCGTGCGGAGAGCTTTTTCACGGATTACCCCGGTGTCAGGATCTTCTGCGTCGATGCTTTGGATATGTCTGTCTGATGCGAGCCGGTACGGGCCCGGACTACTTGATCAGGTAGATCGTGGCGAAGAGGCCGATCCAGACGACATCGACGAAGTGCCAGTAGTAGGACACGACGATGGCCGCGGTGGCCTGCGTGTGGGTGAACCTCTTGGCCGCGTACGTCCTGCCCAGGACCAGCAGGAAGGCGATCAGACCGCCCGTCACATGCAGTCCGTGGAAGCCGGTGGTCAGGTAGAACACCGAGCCGTACGGGCCGGACGAGAGCGACAGGCCCTCGTGCTTGACCAGCTCCGTGTACTCGAAGACCTGACCGCCGATGAAGATCGCACCCATGATGAAGGTGACCACGAACCAGGCCCGGAGCTTCTTGACATCGCCACGCTCGGCCGCGAAAACGCCGAGCTGGCAGGTCAGAGAGCTGAGCACCAGGATCGTGGTGTTGGTCGCTGAGAACGGAAGATTCAGCGCACTGGCGGATTCCTTCCAATACTCGGATCCGGTCACCGAACGAAGGGTGAAGTACATCGCGAAGAGGGCCGCGAAGAACATCAGCTCGGAACTCAGCCAGATGATGGTTCCGACGCTGGTGAGGTTCGGCCGATTGACCGACGGGTGCGCGTGCCCGGTTTCTACTGTCGTTGCTGTCGCCACGACCGACATTATGTCGGTCGCTTATCCCGCCCTCACTCCGGGGGGTGCCGTTCGGTGTGTCAAGGGCGTATGCCCTGCTCGTACGCGCCATTTCGGCGGTCGCTCGAAGGGGGGACGCACCGGGCGCGCCGCCGCCCGCCCGCCCCGCCGGAGCCCGCCCTGACGGCCCGTCGGGCAGATCTTGGTTCCGGCCAACCCCTCCTGCGGACACCCGCCGCGGGAGTAGCATCCGCCCCACCCGATGCTGTGCCGCTACGAAGCGTGGAGGAACGATGCAGGCGACTGCCACGGTGCTGGTCTACAGCGACAACGCCAACACCCGCGAGCAGGTCCGGCTGGCGGCCGGACGACGCCCCGCCGCCGATGCCCCGCAGATCGAGATCCTGGAGTGCGCCACCGCGCCCGCCGTCCTCACCGCCCTGGAGCAGGGCGGCATCGACGTCTGCGTACTGGACGGCGAGACGGCGCCCGCGGGCGGGATGGGTGTCTGCCGGCAGATCAAGGACGAGATCTTCCGGTGCCCGCCGGTGCTGCTGCTGATCGGCCGCCCCCAGGACGCCTGGCTGGCGACCTGGAGCCGTGCGGACGCCGCGGTGACGCATCCGCTGGACCCGGTGGCCTTCGCCGACGCCCTGGCCGGCCTGCTGCGCCGCAGGCACCTCGTACAGGCCTGAGCGGCCCGCTGGGCGGCGCTCAGAATTTCGGGCGCAGCCTGGCGTCGTCGGCGGGGTTCTGGGCGCGCTCGGCCGCTCCTGTGGTGCTGGAGGCCCTGCTCTTCACCGCGCTGCCGTCGCGCCATTCCTGCCAGGGCATGTTCCAGTCGCCGAAGCCGTTGTCGAACGGCGTCATGGTGTCCCCGCCGCTGTTGACGACCTTGACGATGTCGCCGACCCGCACGGTGTTGAAGAACCACTGGGCGTTGCTCGTCGACATGCCCGTACAGCCGTGGCTGACGTTCGCCGCGCCCTGCGATCCGACGGACCAGGGTGCGGCGTGGACGTACTCACCGCTCCAGGTCACCCGGGTGGCCCAGTAGACCGGCAGATCGTAGGAGTCTCCGCTCCCGGCGGCGATGCCGACCGTCGAGCTGCGCATCCGTACGAAGCTCTCCTTGCCGAGGACGACCTTGACGCCGTTGCGGGTGGAGAAGCCGGGCTTGCCGGTGGTCACGGGGATGGTGTTGATCGACTCACCGTTGCGCAGCACCGTCATCTGGTGCGTCGCCGCGTCGGTGACGGCCTCCACCCGGTCGCCGGTGGTGAGCTTCACCGGCTTGGACGGGCCTCCGTAGAGCCCCTTGGCGACCTTCAGGCCCGCCAGGTTGCTGTGCACGGAGATGGTGGCGTGGGCGGGCCAGTACTCCTTCGGGCGGAAGTGCAGCTTCTTGTCGTCCACCCAGTGCCAGGAGCCCTGGACCCGCGGCATGGAGTCGACCTTCAGGGCGCTCTCGACCACGGCACGGGCCTTCTGGTCCTTGACCGGCTGGCTCAGCTCGGCGGTGACCGGCTGGCCGACGCCGTACTCGCCCTCCTTCGGGCCGAAGGTGGCGGTCAACTGGCCGTCTGCGCCGCGGGTGTTGACCACGAGCGTCTTCCGGCCGGGCGAACCGTCCTCCTCCTCGGTGCTCACCCGCACCGTGTAGCGGCTGCCGGCGGCCAGTGGCACCGTGGTGCGCCAGTGCCTGCCGTCGGCGCTCAGCTCGCCGCGGACGGCGCGCCCGGTGGTATCGGTGGCGGTCACGTCCGTGATCCGCGCTTCGTCCCCCTTGACGGAGACCTCCAGCGGCTTTTCGGGGTCCGCTTTCTTGTTGCCGTCGGGGGTGTTGGCCGAGATCTGGTCGGCCGCGTCGTAGGGATTGGCGGAGAGCGCTTCCGAATCCGAGCCCCCGCACGCGGTGGCGCTCACCGCAAGGGGCACGAGCAGGAGGCCGCAGCTCAGCACCGTCCGGGTTCGAGGTCTGTGACTCATGCCCCAAAAATATGAAGAATCACCTGTCTCAGCGCGCTGGAGGACTGCAAACGGGTCTGCCCCCGGCCGCCAAACGAGACGGGCCCGGACACCTGTTGAGGTGTCCGGGCCCGCCGTACGGCACATGCGCCGTGGTTACTGCGTGCGGTTCTCGCCGCGGTAGTACTCGAAGACCCAGCCGAAGAGACCGACGAGGATCACCGGGAGGGAGAAGTACAGCAGCCACCAGCCGAAGACGACGCCCAGGAAGGCGAGCGCGCCACCGACGGCCAAGGACAGCGGCTGCCAGCTGTGCGGGCTGAAGAAGCCCAGCTCACCGGCGTCGTCCGAGACCTCGGCGTTCTCGTTGTCCTGCGCACCCGCGTCGACCCGCCGGGCCGTGAAGGCCAGGTAGTAGCCGACCATGATGCACAGGCCGAAGGCGAGGAACAGAGCGGTGGTACCCGCCGGCTCCTTCGACCAGACGCCATAGACGATCGCCATGGCGAGGACGAAGACGGCGAGCCAGATGAACATCTTGCCCTGGATCTTCACTTGCCCGCCTCCTTGCCGCCGGCGAGGGCCTTGTCATCCTCGGAGCCGCGGCCGTTGTGCAGCGCATCGAGGGCTGCGATCTCCGGGTGGTGCAGGTCGAACGCCGGGGATTCGGAGCGAATACGCGGCAGGGTGAGGAAGTTGTGCCGCGGCGGCGGGCAGGACGTCGCCCACTCGAGCGAGCGGCCGTAGCCCCACGGGTCGTCGACCTCGACCTTCTCGCCGTACTTCGCCGTCTTCCAGACGTTGTACATGAAGGGCAGGATCGACAGGCCCAGCAGGAACGAGCTGATCGTCGAGATGGTGTTCAGCGTCGTGAAGCCGTCGGCCGCGAGGTAGTCCGCGTAACGCCGCGGCATGCCCTCGGCGCCCAGCCAGTGCTGGACGAGGAAGGTGCCGTGGAAGCCCACGAACAGCGTCCAGAAAGTGATCTTGCCGAGCCGCTCGTCCAGCATCTTGCCGGTGAACTTCGGCCACCAGAAGTGGAAGCCGGCGAACATCGCGAAGACGACCGTG